>JBCAZE010000152.1:0-7371 GCA_039700805.1 Pseudomonadota bacterium | reverse complement strand
TCGGAAAAGCAAAAACTGCCGGATGACGTCTACCCTGATATTCGAAAAGCAGAGTCGCGCTATTTCCCTTACCACCTGAAGAGCACGTTGCAGACGACAGGCCATTGGGGTGCGGTGCGTGTGATTCCAGGCGCTGACGTTGTTTCCGATATCACTATCACGGGCCGTATTCGGCATTCGGATGGTAATAAAGCCGAGGTGCAGTTGACCGCTACGGACTCGTCTGGCGAACGTTGGTTCAGTAAACGTTACAAGACACGGACTGACCGCAATGACTATTCCGAGAAGCGCGACCGGGCACTCGATCCTTATCAAAATGTCTTCAACGCGTTTGCCAACGACTTATTTGCGTTCTACCAGACGCTTGAGCTCGCTGACATCGAGCGCCTGCGGCGCACATCACGCATGCGTTTCTATGCGGACATGGCGCCCAGTGTTTTTGGTGAATATGTAGAGACGGATAAGCGAGGCAATGTTGATGTTGTTCGCTTGCCGAGCGAAGACGACCCGATGGTCGGTCGACTGGATAAGATTAGAGCCCGCGACGCGTTGTTCCAGGATACTCTGAATGAGCACTACGCGAATTTCTATTACGGCATCGCGTTGCCTTATGCAGACTGGAGAGAGGCGTCCCGAGATGCTGAGCTCGAGTATCAACGCCTGCGTCGATCAGCGATTTTGCGGGGCCTGGCCGGCGTCGCGACGGTCGCGGCGGCCAGTCAAATGGACCGTGGTGATGCAGGTGATTCTGGGACCCAACGCCGGACTCGCAGTACGCTTAAGAACTATGCGATTGCGAGTGGTGTGGAGCTCGCATTCAGTGCCTTCGGGCAGCTAGCTGAAGCGCGCGTGCAACGTCTTGCGATCTCAGAACTGACAGAATCATTCGGGGCCACTGCAGCTGATATGACGGTCGAGGTCAACGGCCAGACACGCAGACTGTCTGGAACCGCTGCAGCGCAATACGACCAATGGCGAGAACTATTGCGTCAAATCAATGAGCAGGAAACCGGCTTTCTCGATGACCCTAGCATCGACATCAATGGCCGCACATCTGACGACGAGCGTGATGCCGGCTAATGCGAGACACCTCTGGTCAGGACAAGGCGCGCTTCGCCGGCCGCTACTTGTTGGGCGAGCGACTGCATGTCGGCGCCAATACCGAAGTATGGCTCGCTGAAGACGACCGCGCGGGAATCCCCGTTGCGTTAAAGGTCCTCGATGCTAGCGCGGCAGAGCGGCCACCGTTGGCTGCGGCGTTTGAGCGTGAGTGGCAGATCGCCCGGGCGATCAATCACCCGCATACCGTGCGTGCGCTTGGTTGGCATGACGGCGCCAGGCCGGCCTACTCGATGCAATATATCGACGGCACCGATTTCTGTGATCTGGTCGGAAGATCATTCGATTCATGGTCGGGCCCATTGCTGGTCATCATCGACACGCTCATTTACTGGCACCGCAAGGGCATCATTCACGGTGACCTGAAGCCTTCCAACTTTTTGTTAGATCGACGCGGCGTTGCGTACTTAGCCGACTTTGGGGCAGCGATCATCGCCGAGCAGGAAGGCGATAACACGATTCAGGATTCCGGCACGCCCGCTTACTTAAGCCCCGAGCGAATTGCAGGCAACAAACCAACGGTCGCCGACGATGTGTACGCATTGGCCCGCGTGATGGCTGAGCTGGCAACCGGTGATCCGGCCGGGTCTGAGCGAGAGGGTATTCCTCTCGTTGTGAGCGATATGATGCGTCGCGCGCTTGATGTCACATCAGAAAGACCTTCGCTCGTCGAAGTGCGCGATGCACTAGCAGCCGCTGGCGTGACACGCGGGCAAGTCGACTTACAGGCGCTGGACATCAATGTTCGCCGTCCTGCTGCTTCTGCCACGAGGGCTGAAGTCGCTCCCGAGCCGCTGCCGCATGGCGCGTTTGAGTCACCACAAAATCCTAACGATTTATCGCGTGATACCTCAGGGGTTAGTTTGCGGCAGTTGCTGATTGGGGTTGTCGTGATTGCATTGTTTGCGATCGTGTTCATTGGTGGACTCAGTTGGTTGGCGGGCCCCGACAAAGCAGACACGGCAGTTACGAACGCTGAGGCTATTCAGGTACCTGCGAAGGCCGAGGAACCAGAGGTAGAAGACGCCACGGCCGAGGAAGCAACGCCCACTTCGCCGGCGCGCGCGCAGAGTGCTGCGACGCGGGCCGATGCGGAAGAAGTGCTCGGCGAGTTGTTGTCGGTATTGAACGTGTTAGAGCAACGCGCCGCCGATCGTTGGGCCGGTGCGAGCTATACCGAGGGTCGCGAGGTTTACGAGCGTGGTGATCGTGCTTATCTGGCGGGTGACTACGACCAAGCGATTCTGCGCTATGGTGAATCGCTTGCGTTATTGAAGCCGCTGACTGAACGCGTCAACGACGTCTTCGAAGCGACGATGCGTGACGGGGATGCCGCACTGCTCAACGAAGATGCTGTTGCAGCGCGCCAAGCATTCTCGTTGGCATTGGCGATTACACCGGGTAGTGCGCTCGCCCAGCTAGGTATTGATCGTGCCGATGCGCTTGATGATGTGTTGAAACAAATGGCGCTTGGCGCCATCGCTGAGAACGAGTCAGACTGGCAGGGCGCTTTGGCGGCCTATGAATCCGCGTTGTCACTTGACGGTCTCTGGGCGCCCGCGCAAGAGGGGATTACTCGGGTGCGTGGCATTTTGGCAGAAATCGACTTTCAGCAGGCGATGTCCCGTGGTCTTGCCGCACTTGATGAAGGTCGCTTTTCGAATGCCAGCCGGGCATTCAACGCCGCCGCTCAGTTGAAGCCGCAGGATCGTGGACCGAAGGATGGGCTACTACAAGTCCGGCTCGCTCAGCGCCTTGATAACATCAACAATCTCTTGGCGGATGCGACCGCTTCCGAATCGCGTGAACAGTGGCAACAGGCAGATGCGCTCTATCAGAAAGTTTTGGAGATTGATGCGAGCCTCGATCAAGCGAGACAGGGCGCTTTGCGCGTGAGTAATCGCCAAGCACTTGAGACGCGCACGCTCGCGGTGCTCGCAAACCCAGACCGATTGAGCGACACACAAGCGCTACGCGATGCATCTTCGCTCCTCACGCAGCTTCAGTCTCTCTCCCCACGTGGCGATCGCCTCGGCGAACAGATTGTCTCTTTGACCGATTTGCTAAAGACCGCTGCGTTGCCAAGAACTGTCCTGCTACGGTCGGATGGTATGACCGCTGTCGATGTACTTCGCGTCGAGCGACTCGGCAGCTTTGACTCACGCGAACTTAGACTGCGACCGGGTTTGTACACTGCGGTTGGTCGCCGGCGAGGCTATGTCGATAAACGCGTACAGTTTCGGGTGCTTTCTGATGGTGAAACGCAACCGGTAACGGTAGTCTGTGATACGCCAATATGAACAACCCTACTGAAAGTCTCGTCTGGAAATCAGGTGATAGCGAGAACCGCTTTGATCTCGCATCATTGCCGGTTGTGATTGGCACCACGAGTGCTGCTGATATTCGCTTAGCGGGCCCTGGTGGGCAAACATTGGCACAGATCGATAGTCTGCAAGGCCAGTTGTTTCTGCAGCCGTTACTCCGGCCCTCACCGATCAGCGTCAATGCGGCGCCCGTGTCCGGCAATGTGTTTCTCGAAGCGGGAAATTCATTGGAAGTCTTCGGCCTTAAGATTTCAGTCACGCAAGAGGGCGACAGCCTTGTATTGAATCAAGATAGCAGCGGCGGTGCCTTTGCAACGCAGCCACCAGAGGTGACCACAGGCGCGGAGCAAGATGAGTTGGTTGCTGCCGAATGGCAGCCGCACGTTGCCAGTGCGCCTGAGAAAAAGCCTTCAAAGTTATTGCCTGCGATTGGCGTTAGCACATTGGTCTTGCTGGGCGCGGTCGTGTGGTGGCTCACGACTGCTGTTTCGCTGCGCTTCGACACGCTGCCGACCACACCAGATCAAGTGGTCATTGATGGCCCTGGGTTTGCGGTGCCCGTGGCCGGCAGGTGGTTGCTACGTCCGGGGGTTCATACGGTGCGCCTTCGCTCACAAGGCTATCAAGACCTGACGACCAATATCGATGTCGACGCATCGCTTGGTGTCGTCGTACTCGAACAAATTCCATTGCCAGGAAGTGTGCTGGTATCCGGCAATGGGGCCGGAACCGCGCGGTTGACAAACACTGCCGGCGATCAATTTGAGACAGATTTGCCCGCCGTCTTTGAAGGGTTGATGCCGGGACGTTATGACGTCGCCGTTAGCGCGGAGGGTTTTTTAGATTGGTCTGACGAAATTGCTGTCAAAGGCCGGGGTGTCACTCAGACGCTCGATGTTCAGCTGGTGCGCAACTCAGCACGCGTTAGCGTGCCGACGACCCCAGCGGGCGCCGGTGTTTACTCTGCCGATGATGGTGAGTTGTTGGCGGAGGGCAATCCGACGATCGTCGAACTCGCGGAGGGACGCCATGACGTCGTTTTCCGTCTCGATGGTTACAAACCCGTGCGCCGCACCTACGTTGTTTTCGCCAATACCGATGTTGAAGCGGCACCACTGACGTTCGAACCTGCCGATGCCGTGCTGACAGTATCGTCAGTGCCAGCGGCAGCTAGCGTCACGCTGAACGGTCAATATCAAGGGGTTACGCCGCTGCAGCTGGCATTGGAAGCAGACAAGAACTATCAGCTGAGACTCACTCGTACCGGTTACGGGTCAGTAAGCCGAAATGTTCGACTACCTTCAGCAAGCCGTGAGGCATTGAACCTGCGACTGTCAGCGCAGATCGGCGAAGTGACGGTTCGTACCGTGCCGACAGATGCGAAGGTGTTTATCAACGGTCGAGAGCAAGGGAGTGGTACCGTCGTTGTGAACTTACCGGCGGAACCGCAGCGCATTCGTGTGAGTAAGCCCGGCTACGTCGACTTCGAAACGCGCATAACGCCCCGACCCGGTTTCTCCCAAACTGTCGATGCGCGGTTAAAGACCCCCGAGCAAATTCGCCTGTCGAAAATTGACCAAGAAATTACGGTGTTCAACGAACACAAGATGCGGTACATCCGTCCCGGCACGTTCCGGCGTGGCAGTTCGCGACGAGAGCCAGATCGCAGGAGCAATGAAGCACTGCGTGATGTTCGCCTAACGCGACCATTTTATGCCGCGATTCATGAGGTCACGAACAAGCAGTTCGCCGCGTTTCGGCGCAATCATGATTCACGGAGTGACGTTTACCCGGCGCTCGCTGGCGACAGGAACCCGGTCGTCAACGTCACGTGGCAAGACGCTGCTGCTTATTGCAACTGGCTTAGTGAAAAAGAAAACCTGACGCCAGCGTACGTCGGCGAGTTCGGCTCATTAGCCGCGGTCGATGAGCCTGTTGATGGTTATCGACTGCCCACTGAGGCGGAATGGGTGTGGCTTGCACGTTACGCTGGTCGTGAGGGCAGTGCGCGACGATTCGGCTGGGGCGCCGCGATGCCGCCACCAGAGAAAACCGCTAATTTCGCTGACGACAGCGCTGCCTCGCTGTTATCCAACATACTCAAAGGGTACAAGGATGCGTTCCCAGCAAGTTCACCGGTTGGCAGTTTTCGGGCGAACGCAGCTGGAATTTACGATCTCGACGGGAACGTCGCCGAATGGGTTCAGGACATTTATGAAATTAATCCGTCTGTCGAAGGTCCATTAATAGACTACAGCGGACCTCAGAGCGGCGGCGAAAACACGATTCGCGGTGCAAGCTGGAGAAGTGCAAACGTGTCCGCACTTCGACTGGCGTATCGCGAAGGTGGTGCGGATGCGCGCGACGATCTGGGTTTTCGGATCGTTCGTAACGCACAATGAGTTCGAGTTAGGAGCAGCTATGAGTGTTCGACAATTGATTCTGGCTTTTTTTATCGCTGTCCTCAGCGGTATCGCGCTGGCCCAAGTGACGGGCGACGATTCGGGCGCATCCAATGACGATTCGGCTGCCACGGAAGACGATGCGGGGCTTGCCGCGGAGGATGCGGAGGTGGAGAAAGTGTTGTCTGATGCTGAACTCATTTACGGCGACGAGGATGATGACTTTATTCCGTCCAAAAACGTCTCGGCCGATCAATCCCTAGACTATCCGGTGGATATCTAAATGAACAAAAAGAATATTCCGGTTGAATTTGTTTACCAGCTGTTTTCACTGGTGATAGCTATTGTCATTGTGCATGGCTCCTATGTCACCGTGATTCGGCCGGCAGCCGCCGAAGTCATTGCGGCGCAGAACCTAGAGGCCGAGCAAAACCCAGACTACGTTCGTGAGCGATCTGTTTGGGTGTTGATTAAAGATCTGGAGCAAGAGGCATGTTTTATTCTCATGCTGTGGGCGCTTGCGATCATGGCATATAAGGCGATGATGATCGTTAAAGAGCGGCACTTGCTGGAACGCAACTTGGTGGCTGTTGCCGAGGGGATGCGGGTGCTGCCTGAGGATACGCGTGAATACTCCCGCCAGATCCAAGCGCTTGATCAGCCGACGCGACGCATGTTGTTACCACGCGCATTGCTAGCTGCTTTGCAGCGGTTCAGTTCTACCGGCAACGTGCAGGACGTCGCGTCATCGACACATACCATTTGTGAATCGGAGGCCGACAAATTGGAGTCGGAGTTATCGATGATTCGCTACATCTCATGGGCGATCCCATCTGTTGGCTTTATTGGAACGGTTCGAGGCATTGGTGAGGCCCTGGCGCAAGCCGATCGAGCCGTACAGGGTGACATTGCGGGTGTCACGCAGAGTCTTGGTGTTGCGTTCAACTCAACCTTTATTTCTCTGATGATCAGCATTTTCTTGATGTTCTTAGTCCACCAGTTGCAATTGATGCAGGAACGACTGGTGTTCGATACCGAAGCTTATGTCGATGAGCGTTTGATCGCTCACATGTACGCAGAGCATGCCTAGCGAGGACCCATCGTTGCGCGTTGTTGTTCAAATTCATGACGTTGAATTGATCGTACGAAGTGGCGGGCAACAAGTCGCTGCTGAGCCGGGCTATGCCCGCTATCAGGGGCGGCAGATCATTGCCGTCGGCGGCGATGCGTTCAAAGATGCGCGTCGGCACCCACGCCAAAGCTGCAATGACTATTGGTATCGACTATCCACAGAGCCGTTACCGAACTCCGCGTTGACACGCGCGGATCTTGTGAGCGCGCAGCTCGATGCCTTAGTGCCGAAGAACGCGACAGAAGTCGTCTTAGTCGTGCCGGGGTATTTGGAGTCTGGTGCTTTGTCATTACTGCTTGGCATTTTGAAAGCCAACAATGTCGTCGTAGCAGGCATTGTCGACGCCGCGGTGGCTGCGACAAAAGATCGGTATGAAGATCAGACATTGCTGCAT
>JBCAZE010000151.1:0-7509 GCA_039700805.1 Pseudomonadota bacterium | reverse complement strand
CAGGCGATTCGCTTTCAGCATCAGCCACGAGTTTCATAATGCAGCGCACGGTGTTAATAAAGGGTTTTAGGTGCAGTAGGTTGAGCGACAACGCGCTTAGCGGCGTCGCTTACGAAATCTCAGTTGCGACTCTGTGGCTATCGCGTCGAGTGGCACATCGTGTTCGTGAAGTTGGATCGCTGTTGTTTGTTGGCAATCAAATGCTACGCCGATAAAACGTGGCCGCAGCCCATATTGTGGTCGCGACATATAGTGATCGTAGTAACCACCACCCATACCGACACGTGCGAAATGCGCATCGAATGCGCTAAGTGGCGCAATGACAATATCGATGCGATGCGGGTTCGCGTATTGATTGTGACCGTGCTTCGTTGCGGCGATCGGTTCATAAACGCCAAGGGCGTTTCGTCTCCAGTGCGTTTTTTTATCGGCCTTAACGAATGACATCGCTCTGTTTTTTTTGACGACAGGGAACAGTACTGTCTTGTTTTGTTGCCAGGCGACTGAATACAGCAACGACAGATCCACTTCGTCATGCATTGCGTGATAGCACGCAATAGTCTTCGCGCTAATGACCGTGGGGTCATTGAGTAGGCGCTGGCAAAGTCGTAGGGATTTACGGTGACGTGACGTTTTCGATAACTCGCGTCTTTTTAGGAGTGCTTTTTGGCGCGCTAGCGATGAGGGAAGCTTACTCATAAGAAAGAAGACGCCTCCCGCCTATGCCGTTACGGCCATCACTCTCGAGCCTGAGAGTAAGGTGGGGTCCACCGGGGCAAAACAGGCTTTCCGACGAATCGGTAGAGCACACAGTTGCCCTGTTGGCATGACCCCAAAGTGAGATAATTAGGGTCGAGAGGTTTCCAGGACGATATCGAACATCGCAGGAGACGTCTTGATCTCATTGTGACACGAGCGCGGACCGGGTTGCTACCGGAAACAGTCCCAAAATTGGGGAGCGGATCACAAATCCAATTGTTGCGTGTCGTTGAGTACGGTGTCGGCTCTTTCAGACAAAGCTTTAAGGCGCGTACCGACATTACTGCGCGTCGCTTCTTCGGCAGTGCGCAACTTTAGAAGCTCATTCGACATGTTTAACGCCGCCATCACGGCAATGCGGTCCAGGCCAACCACTTTCCCTGAGTCACGAATCTCGCGCATTTGACTGTTCAAAAGCTCTGCAGCATCCAGCAAATCGGTGCGCTCGTTAACAGGGCAAGCAACGTTGTATTCCTTTTCAAGAATACGAACGGTGACGTGGGCGTATACATCGCTCATTGTGAGGTTCCCCGGGCTTATCGCCGCTCATGGTCCGAATAGGTCAGTGGCCGGTTTCCATCGCCTTCAGGCGGCCGATCATCGCTTCGACGCGACCGCGCACCAGCTCGTTTTTCTGTAACAAGCTTGCGCGCTCAGCAATCAGTGTGTCCTGACGCTCTTTCAAGGAACGGTTTTCTTCCTTGAGTTGTTCGCAGATTTTGACAATCTCGTCCATGCGCTCCTCAAGGCGGCGCAATTCTTGGTCGAAAATTTGTGGGTTTAAATTAGTCACACCGGAAATATAGAGTCCTGGGCGGGGTCGGTCAATGTTACAGGGGCGCCTGAAACCATTGTCGCGGTGGTATTATGCGTTTTTGACTCGTCCTCGGAAGCAATGGCTGAGAATTACGGTAGCGACTTTCTGCTCATGGAGCAGCTCTTGTCCCAGTTCAGTGTTGAGACTGACGCGCCCGAGGCAGACGGACGGTTGTCGGGTCTTGCGGCAATGTTGTCAATGGATGCGGTTGAAGTCTGGTTGGGCGAGCTGATCGCCAGCGGACAACCTACGGATGCGCTAACGCAAGAACGCGCAGAGCCGCTGCGTGTGCTGGGACGCAAACGTATCGCTGTCCTTGAGGCAGCAGACTCACTGCCAATGCTGTGTTTGCCAGATGACGATGACGATATCCGGGACCGCGTTGATGGTCTGGTGCATTGGAGCGCAGGTTTCTTGTCTGGACTCGCTGAAGGCGCGGCATTGGTTGGTCCGATGGCGCGTGAGCAGTTGGAGGCCGAGCCACTCGCTGAAATGCTAAAAGACCTCGCTGAAATCACGCAGGCTTCTCTCACCGAGGACGAACTCCACGACGATCTTGAGCAATCGGAGGTGGCATACGCCGAGCTTGTCGAGTTTTTGCGTATCGCCTGTCAGCTTGCTTACGAAAACCTGTCTGCCCTTCGGCATCCAACCAATGATGGCCCTGCCACTGTGCATTGAACCAAGAAGCGTTATCCATGAGATCTAAGTCCGTATCGGCAGAATTCTCCCGCAGACGTCGTCAACTAATGAAAATGATGGGGGAGCGAAGCGTCGCGATCGTTCCGGCTGCCCCAATGCGCGTGCGCAGTCGAGATGTTGACTACCGCTACCGACAAGATAGTGACTTTTATTATCTGACGGGTTTTGAGGAGCCGCAGGCGGTGGCGGTCTTTATTCCGGGACGCAAGCGCGGTGAATTTATCGTGTTCTGTCGTGAGCGTGATCAGCTCCGAGAGCAGTGGGATGGCGCTCGCGCAGGGACCGACGGTGTTTGCGAGCAACACGGCGCGGACGACGCATTTCCGATCGACGATATTGGCGATATTCTGCCGGGGCTTCTCGAAAACGCAGAGCGTGTGTTCTACACGATGGGGCAGTATGCTGACTTCGATGCCCAGGTCACGGAATGGGTGTGTGCGTTACGCGGTCAAAATATTCGTGGCATCGATGCACCGACTGAGTTTGTGGCGCTTGATCACTATTTGCACGACATGCGCTTGTTCAAGAGCCGCTACGAAATTGCGAGGATGCGCAAGGCTGCAAAAGTCGCTGTGTCCGCACACAAGCGTGCCATGCAGGCGGTTGAACCGGGTATGCCAGAATATGCGCTCGAAGCTGAGTATTTGCATGAATTTAGGTTGCATGGCGGTGCGCCAAGCTATCCGCCAATCGTTGGTGGGGGTGTCAACGCCTGCACATTGCATTACATCCAAAACGATGCGGTATTGAACGATGGTGATCTTGTGCTTGTCGATGCTGGCTGTGAGATCGACTACTACGCGTCTGACGTGACCCGAACATTTCCTGTTAACGGACGATTTAGCGAACCACAGCGCGCCGTGTATGACATCGTTCTTGAGGCGCAACTCGCCGCGATAGATGCCACACGTGCAGGGAATCATTGGAACGAACCTCATTTGGCGGCGACGCGTGTGATTACTTCTGGTCTAAAACGGCTGGGATTGTTAGAGGGCCGTCTCGATAAGCTCATTCGGGATGAAGCCTACAAGCGATATTTCATGCACCGCACTGGGCATTGGCTCGGTATCGATGTACACGATGTCGGTGATTACAAGGTCGACGATGAATGGCGGTTACTTGAGCCGGGTATGGTCATTACCGTCGAGCCGGGGATTTACATCAGCCCAGGAAGCCCAGTCGATCCGCGTTGGCATGGTATCGGCGTGCGTATTGAAGACGATGTAGTCGTGACACGCGCTGGGCCGGATGTGCTCAGCAAAGGACTGCCGAAAGACGCTGATGACATCGAGCGTTTTATGGCCCTTGGGCAACGTCGAGGAGCCGCTTAGATGCGAGAATCTGACATCATCATTGCGGGCGCTGGATTGTCTGGCCTGGCAGCCGCGGCATTTATTGCTGACGCCGCGCCGCGCATGACGATTAGTGTCATCGATCTGCAAGGTTCCCCGCCCGCACCTGATGACGCGTATTGCGGTCAAAGGGTCTCAGCGCTGACGCCAACATCGGTGGCAAGGTTCGAGTCGCTCGGTGTTTGGGACCACGTATCCACAGCGCACGCGAAACCGTTTTCGTCGATGCGTGTTTGGGATGCGGCCACCGCTTGCGGTGAAGGCGTAAGCTTTAATGCGGCTCAGTTGGACAAAAAAACACTGGGTGTCATCGTTGACAATATCGCGCTGCGGCATCATTTGTACGGGCACATAGCGGAAAATGACAACGTCACATTCGTCGCCGGCGCGATACAATCCGTCACTGCGGATGCGCGCTCAATTCGGGTCATGCTTGATGACGGCGCGATGCATGATGCCTCATTGCTGATTGGTGCCGACGGGCGTGGCAGCAGTGTCAGAAAGCACTGTGGTCTCGCGATCAAGGCTTGGTCGCATGATCAAGTCGCTGTCGTCACGCAGCTCATGCCGGACATCTCTCATGAGGATTGTGCGTTGCAACGATTTATGCCGACGGGCCCGTTGGCACTTTTGCCGCTGTCGGGTGGTCGTGTGTCGCTGGTCTGGAGTACAACACCTGTCGACGCGAACGCGCTACTGGCGATGGATGATGAGGCATTTTCTGTCGCCGTGACCGAGGCTAGTGACGAAGTATTGGGTACGCTCCGTTGCTTGATGCCCCGAGTGAGCTTTCCGTTATCGAGTCAGTACGCGAAGGACCCTGTCTCCGAGCGCGCGGTGTTGATCGGTGATGCGGCGCATGCGATTCACCCACTTGCTGGGCAAGGTATTAATCTTGGGTTTTCCGACGCTGCGGCGCTCGCCAAAATCATCGGCGACCTGGGTGATGGTGATCCTGGTGATGCCCCATGGTTGCGCCGTTACCGGCGCCGAAGAACCGCGGATAACTTGGGTACTCTCTACGGGCTTGATCTTCTGAACCGCTTGTTTGCGCGAGAGCAGGGCCTGCTAGCAGACACGCGTAGACGCGGCATGCGGCTATTCGACAGCAGCTTGCTTGCAAAGCGCCTGGCCGGTGGCCACGCGATGGGCGATGCGCTGGGTATCATGGCGTCGCGTGAGGGTGTCTCGTGATTCTGCGCTACGTACAAGCCCTTGCGGCGGTATGTGCTGCTATCGGTCTCGGTATTTTCGCCTACAAGCATACGCAGCTGGGATTGCCGCTCACCGCCGATGCGAAAAGGCCGGCCTGGACCATTGAGGCGACCTTGTCTTTTGACGCGCGTCCCGGTCCGATCAAAGCTGAACTTAACTTGCCTGCGCTGACACCGGGTTTTGCCACGTTGTCTGAAAATTCGGTTTCCGCGGGTTACGGTTACAACATCGACTATGCGGATGGTGGGCGTGTCGCGCGTTGGGCCATTCGCCGCGCCGAGGGTGAGCAAAGACTCTATTACCGTGTCGTCGTGTATGGAGACCCGTCGATACAAGAAGAGGACACAACGCCGCCGTTTCCGGACCCGCCGTCGTTGACCGCTGTAGAAACGACGGCAGCAATAGAGCTCATGGCGCAAGTCCGAGAGCAGTCTGCGGATACCGCATCACTCGTTTCAGAGTTGTTAAGGCGTATCAATACGCCAGGCAATGACGAGAATGTCGCGCTGTTGTTTGACGATGCTGGGTCATCAATGCGCAAAGTGGATCGCTTGATTGATTTGCTTGCGTTCGCGCGCGTCCCCGCGCGAGCCGTGCGCGGTTTGTTGTTGGCGGATCAGCAACGCAATGCGCCGGTTAGAACCTATCTCGAAGTGCATGACGGCGTGAATTGGATTTACTACGACGTACGCAGCGGCAGTCGCGGTTTGCCTAGCAACTTCTACGTCTGGTGGCGTGGGCTCGATACGCTCGCCTCGGTACAAGGCGGCAGCGGCCTGAATCTTGATTTTGCTGTCCGGCGCAACCTGTTCGACAGCTTGGATATCGCTGAGCAGCGCGCCGCACGTTCCGGATCTCGAATCATCGAATTTTCGTTGTTCAGCTTGCCGATCCAGACGCAAGCCGTTTACTCAGTGCTGCTGATGATTCCGATCGGTGCATTGGTGATGGTGTTCTTGCGGAACTTCGTGGGCGTTAAGACCTTCGGTACCTTCATGCCGGTGCTGATCGCGCTTGCGTTTCGAGAAACGGACTTACTGGCCGGTGTCTTTTTGTTCACGTTGTTGACCGGCTTGGGTCTCACCATGCGATTCATGCTCGAACGCTTGCAATTGCTGCTCGTGCCACGGCTCACGGCGGTCTTGATTATCGTTGTGATCCTGATGCTGGCGATCACCATTTTCGCGCAACGTCTCGGGCTCGAAACCGGGCTCTCGGTGGCGTTGTTTCCCATGGTCATTATTGCGATGACGATTGAGCGCATGTCTGTCATTTGGGAAGAGCGTGGTGCTAGCGATGCGATCCAAGCAGGACTTGGCAGTTTGCTGGTTGCGGCGTTCGCGTATTTGGTGATGGGGCTTGATGTTCTCGAGCATCTGTTTTTTACATTCCCTGAGTTGCTATTGGTTGTGTTGGCATTGGTGCTGCTGGCCGGTCGCTACACCGGCTATCGTTTGACCGAGTTGCCAAGGTTTCGTGTTCTCGGAGGTCGTCGCTAGTGCCGTTGTGGGGACGTCCACTGGCGGACGCTGGTGTACTAGGACTGAACGAGCGCAATGCGCGCTATATCATGGCGCTCAACTCACGCCATTTGTATCCACGCGTCGATGACAAAGTGCTCACCAAACAGTTGGCAGAACAAGCTGGTATGGCGGTTCCTGAGTGTTATGCGGTGGCGAATTCCCAAGGTGACGTCAAGTCTCTGCCCGACATGCTAGCCCACCGGGATAGCTTTGTTATCAAGCCTGCAAACGGCAGTGGTGGTGACGGAATCGTTGTTATCGACGGGCGCCGTGGTGATCGCTACCGACGTATCAATGGCGAGCTGACGGAGCAATCAGCGCTACTTCACCATGTGTCGAATATCGTCGGTGGTCAGTACTCATTGACCGGAGGCCCTGATGCCGCATTGGTCGAGTACCGCGTTCGTTTTGATAGCGTTTTTGACGCCATCAGTTATCAAGGTGTTCCGGATATCCGCATCATTGTTTATCGAGGCTACCCCGCGATGGCGATGGTGCGCTTACCGACGCGCCAATCCGATGGTAAGGCGAATCTACATCAAGGTGCGGTGGGTGCAGGAATCGACTTATCGTGTGGTGTCACGCTCGCCGCATCTTCTGGCAATCAGCGGATCGAAGAACATCCTGACACGCTGGCGCCAATCGCTGGTAACCAAGTCCCGCATTGGCAACGAATTTTGGAGATCGCGGCGCTCGGCTACGAAGTGTCTGGTTTGGGTTATCTCGGTGTCGACTTGGTGATCGACGCGAGCAAAGGCCCATTGATGCTAGAAATGAACGCAAGGCCGGGACTGAATATTCAGGTGGCCAATGGTGGTGGCCTCAAGCCACGTTTCGCGCTGATTGATCAATGGCTTGAGGATCAGGGGTTTTCTGATGTGCCCAACGAGAGAGCCGAAGCGAGCGTCGCGATGATGCGTCGTTTTAGCGCTGTTGCTCCCAAGACGGTCTGAAGTCCCCGAGAATGCGTGCTTGTTTCAGAACTTCACGGAAGTCGGTGTAGGCGAGCGAGAAAAGCTCATCAAAACTGTCAATGACGTAGTAGATCTTCTGAAACGTATCGATCCGGAACGGTGTGCGTAAAACATCGAGCAAATTGAATGGGCGCCGCTCTGGTGAGCGATCTTCAACGGCATATCGC
>JBCAZE010000150.1:5266-7525 GCA_039700805.1 Pseudomonadota bacterium | reverse complement strand
CGAATTTTTCAGCTCTACACCGATTTGCTGATCAGCTTTTCGGAAAAGGTGCCGCTGATTCTGATTGTTGATGACCTGCATTGGGTTGACTCTGCATCTGCGCAGCTGCTGTTTCACTTGTCTCGGCGCATCACCGGTTCACGAATCTTGTTATTAGGGGCCTATCGGCCCAACGATGTGCAACTCGGGCGTGGCGGTGAGCGTCATCCGATGGCGCCGATCATCAACGAGTTGAAGCGTGTTCATGGCGATATCACGATGACGCTTGGTGATGAGGCCGAAGCGGAGCGCCGCGAATTCGTCGATGCGTTGATCGACGCATCACCAAACCATTTGGATGATCAGTTCCGGGCGGCGTTCTTCCGCCACACTGGCGGCTATCCGCTGTTCTCGCAAGAACTATTGCACGGTATGAAGGCGAGTGGCGCGTTGGCGCTCGATGACAGCGATCATTGGGTCGTCGCAGAAGACATTGATTGGGATGGGATACCGCCGCGAGTCGAAGGCGTTATCGAAGAGCGTATCGAACGTCTCGATGATGACCTCAAAGAGTTATTGCTGGTGGCGAGTGTTCAGGGTGAGAATTTTATCGCGGGTATTGCTGCTGCGTTAGTGGAGGAATCCGATCGGAAAGTGTTGCGAACCCTGACACGTGAGCTCGGTCAACGCCACGGGCTGGTGCGAGAGGTGTCCAGCACTCGAATCAATGGCAAGCAAGTCACCACATTCCGTTTTTCGCACAACTTGTTCCGCCACTTTCTCTACAACGAGCTCGGTGCGGGTGAACGCATGTCACTGCATGCCGAAGTTGCGGAGTTGATGGCGGCGCTCCATGAAGGCCGCGATATTGAGGTTGCATCACAACTCGCGTATCACTTCGCGATGGCCGAGGATTGGGATCGCGCTTTGCCGCATTATTTGGCAGCCGCCAAGCGTTTTCAGATGGTTGGTGCCTATGATGACGCGTTGGAGTACTTGCAGATTGCACTCGGCAATGTCGACCACATCGCTGCAGAGAACAAAGATGCGATGGCGTTGGAGACGCTTGTTACGATCGGTGGCATTCATCAAGCCTTGAAGGGCTACACGCACCCGGATGTGGAGCAGACGTTCAGTCGTGCTTGTGAGTTAACGGATCCATCACTCGATCCTGTGCAGCGAGCGGCGGCGTTGTATGGCCTGTGGACGCTAAAACTGTTCAATCTTGAACTCGACGAAGCCGACCAGCTTGCACGCGCCATCGAACGTATCGGCGATGCATCCGACAATGATCTCGTGCGAGTCATTGCGTATCGCTCGCTCGCTAATGGTCAGTATCAGTTGGGAGAATTGGACGACACCATTCGTTACGCGAATCAGGTCTTCGAGCATTACGACCCGGAACAGGCACCGGAGTATCTGCACCAACTGACTTATGACCCAAAAGTATTCTCGCTAGGTTTGCGTGCTTGGAGCGAATCGCTGGCAGGCGAAGTAGATACAGCGCGAGCTACGGAGTTGGAAATGTTCGCTTGGGCCGATGAGCTCGATCACCCCACATCACGTTGCGCTGCGTTCTTAGTGGCGCTCGAGTTGTCTCACAATATTGGCGATTACGATCGCCTTGGCGAGTTGGCCGAGCTCATGCGAACGTTGGCCGCGAAGTACCGCTTCCCTTGGTACCAAGCGTTCGCTGAGATGTTCCTCTACTGGCTGGAGGCGCTAAGCGCCGACGGGGATGCCGCACGGACCGCACTCGACACGATGATGCGCACTTACCATGATGCTGTCGCACCCGATGGCAACTTGCTCGTCCATTCACAATACTCTCGTATGCTCGGCGAAGCGCTTCTCGCTCAAGGCGATGCCAAGTCTGCTTTCGATGCACTAGAAAAAGGTATTCGCGTCTCGAAGCAGCACAACGAAGGCGTGTATCTTCGCGAATTGGCGGCACTACGTGATCAAGCGGCTGAGCGCTTGGCGCCGGAGTAATTCGCAGCCAGCGATCTATTTTTCTCGCTCAAAACGATTCGCTCCAAAAACAGCTCCCTGGCTTGCGAGTCGTCAGCGCCAGCGACCAGTGCTCAACCGGAGTTTTGGGCGTTTAGTTGTAGCCAGCGATCTATTTTTCTCGCTCAAAATGATTCGCTCGAAAAGCAGCTCCCTGGCTTGTGGGCCGTCAGCGCCTGCGACTAGTGCTCAACCGAAGTTTTAGGGCGTGTAGATGTAGCCAGCGATCTATTTTTCTCGCTCAAAATGATTCGCTCGAAAAGCAGCTCC
>JBCAZE010000150.1:0-5166 GCA_039700805.1 Pseudomonadota bacterium | reverse complement strand
GTCAGCGCCTGCGACTAGTGCTCAACCGAAGTTTTAGGGCGTGTAGATGTAGCCACCGATCTATTTTTTTCGCTCAAAACGATTCGCTCGAAAAACAGCTCCCTGGCTTACGGGTCGTCAGCGCCTGCGACTAGTGCTCAACCGAAGTTAGGTAAGCTCACTTACCGATGGGTGGAGGAACGTACTTCGGTGGTTTGATATCTGCTGGCCACGTCAGTTTGTCGATGATGTCTTTGTGCTGCGGGAATTTCTCGTACAGTTCCTTAGGGTCACCGTGACGGTAGTCAGCGAGCTCCATGCCAGGGGCGACCGTGCAACCGACCAACGAGTATTGTGTATCGTCGAGGTTGTAAGCGCCCAACCAGTTACCGTTCATCACAACATGTTGCGGTACCTGTCCACCCGCGATATCCGTACCGAGCTTGGTTTCAATCAGATCGCCTTCTGGTGTGATTTCGACAAGATTGATCGCGCTACCAAGATAAAAATGCCAGCCTTCGTCGGCGAACATCAAATGCAGCGATGAAATCCTGCCTGGCGGGATCACGTAGTAAATACAGGTAGAGAAAGCGCGATCGCCGTCGAACCGTTCTGGCAAAAAAGCATTGAGTGTCTTCTCTTCCGCTTTGTAGGTCTGTCGGAAGTAACCACCCTCAACTTCGTGGGGGATTAGCTTCAATTTCTCGATGACGGTTTCGAGTGGTGGTAGGTCGCTCATGATGTGTCGCTCTTCTTTGTTAATTGGAGTATTGTTGACAGCGCTGCCATCAATATAACAGAAGAAGTATATGCAAGAGGAAGATGGCCAGGTTTCACTGGTATCGCGTTGGAAATTAAAAGACGGTTTGGATGAGAATCTGCTGGAAGTCTTACGGGCCCTCGCCGGTCAGGTAGAGGCGGCAGAGCCCGACACGCTGATGTATCGCGTGCATCTGCCGACAAAATTCCCGTTGCCATCTGGCTCAGACGCAACGATTCCACTGGCGGAGCAGCAGTACGTCATCTTCGTTGAGATCTACCGGAATGCCGCGGCATTCGCGAAACATACACAGGGCGATGTGTTCAAAGCATTCTTGAAAGATACCGCGGATTTTTTTGAACCCAGTCCGGACCGCCCCGGCTGGCCAGTCACCGACACCGATTATATGACGCTTGTCTCCGGCTTCGCTCGCGATGCTGTCGAATAGAGACTGATAAACACAGAAGTGCTATCCAGAAGGGGGAGATGCCATGGGCTGTTTTTACGAGATCAATGACACGCTATTGCTGACCAAAGAGCAGGGCTTCCCGTCGCATTTGTTGAACCGGGATGAGCACGTCAAAAATCCAGTCACACTAAAAGATGTCGAGGGCATGAGCTTTGAATTCCAGGGTAAGCCCGCCGCTCGTGCGTTTCAGTTAGATCCTGTGCGTGTGTTCTTGTTTGAACGTACAGAAAACGACAAGTGGCTCGGCTGGGGCCACGTGTTCATCGAAGAGCTGCATATCGTGCACAAGCCAAAGGGCACCACTGATCCAAACAACCCGATCAAGTTTGAACCTGGCGATTGGTTGACGTCAGGGAAGTTTAAGATCGTACAACTCTATGATCCTGAGTATCAGGAGTACATGACTAAGCATGAAGCACCCGCTGCCTGGAACTATTTCGACGCGACGTAGTGATTGCTGGTGCTAGGCCAGTGTGTCGTTGCTTTTGCCGCGGTGCGGGCAGCTTGCATTGTGTGAATGCCAGAGCCAGAGGTTACCAGTAGTAACCCACGCTGAGCATCGACTCATCAGCGATATTGCGTGTATGGGAGAAACGCAGGTCAACATTGTTGCCGAGCGGATATCGACCGACCAACTCATAGACATCCTGCGAGCCAAGCGCGCCATCAAGGTGCTCGCGATACTCGTAGCTGAATCGCATCCGCAAACCGCGTGGTCCGTGCCAGTTCGCGTAAGCTCGGGCGCGTAGCCAAAGGTTACCATTGTCGTTGCGATTGTCTTGTAGCGCGCCACCGATATAGGCGCCGGCGATGACTTGATCACCCAGCCAGCGGGACAAGCCAATATCACCTTCGAATCGCGCTACGGCGCAACGGGAGCAAGCGAGATCCTGACGTTCCATACCAAGCGCCAAACGCCATGATCGCCCAGAGTCACCAGGCAAACCGGACCTGCCACTATTGACGGCTTCAACACGGAACAATTGGGCCCGGCGCAATTCTACATCTCCGTCCCGGATGCCGATAATCAGGTCTCCCATCGTCAGTTCCGAGTTCGGGCTATGCGATGCAGCCGTGTCCAGCGTATCGTAATAGGCCGCTCGCCAACGTAGTTCGCCAGCAAAGCCATCGTCCGAGTGCTGTTGCGCGCCAACAGAAAAGTAGCCGGGTTTACGGTCCTTGCCGGGGTCTTTGGGTGATGACGTCAACGTCGCTGCAGGGGCTGGCGGCAAACCGAACCGATAAACGATCAGCTGGCGATAGGCGACCGCCTCCGGCGCGTCTTTAGGGGCATCTTTCGGCAAGCGGAACTGCAGATAATCGATGAGCGTATCGATCACCGCCGGCTGTTCTCCTTCCGGCAACTCGCTGATCGCGGCAAGCGCTTCATCGCCTCGACGAGTGACAAACTTGCTAACGGCAGATCGCTGATTGCGATTGAGTTGTCGGTACCGCTGATTGAACAAGGATTGTCGCGACGGATGATAGCGCACGGTTTTCACCAACGGCGCATCACCACGAGATAGTGCCGATGCGCGACGCACGATACTCTGTGGAATCGTCCAGCCGCGGCGCGGCGGAATGATCTCAATATCGGGTAACAATTCCAGCAACTCTGCCATCCGAAACGCGCAGTTCTTGCGGAAAAAGTAGTAGGTGTATTCCTTGCCCAGCACTTCCCAGGCATGTGACATCAGGAATCGTACCTCTTCCTCCGTTAGGTTGAGTTCGTACTCCCAGAGATCGCGTAACTCTAGATCACCATAAGCGTGATCATGATAGTAGTACTGAATGTGGCTAAAGCCGGCATCGAAGCCACCGAGTGCCCCCCGCACAATGTATTCGACCATGCCGGTGTTAGGTGGAATCACTGCACCGTAATTGACGGTGACATCGAGTAAGTCGGATCGATCAAACGCTTCGTCGGCATTGAACTTGAGAAGGGTGTGACCATAGAACGAGGCTGGATTGCCGAGATACCCCGTTGCGAACACGATACTGATCGACTGGGTATTCGCGCCGTGCACCCAATTGTCGAAGTCTCTGCAGGTCGGCATTGGTGAATCGATGAGATTTTGCTGACTGAGCCAAAGGTGGCGCGCTGGAAAACGACACCGTGGATCATCGGTCGTCGGCGCCCCAACCTCGGCTTTGCGAAACGCATCGAGTGTTGCTTGCAGTTCCGCTAGGGGATCGGTTTGACCATTGGTAGCGAGAAAAAACGATGTCGCGTGAATGGCGCTTTTGAAGCCAGAACCCTTTTTTTCATAGTGAACCAGTCCATGCCAAACAGGCTCGTTGGCGACCGTTTCGATGCGTTCGTCCGCGTCCACCGAAACACTGGCCAAAAACAGCATCACAGCCGTAATGCTCGGGAGTAGCTTCATTCCGTTGTCCCAATAAGAGAACGGCCGAGGCCCGAATGGGTCTCGGCCGACTCATTTTCGATAGCGCGCAGAGTTAGGCGGCGTTGCAGCTCGATGTAGTGCTCACCTGAGTTTGCACGACGTTGAACAGCTGCTCCGCTTTCTCTACGGGAGATAGCTCGCTGTAGTTCTCATCGGCGATCGCCGGTGCGAATTGCTCACGAATAGTGCTCGACAAATCGGCATGAACGTCTTGTTCACAGCTATAGATTTGCAGCAATGCGGTGAGATGCTCGCCTTCACCACGTGCTGTGTCTTCTACGACACTGTCATATACATCAAAGATGTACTGAGCCGCTTTGGCCGAATTGGCTTGGCATGTTTCTGGACTGGCAGTTGCAGAAATGACCGCAGTTGTACCAGCATCCCAAATAACGTTGGACGTGATTGCCGCCCAACTCGTGTTAGGGAACAACGCTGCACCAATGCCGCAATCAACATAGGGGCTCGGCCCAGAGCCTGCCTCTTTCTTATCTTGTGCGATAGCACTACTGGAAAATGCAACGGCCAAACCAGCCGCGATGCCAACGATCTTACTCTTAGTCAACTTCAACTTATTGCTCCCTGTATTCATGAGGTAAAAATGGCACACGACTTAAACATGCCTAGGCGGGCAGCCCAAGTCAAGACGATAAAAGCTGTTCAAGATCCGTCGATTTTCCGGTCTTTTAAGTATGGTCCTTAAGTGCAAAATCAGCTGCCAAAATCTCCGATTAAGTCAACCGAACACAGCGATCGATGTGCAGCGTTAGCTGCCCAAATACCGAAAACATGGCGCATAGCGCTCGTTGGTGCCGGGGATTTCAAACTGCATGATGCTTCGGCCGAGTTCAGTCAGTTTGAACATCTGCTCGATACCATGCACGAGCCCAGTTTGGTTGCCGTGCACCCAAGCCGACTGTAAGCCATCAAGCATGATGCTGTAGACCTCATCGAAACCACGGAGAGCAGACCAAACGTCGGGTGCCACGTCCTCCTTCCGATAACCTCCCTTTGGTACCTTCGCAACCGGTAACACGTCGGGCGCCTCCCAGGTTTTGTCGCCGAACACCGGCGTGTAGTGGCGGCCGTCACTATCGAGGGTGATGTTGATGACTTCTCGGTTGTACTTCACCGATAGGAATCGAAAGAAATGGGCAAGATCATCGGTGCCTGGCACGCACGCATCATGTTCGGCGCCTTCGCCCTGGTGCTGGATCAATTTTATCGCGCCCTCGACGCCCTTCATGTCATGAATCACCATCGTCGCCATCGGCCCAGTGATTTGTCGGTCCGTCTTGAGTGGTGGGTCGATATGTCGGAATGCGTTCAGGATCGCTTCATAAAATGCACCGATCGTCGCGTACCCCTCACCGCTCGGTTTGGGATCACCCGGCATCGCTGGTCGCTCGATACGAATAAAATGGTCGAGCAGCGGAGGCGTGAGTCCGCCGAGCCAGACGTCGACGCCGCGCTCAATCGGGTCGGGCAAACCGCCCGGATACTGCGGTACGAAATCCTGCCCCGTGAGTGACGGCGAGCCACCGATGGCG
>JBCAZE010000149.1:0-7580 GCA_039700805.1 Pseudomonadota bacterium | reverse complement strand
AGGTCCGCGGTTCGAATCCGTGTGCGGGCACCAAAATATCCTTTTGAGGTTCCCTTAACCGTACCGGGAAACTCAAAAGGATATTTTTTTTGCCTGCGCGGATGGAACCGCGCTTACGGTTCGAGCCGTAGCGTGCGCAGCACGCGAAGACCGGCGAGCGCTAGCGACGCCGATTTAATTTTTTGTGGGATAGGAAACGGATTGATCGCAGTATCTCCAAGAATTTGACGGATCGCTGGGGGCTGCGATGTTTTCTGCGCGCGAGCAAGTACGATCTCATCGCTCTGATCGGATAACGGTGTGAAAGAGTTTCTTGAAGCGCTGGTTTCGAGGGCTAAGAGTCCAGTCTTCGGTTACGTCCTAATCTACTTTTTTGTATTCAACTGGGATCGTTTGCTGCTGTTGTTGGCGGGTTCAGATCCGATTGAGTGCAGGATTGCGCTGTTTAAAGCAGAATTTTCGTACGGCAGAACGGTGTTTTGGCCAGTTGTATTCGCGTCGGTGACGGCCGTTGTGTATCCGTGGATCAGTGTACTATTTTTGAAAATCAATTCTGCGGCATTCGATGTTCGTAACCAAATTCATTCAGAGACAGAGTCGCAGCGACTACTTAGAGTAAAGAAGCTAGAACTCGAGCGAGTCGCCCAATTCAGCGCGTTCGAAAAGGCGCAAATACTTGATCTGGCTAAAGCCGAGGCAGATTTGGATGAACAAGGTGTTGAGGGGGAAGCGAGGGAGAAAGCCGTAGAGAGGCTGGACGATCTTGCGAAAGACGTAAGGAGCAGACGCGATGGCGAGCGCATTGTTGTAGGGTCGACGGGGAAACTGACCGATTTGCGAAAGCGGTTGCAGACCGAGCTTCTATTCCTCGACCAGGAAGTTGAGGTTAGTTTGTTGGTGAAGGACTCTGAAACGAGCATGGAAGTGCTCTTGAAGAAGGTGATTCCAGAAGGCATTTTGCGCGAGGAGATTGAACGCGCGGTATCTACTATTTCTGGGTTTGACGATATTGCTGTCTTTTTCACTGTCCCGATTGGGAACAATAGAAAACGACGGATGCGTTTGCGATGAGCGAAAACTATATACCGCATGACAACGCGCATTTGGATGTGCGTGAGTTAATGCTTGAGATCTCGAGGTTGGATGCGCCGCACCCAGCTGATGCCGAATGGGCAAGCTTTAAGCTAGTAAGCGACATATTTATGGCTGTCGAACGACGAGTGAGTGCAGCGCCAGCGGAACCATTTGTCGATACCGTATTGGTTCGCTATATGTCACTAGAGAAGTTCCTCTATTTTCTCAACGGCTGGTCTGTGTTTTTTAGTCGCGTGGAAGGGTTCGATGATCCACACGATTGCAGGATTCCCAGTGACTACGACGATGCGGTGCAGGCTTACCTTCATTCCAGAGCTCTGCCTGGTCACATCTGGGAAACATTTGTTGAGCAACAACGTCAATCGTGGCTGATTTCGTGTTGGACGGAATTGTCTTCTGCCGTGGATGACTATTTGCTGTGGTCACGGTATGCGGGTGGCTCGAGTGGTGTTGCCTTAGTAGCGCGGTACGGTGTCCTGAAGGACGCATTGACTCATGGCATGCTAGCGACGGAAGACGGACCTTTCCCGCCGGCGACGCGGGTAACGTCTGGGTATGTCCAATACAAGGAGCCTTTCGTGGCGCTCCCGTTTAACAAACGAAGAATGTTTGCCAACGAAAGAGAAGTCCGGTTCGTTGGCTACAGCCCAGGCAGTCGCGCGAAATCTGTGTCGGTATCGAGCATTATTGATAAGTTCGGTATTCGGTTGGCGCCTGATTCTCGTAAGTACCATCAAGATAGCGTTGTAAGACTCTGGGAAAAATTTGGTGGAAATCCACAGAATGTCGATATCGCGGGTGGCTGATATATGGTTTTTTATCATGGCTCAGAGCGCTCTGATCTGTCCGAACTCTCGCTGTTTCGAGCAGACTGTAGAGCACCGTTTGGGCCTGCCATCTACCTTAGTAAGGATCGCTCCGTAGCTGATCGACATGCATTTAGTGGTGGAGCTATATATGAGGTACGACTTTCCGGCGATCCGTCGCTCATAGTCGATTATGATCGTGAGCTGTACACGCAGTCGCTAAATGCGCTTTGTTGTTTGGAGCGTTGTTTCGGGAAACGGTTCGACGAGGCCGAGTTGTTGGCGAACGCCAGAAGCATCGTCGAACGCTTTGGCCGTATTTATGAAGCCGGACTAGGCGACGAATTGGACGCCGCGAAGCTTGCACTGAATCAGCGGTTGGCGCGTTCTGGAGTTTGGATGGTCTGTGGGACTCTAGCAGGGAATGAGGACCATGGCCGAATGGATGCTGGGGTCCAATATGCTGTTCTGGAGCCAAAGTACTGCCATATTGTCGCGAGAAAAGGCTCATGAGTCCATCTAGTCTGACTTGATGGCTGTCGCGGAGTTCCAGTATGGACTTTTTTATAAGTATCGCGCGTTCGGCGAGCCAGACTCTCGAACTAGAGAGCATTTGAGAGCGCTTCTAATTGATCGTCAGATGTACTTTGCGTCTCCTCGGGAGTTCAACGATCTTTTCGATTCGCGTCCATCATTTGTTAGAGGGAACCCGGAAGACGATCGGAAAGCAGTTGAGTCCGCCGTTTTCGAGACTCTTCGAGAAAGTTTGAACGAGAGAGGATTACCGGTTGTCACTAAAAGAAAGGCGATCAAGGAACGTCGATTCAGGAATGAAGTCAACCGCATAATGGCAATCATGAATGACCCGGCGGCGCGACAAAGAGAGTTTTACGAGTCACTACATGGGAATACAGGAGTCTTTTGCATGTCGGCGGCCTGGGATATTCCAACGCAGTGGGCTTACTACGCCGATAACGGGCGTGGCTTGTGTATTGAGTTCGATGTAACGCAGGAATGTGGCTTCAACCGTTTGTACCGGGTCAAGTACGAAGAGGCCCGCCCGATGCTGAATATGGCGCGCTTAATTGCAAGGGCGAAGGGTGCAGCAGATGAGCTTCATTCAGCGGTTCTCAGCAAAGCACCGTCTTGGTCGCATGAAGTGGAGTATCGAGCGATGTACAACTCAATGGGGGTGCAGGAATATCCTGCAGGGATGCTGAAGTCGATTATCCTGGGTCCGATGTGTTCCGCGGAAGATGAGTTGTGGCTAAGGAATTTGATTGCTGAATCGTGTTTGGATGGCGTTTCGCTGGAGAGAGCGCAAACCTCGGACGAGGACTATTCATTCTCGCGTGTACGTTGTGGTCCGGAGTCTTAGCAGAGCCCTTGAGTCGCCGTTAGTGCTCAGTTCTTGCCGGGTGCGAGGTTGTGAAGGCTCGAGCTACCGCGGTCGCGACCAACCAAGATTCCAACGTATTTGCCTTCTGTTGCGACTACGCCCAACCAAACCCATACCTTTGACATCCGACCTGCCGTTCTGGTTTCCTGAAGCTTAATCAGGGTGCACCGGAACAGCGATCCACATGACACCAAAACGCTCACACGTCTTCGCTTGCATGATTGCCGCTCTGCTTTGCGCCGACTCGCGCGCGGCTTCACCTTGTTCGATTGATCATGCGTACCCAGAAGTTGCAGCACTCGCTGTAGAAGACGGACGATTAGTGGCGACGCTCGGACGGCGTTTCGTATCCAGAAAGACGGCGGAACTAGGGAACGACTTGCTACCAACGTTTGAATACCAGCACCCGCGACTCGCTTTGTCGGCTGACCAGCAATGGATGCCCGCCGGAAAGACCGATACGTCGCCTTACTTTCCTCCAGCATCAAAGCGGACGTCCTGCATGGGGGGGCAGTTGATCTGCAAAAGGATTGGGCAGAGCTTTATCCTGGAAAGACACTTCCCGGTAACCAGGATGACTTCATTCAACTTGTTCGGCATTGCACAAGCGATGGCGAGTTTGTCTGGGGCGGTATCTCTTTCTACGCCGCCGAGGGGCTCTGGGGTATCGGCGGCCTAGCGAGGGAGAACATTGCCACTGGTGACATGGATGTCATTCGACCGAGAGGAGCTCTGGAGTTGTCGACTGGCCCAGTAGCTCACGTTGCGGGTGAACTATGGTTTGGGCAATACCACTATGGCGAGTGCGAAGGACCAACTAGCGGCACCGGGTTGAAGAAGCTTCGGTTCAATGAGGTCGCGCAGCGATACGAGTCGGAGTCAGTTCCCGAGGTCTGCGGCTTCGCGATACGCGATTTCCAAGAACTCGACGGAGCGCTCTGGGTGGCCACTGATCTTGGTGTCTCACGACTCACACCTGGCGAGCCATCACAGTGGACCAACTTTGTGCCTGATCTTCGGAACAATGCCTTAGTAATGCGTGAAGTTTCGTGCGACACGCTTTACGCCGAGCTCCTATCTTCTGAACAATTCGCAAACACAGAAGGGTTTGATTTAGGGTTCGCATTTGAGGATTTGTGGAATCGCTTGCGCGAGCATCGGCCAGAGTTTGTTCGAAGGCATCTGCGTAAGCTGCACAGCTTGGAGGCTCCGCAACGGCGGTGACGTGAATTTGCACGCTGTTCGGAGTGCTCCCGAGCAGGCGGTGAGTCGGCTGGAGCCAGAAAATCGGTTCGACCCTTTTTTTGGTTGAAAAAAACTCGTCGGACGCTACGTCCGCTGAGCGCTTTCACTGTTGGCATTCGGTTGATCGTCAGTGGAAGTCGTTCCGCTGTCTTCAGCGACGATCTCCACCTGCACTGGGTGTTTTTCATTGTTTAAAATATCTACATGCATTGGGTTCTCTACGGAGTCGACAACTCGCACGTTGTATACGACGTTTGATGCGAAATTTTGCATTGTGTTTTGGAAACTGGTTCGAAAGTCATCCGTGAAATCCTTGGGTAAAACCATCTGAACAGGTATACCAAGACCCTCGCTGAGCGAAGTTGCAAGCGCTTTTCGAATTTGCGCTTGTTCGCGCTCAAAGTCGGCATGACCTGTCGGTGAATACGCGCCCGTATCGATTTCTGTGGTTGGAAAGTAGTAACCCCGCTCTTCTGCCATCGCCACTAGCAAATCTATGACGGCTTTTTGTTGTCTCTCCAGCCATGCTTGAAACTCAGTACCCGTGCTTTTGCTTTGTGGTTCATTGAATCTTTGGCGCAGAACTTGCCACTTATCTACAACATTTTTTTCCCGTTTCGTCTGTCTTTGTCCCGACCATGTTCTTTTGCCAGCAAAGACATAATCAATCGAGTTTAGTGATTCAACCCACGCGATCGACAGTCGATTTCCGCGGTTCGACATCATAGTGAAGAAAAGAGCGTCTTTCGTTTGTTCGCTCCTCGCCCGCTTATCAAGGAAACGCTGCAGCTGCAACGCGATGATCGGGCCAACCACAATTGCTATTAACGTAAGCCATGTTTCAGTAGAAATGCTTTCCATTTTTCTCGAACGCCTGTCGTGTGAACCCATAAAACGCCGCTAGGTGCGTTACTGCTGGCTTAGTATAACGCTTGGATCGTCGTCGCTGAGCATCGAGAGTCTTGCGCCTTGGCGACCACTAAGCCGCCCTCATTATATGCAGAGCTAAGGGGTTGCGACCTGTTGCCTGCGTTCGTCGGCCTGTATTTCGTCCAAATGGTTAGAGGCTCCAGATTTACCTGTCGTTCCTGAAGGGTGAAACGCTTACCGTCACATTAACTCGCTCGAGTCCAAGTTCGGCGATGACACGATTTAAGGCGTCTAGTACTGCCTGCTTGTTCGCAGGTGAGTGCAGCGAAATGTGCAACGAGGTTCCCCCGCCCGCACTACGAACTTTCGCCCCAATACCCAAAGACTCTAACTCGTCGGTGACTACGTCCATCACGGAATCTATGTTCGGTATCGCCTCAAGAATTCGTATGGAGTTCGAATCGTTATCAGGATACGCGTCTGTGGATTCGGCTGGCGTAAGCTTTGATTCTGTTTTTTGATTCGTGTCGTCTGTTTGCGCGCTCGGCTCTCTCTGTAGTGCGCTATCGAGCTCCTCGATAAGGGCCTGCTTTTCCGCTTGAAGCTTTGCCACCTCATCTTCGTGACTGATCGTGACGCGACGCATCTCTCTAAAAATCTTGTTCGACTCTTCTAGTGTTAACAAGCGAGCCTGTTCAGCTTCCTGACGGATTCTTCTAAGCGCCTGGCGGCGGTCGAGCGCATATCGATATACAGGCTCGGCGAGACGCGGATAGAAAAAAATGTAAGTGGCTGCCAGAGCCATTGGACAAACAAACCAAAAAACAAGACGGCCCAAAATGAGACCGAGATGGGAATCGAGGCACGCGCCGTGCAAACAGTCAAACCAATCCAGGCGGATCATCGAATCAATGGCGGCGAAGTTAACAGCATACGGTTCCCCCGAGAAAAGGATAAACAATACGCGGTAGTTGAGAATTAGCCAGGCGAGTACAAAAGCACCGGCTAAAGGACTCGAAGACCTCTCATACAAGTGCGACCGAAAAGATTTGTAGAGATCTTCCATTTGCTATGCCGCTCCCTAAATTCCGTCAGTGTTAATCATCGGCCTTTCATTGCTCCGATTTTGATGATACGCAGTCGAATTGCCTTTTCGAGGAACCCTACGATTTCAAGTAAGCCAAGTCGCATTCTTAGTTGCTCAACCAAGTTCAGGATCTCCGAGCGAAAACTCGCCGCTCGTTCGATCAAACTTCAGCTCTATCACCCACCGCTGATTGAACTTGTCTTTGTAGACCAGCTCACCGGTTGCATGGTTGTCGCCGGGCTCAACCGTGATCTCGAACAGATCGCCCGCGTTCAAATCGCGTTTGGTGTCGCCCAGTTTGGAAGTCATGCCGTTCGCCGATCGTAAGTGCAGGTCAAGTGCTGCTTCGCCATCGTTGACGAGTTTCACCAAGATAGAGTCGCCTTTCGTTGTTGGCTGACCACGCAGCTGCAGTCGAGGCTGTACCTCAGCGCTCGCGAATTGTTGTTGACGTTCTGCCGATTTGGCCAATCGATTCGACGATTCCACCTGTTCGTTGAGTTCGGCGATCTGCATTTGCAAAGCATGCGATTGTTGAAAGTAGCCGACGACGATCCAGAGCAAAGCGAGCGGCGAAAAGAAGCCGGCAAGGAAGTCGCCGAGGTCATTTGGCTCCAGGGCGACGATCTCCGTGAAGTTCAACAGAGCGTATGCGGCGAACAAAACGGCCCACACCGCTGAGCCGGCGAGTCCAATCACAATGTAGGTACGGTCTTTCATCTTGTTCTCAAACGCTTAGTTCCCGGGCGTCAAAGGAATCCTATTTCAACACACTTAACGCAACACGATCACTGAACGCTGCCGAAGGGTGTTCAATTCGCCACGACTTCAAAGTCCTGGCCTAAACGCTCAACGACCAATCGTCGTTTGCGTCGACTGATCGGTACCGACAGATCGCCTTGCATGTCCAGGAACCATTGCTTGGAAGTCTTTCGCAGTCGTTGCACCTTGGACAGCTCGATCCAATGCGATCGATGGATCAAGATGCCGCGGTCGCCCAAAGCGTCGGCGACGCTCGCCAGCGAGCCGAGCACCATCGCTTTTCCGTCGCGCGTGTAGACATGCAGGTAGTGCAGAT
>JBCAZE010000148.1:0-7586 GCA_039700805.1 Pseudomonadota bacterium | reverse complement strand
CGGAGAGACGCACGAAGTCACAGCGGACTATGTGATCGGCGCGGACGGCGCGCGATCCAAAGTCGCCCGACAGTGCATCAAAGGTGCTGACAAAATACCGATGGTTTTCGCCTATCACGAGATTGTCGAGTCGCCCGCCGAAGCTCGGGATGGTTTTCATCCCAAACGTTGCGACGTTTATTACCAAGGCGATGTGTCACCTGACTTCTATGGCTGGGTGTTTCCACATGGCAAGAAGACCAGCATCGGCATGGGCAGTGCTAACCAAGGCTACTCATTGCGTAACGCCACATCACTGCTGCGACAACGCGCCGGACTCGCCGACGCGCCGACCATTCGCACCGAGGGTGCACCTATTCCATTGAAACCAATGAAGCGCTGGGATAATGGCCGCGACGTGCTTGTCGCCGGCGACGCTGCCGGCGTTGTCGCCCCAGCATCCGGCGAGGGCATTTACTATGCAATGCTCACCGGACGCCTCGCGGCGGATGCGGTCGACCAAGCGATCGCAACGGAAGATGCGACGGCCTTGAGGTATGCACGAAAACGATTCAAGCGCATGCATGGGCGCGTGTTCTTCATTCTCGGCATCTTGCAGAAATTCTGGTATTCCAGCGACAAGCGCCGCGAGAAGTTTGTCAAAATCTGCCGCGACCCAGATGTGCAGCACTTAACTTGGGAAGCGTACATGAACAAAAAGCTGGTCCGCGCAAAACCGGTGGCCCATGTACGAATCTTCTTCAAGGATCTTGCACACCTGATTGGGCTCGCACCTAGATGACTCTATCGCAATCGCTGCGTAGCCCTTCGCTATGGACAGCGATTGCACTTGCCCTTCTGGTCGGATTCATCGGTGCTGAGGTCACTGCACTCGGCGACTGGTACGCGCAGCTGCGCAAACCTGCCTTTCAACCGCCGGACTGGCTTTTCGGCCCCGTATGGACACTGATCTTCCTACTAACAGCAGCTTCGGCCCACCGGCTGTGGGAGGCCAGCGTCTCGGAAAAAAGCGCGCGCATCCGCATTGTTATTCTGTTTCTATTCAATGCCGGGATGAATGTGCTTTGGAGCGCGTTGTTTTTTGCGCTACAGCGACCGGACATTGCGCTGTTCCAAGCCTTCGTCCTGTTGGTGTCGGTACTACTTATTATGAAGACAGCTGCCGCCGACGACGCGATAGCGCGCTGGATGCTCGCGCCCTATGCGGCCTGGGTGGTTTTTGCGATTACGCTCAACGCGGCGATTGTCCGTCTCAACGCGCCGTTCACTTGAGTTTGCGACGATTCTCGTTGCGACGTTCTGATGCGCCATGGGTGCGTCGGTAGGCGAGACCACGATAAAAATACTCGATGGCGCCGATCAGCCAAAGCCAGTAGCCGATCAATTCAATCATTTCCTCAGCGGCAATTTTCGCCACGCGATTGTAGTTATCACCCAGCAACGATTGCCAGAATGGCGTATGGCCAATGATGCTGGCGGCGACAAGCAATACAGCCAGCGCAATGGCCATCAACATCAATGGCGTTTGTGGCTTGTAGCGGACCCAGGCGATACGTAATGACCGTCGCCTTCGTAAACAGTAAGTGATCGTCGCTGCGACGAGCAATGCCACCATCACTTGCCACGCATGATCGATCAGGTAAACATCCAGGAACAGATCTAGCTCCCGAATCAACGCGGTCAAAGCAACGGCAAAGAGAAAGATGGCTAATGCCGGGTGATCGTTTTGCGCTCGCGCCGACAACAGACAGAGCATCGCGACAAAAACAAGAATCAACAGCTGCATTTGCTCCAGGAGAGAAAATTCACTGGTACCGAGTGTGGGCGCCATGACGCTCTCCACAAGAAGCCTTAGGTCGCCGCCATTGAGCTGTACCCAGACGGGGACGCCCAAAATTGCGATCAACAACGCGATATAGATGCCGATGCGCGCCGCAATCATGACGCGCGAACCTGCACTAGCCACTCGGAGAATCCATGATCCACAAGCCAGCGCGCGGCATCATCGGCATCATTCTTGAACCATTCCTCGGTGGAACTCGCTGGAAAACTGTAACCCCATTCATCCATATCGCGTGCTAGCGCAGGCCACCCGTCATCCAGCAATCGATCCGCGAGACAGAGCTGCAAGTAGCAAACCGCAGCCTCTTCACTGTCCGTACCACCCGCGTCACGAAAAACGCGCTTGCGACGCGCATCGCCCATACACACCAAATGGCAGAGCTCGTGGAGCAACGAGTGAATCGGTGTGTCCGCCCGAACATGCACCGTGTCAGATTCGATACCGGCCTCTGGCTCACCCCAGTAGCTTGCCGGTATCGGCGCTTCTGCAGGATGAACATCACAGCGCAGCGCAAACGCATCGAGTATCGATGCGAGGCGGCGCTGCAGCGATCCGCTGGCCGAAATATCACTTACACACAGCATTAGCGTGCCGCGGCGATCTGCCTCACAATCACGTCGACAAGATCGGAGACAATCAACTCACGAATCTGGCGCTCTTCTCGTGCTTTACCCAGAACCTCGAGCTCATTCCAAACATAGTCTCTGGTCAAAGTCAGCTGAGGACGATCAACCAATACTTGTCCCGCTCGACGGAATTCGTAACTGACGGTATAGAACACCTCGTATTCACGAGGGATGTTGCGCGCTGAAACCGACAATATTCGCTGCCCAGTTTGCACGTTGCGAATGGTCAAGCGATAAGGCGACTCATTTGTAACCACAACACCGCGTGCGAGAAACTCACGCTCGAGCGCTAGAAAGACGTCGCTCCTGGTATCCTCCGTATCGAGACGGACGGTTTCCAGGTACGACGGCAACTCAGCAGGTCGGCTCAACTGAAAACCACAACCAGCGATCGCCATTGCGACGACCGGCAATAGTGCTCGTGCGAATCGTTTAAACAACGATGTTCACCAACCTGCCTGGCACGACGATAATCTTCCGCACCGGTTTATCTGCGATAAATGACTTGACGTTTTCCTCGGTCAAGGCGGCAGATTCGAGCGCCGCTTTTTCGGCATCTGCCGGCATTTGCAAACGCGCTCGCAGTTTCCCGTTGACTTGCACCACAATCTCAATCTCATCACGAACCAAAGCTTCCGCATCCACACTCGGCCAACGCTCATCCACGATCGCATTGTCGTGCCCGAGCGCGTGCCACAACTCATGCGTAATGTGCGGAACGATCGGTGACAGCAATAAAACAGCAGTCTCGAGCGCCTCCTGACGAACACGCTGACCTGCTGCGCTATCCACGTTGGTTGAGGTCACCTGATTCAAGAGTTCCATCACACCGGCGATCGCTGTGTTGAACGTGTAGCGACGCCCCACGTCATCCGAAACTTTGGCAATCGTCTCGTGCGTCTTGCGACGAAGATCCTTATCGGCGCGAGTCAAGTCACTAAAATCCGCACTCGCGGTTATGCCCGACTCAATATGTTCGTTAACAATACGCCACAGCCGCCGCAAGAATCGGAATGCGCCGCCGACGCCATCATCCGACCATTCGAGGGCTTGCTCTGGTGGCGCCGTAAACATCATGAAAAGACGCACGGTGTCTGCACCGAACTCCTCAATCATGCCCTGCGGATCGACGGTATTGCCTTCGGACTTGGACATCTTGCGACCGTCTTTTAGCACCATGCCCTGGGTCAGCAAGTTGGTGAACGGCTCACTGGCAGCCGACAAACCTAGATCACGAAGTAGCTTTTGGAAGAATCGCGCATACAGCAAATGCAAAATGGCGTGTTCTACACCGCCGATGTATTGATCCACCGGCAACCAGTAAGCGGCACGCTCATCCAGCATGGCTTCGTTCGCATCCGGTGACGCATACCGCGCGAAGTACCAAGACGACTCGACAAACGTGTCGAACGTGTCTGTCTCTCGACGCGCCGGCTTGCCACAGGACGGACAGGCGGCATTGACAAACTCTGGCATATCTTTGAGCGGTGATCCCGTGCCGCTAACGGTCACATCTTCAGGCAACACAACCGGCAAATCTGCCTCCGGTACCGGCACGGCACCGCAATCATCACAGTAAATGATCGGAATCGGGGTGCCCCAATAACGTTGGCGAGATACCCCCCAATCACGCAATCGATAATTGACTTGTCGGGTCGCGCGATCATCCAACGTCAACGTATCGGCGATCTTTTCGAAAGCCTCGTCGAAAGACAGCCCGGAAAACTCACCCGAATCGATGGTGGTGTTTTTCTCGATGATCGGGGCCGCATCAATGTCAATAGGGTCATCTGTCGCGCCCGCGATCACCTGTCGGATAGGCAGCCCATATTTCTTCGCAAACTCATGATCTCGCTCATCATGGCCCGGCACCGCCATCAATGCGCCTGTGCCGTAGCTCATCAAGACAAAGTTGGCGACCCAGATCGGCACCGGCTGACCGGTCAGCGGATGGATCGCGTTGATCCCGAGCGGCATGCCCAACTTCTCACGCGTCTCGATATCAGCTTCCGCTGCGCTGGTTTGTTTGCAGCTCTTAACAAACGCAGTCAGTTCGGGATCGCCTTCAGCCGCTCGGGCGGCCAGCGGGTGTTCCGCAGCTACCGCCATGTACGTCACGCCAAACAACGTATCCGGCCGTGTCGTGAATACCCGCAACACACCGTCAGTTTCAGCAAGCTCAGCGGCGTAATCACCATCGACAGCAAAATCGATCTCCAAGCCCTCTGAACGACCGATCCAGTTGCGCTGCATGGTCTTAACCGGGGTTGGCCAGCCGTCGAGATTGTCGAGCTCCGCCAACAATTCATCCGCATAGTCCGTGATTTTCATGAACCACTGAGGAATTTCGCGTCGTTCAACCAATGCGCCTGATCGCCAGCCTCGGCCATCGATCACCTGCTCGTTCGCCAAAACGGTGTTGTCGACCGGATCCCAATTGACGACCGAGTTCTTGCGATACACGAGGCCTTTCTCAAACAGCTTCGTGAACAGCCACTGCTCCCAACGGTAGTACTCCGGACGGCAGGTGGTCACTTCACGACGCCAGTCGTAGCCAAGACCTAACGCATCCATCTGACCTCTCATGTAGTCGATGTTTTGGTAGGTCCATTCGGCGGGCGGCACCTTGTTCTTAATCGCCGCGTTTTCTGCCGGCATACCGAATGCATCCCAGCCCATCGGCTGCAGAACGTGCTTGCCTTGCATGCGTTGATAGCGGGCGACGACATCTGAGATCGTAAACACACGCACATGCCCCATGTGCAACTTGCCGCTTGGGTACGGGAACATGGTCAGACAGTAGTAAGCATCAGCACCCGGGGTTTCATCGACCTCGAATGTCTTTTCGTCGCGCCAAAATTGCTGAATCCGCTGTTCGATATCAGCGGGGTGGTATTGTTTATTCATGGTGTCAAATTATGAGAAAAAACGGCGTATGGCGCCAAGGATACAGGCTATTTCGCTGGGTTAAACCCCGATCCGCCACGACGTACCTGATATCCGCCAGCGAGCAGCGTGAGCGCACAGAGAATCAGCAGCGGCGCATTACCTATTTTGGTGTACGGCGTGTGTCCGGCGCGCAAGGACAGCGTGCCATTGAGTGTGGCGGGCTGGAACGCCGGCACCGTCTCGATCACGCGCCCGCGATCATCGATGATTGCCGTTATACCAGCGTTGGTCGCACGTGCCTGCCAACGACGGCTCTCCGCTGATCGAGTTCTAGCAATCTGAAGATGCTGATGTGGCGCGATCGTATCTCCGAACCAAGCATCGTTGCTGATGTTGATAATAAAAGTCGCGCTCGGAAAGAAAACCAGCTGCTCACCGCTGTACGCGTCTTCATAGCAGATACTGACTGCAGCCAAAGCATCGCCGACCTGCACGGCGGGCGGTGACAAATCACCCCGCCGAATATCCGCATAAGGCAAGCCTTTCAATCGCATCCAGTCACGAATGAATGAAGGCACCGGAAAAAACTCACCGAAGGGAACCAGGTGACGCTTCTCATACCATTGCCGATCATCACCGCCAAGCGTTAGCATGGCATTGGATGGTTCACTATCCTCAGGGCGATTCAGGATACCGAGCGCGACGCTCTGACCACGACTAACGGCAAGCCGTTCGAGTTGATTGAGGTACCCCTCAACACGTTGAGCGACTGTCGGAATTGCGACTTCTGGCATCAAGATGAGGTCAGCATCTGCACCAGCGACAGCGAATTGCGCGTACCACTCTAGCGTTGCATTGAATTGTTCGGGGTCCCATTTGAGCCGCTGATCCTGACCGAGCTGCCCGATGCTGACACGCAACGTGTCGTCAAGCGGTTCACTCCATTGTCTGTCGTAGAGAACCCCGGATACGGCCACCAGCACCAGCAAGACCACGGCGCCGGCACGCTGCATCTTGCGTTCGGCGGTGGCGATCGCGGCGATTGCACTGCCGGCGGAGACCAAAACGAACGAACCGAGATGGACGCCACCGATCGGCAACCAACCGCCTGCCACTGTGCCAGGTAACGAGGTTCCGAGCGCCAACCAAGGAAAACCCGACAACACCCAACCGCGAAGCCATTCAGTGATAACCCAAATAAACGGCAGCAATGAAAAGACGACCGCTCGATTCTTGGCAGCGATACGCGAGAGAATCATCGCGTTCAAGCCGAAGTAAACCGCCATAATAGCCACCATGCCGAGAACCAACAGCAAGGCTAGCGGCAACGGAACCTGTCCGATCGTTACCACAGAGTGGTAGAGCCAGTAGGTACCCGTCAAAAATGCCCCAGCACCGAATGCAAATCCACGGCGAAAGGCCGCACGAGGATAGCGAGACAGTGTGAGCCAGGCATATCCCGCGACGAGCAACGGTGTGATGAACCACCACTCGAATGGCGCGAAGGCAAGAGGAAGCAGCGCGCCGACAAACAGACTTGCGAACGATCGCCACATCGTTGGTTAACTACTCGTCGTCTTCGACGATGGCGAACACACTCAGTGTTTCGATGCGGCGACGATCAGCCTTCGTAACCGTGAAGCGAAAACCACTGTGATCAAGCATCTCACCGCGACGCGGCATACGCCCCAGCTCCGTCATCATGAGACCACCGACAGTGTCGTACTGCTCATCGCTGAGCGCCACATCGAAATGGTCATTGAAGTCTTCGATGCGCGTCAGCCCACGCACCGCAAACCGTGCAACACCCTCGTGGGTCCCATCCGGGCGAATCCACTCATCTTCTTCGGTGTCATGCTCATCGTCGATCTCGCCAACGATCTCTTCGAGAACATCTTCGATCGTTAGGAGCCCAGCGACACCGCCGTACTCATCGACAACGACCGCCATGTGATTATGGCTGGCACGAAACTCTTTGAGCAGCGTATTGAGCCGCTTTGACTCTGGAATAAACACCACCGGTCTTAGCCAACCGGAGAGATCGAGCGGTTTTTCTTTGGGTTCGCCAAGGCAGTTCAAGAGATCCTTGGCGAGTAAGATGCCAATGATCTCCTCACGCTCACCACCATGAATTGGAAAACGGGAGTGGCCGGATTCGATGATCTGATCAAGCATATCGCCGAATGGCATACCGTCTTCTAGGACTACCATCTGCGATCGCGGCACCA
>JBCAZE010000147.1:0-7609 GCA_039700805.1 Pseudomonadota bacterium | reverse complement strand
TGGCTTCAGCAACCTTAGCAACGGGCGGTGGTGCCGGCACGGCGATGGGCGGGCTTGAGCCGCCATCATCGAGGCAACCTGTCACGACAGCGATCGCGGAAAGGATAAGTACGCGTACGACTCGGTTCAGTCTCGACAACTCGGCATGCATTTGGCATCTCCATTGGAGGGAATTCAGCCAAAAGGTATTTCGCCGCGAAGATAAGCGCTTGAAATGGGTTTGAGATTTTTGAATGTATTATTTTTCAGGGTGTTATGAGCCGACGCAGCAAGCCGTAATGCGCGCTTCAAACACCGATGAGCGCCGCTTTTCGCCAAGAATGTGAGATATCTTCCAGCCGAATGGCGAGCTACGGCTTGGTTTCGACCGCTGGCAGCACGTAGTAGTTGATGATGCTACTCGCCCCGGACGCCGCATCTTGCCTGAAAATCTGAAGCCACTGTTCGTGCTCATCAGTCCACTGATCAGCGATGTCCGTGCTGAGCTGCTCAGCGATTGTTAGAGCGCCAACGTAATCGCCACTCGCATGCGCAAGAGCGGCCGCAAGGAATGCGTACGGTTGTCGTGGGTCATACCATTGATTGGCCATTCGCTCGTTGACCAGTGTCTCCGCCGACGCGACATTGCCTAATGTCATGTGCGCGATCGCCAACATAGCGCTAGCGTATGACCTCGCATACGCGTAATCACCTGCCCCGTCGTAAGCGGTCTTGGACAATGACGTTGCCTCATCGAATCGACCTTCCGCCAGCGCAATTCCTGCTAGCTCCGCAGTTGCTAGCAAATAGCCTTCCGTATCTCCGAGTCCCTGAGATAGGCTCGCCACGTCTTCGAAACAAGGCCAGGCTGCCTCATAGTCGCCTTTCGTTTTCAGTACCGCGCACAACGCATAGTCCACATAAGAAAGAAACGTGTCTGCACCTTGCGCCCGAAAAGACACCGAAGCGGCGCGATAGCGCTTGATGGCCTGATCGAGCTCACCGAGTGCTAAGTGCACATTGCCAATATTGAAATCCGTCTGCGCGCCACGGAGCCGGTTTCTTTGCTCTCTAAAAACGCTTTCCGCACGTTCGTAGCGTGCAAGCGCCTCTGGGTTGCGACCGAGCGACTGCATCGTCGCCGCACTGTTCATCCAGGCGGTCGCTTGCCCGACGGGATCGTCCATCTCAGCGGCAAGTCGAGCCATTTCATCCGCGAGGGCAATCGCTTGCTCGAGATCGCCTTGCTCATGCGCAAGGTTTGATCGCACCTTCGCGATGAAGGCTAGCTGTGCGATATCGTTCGTGGCAACACTATCTAACAGTGCAGCGGCCTCGTCGAAGCGTGTTGTATGTGCGTAAACATCAGCCAGATACAAGCTCGCCCAGTGATATTCCGGCTCAGAAGCCAACACGAGCTTGAGATACTGCTCTGCGTTATCGAAACGCCGATCAAGTACTGCGCTCACACCGAGCGCAAGATTTTGGTTGGCAACCCGATCGCTCCCATACATTGACTGCAATGCGAGCCGTTCCGGTTGTACCGGCACAACCTCGGTCACAATCTCTCGCGAGGCACGCGAGGCAGATTGCAAAATGTCACCACCTTGAACGCGCTGGTAATCACCGGCATCGGTCGCCGTAATGATGCGAAAGTCGATTGCCGTGGTGCCGGAATTATCGATCACCACGCGCGAGTCGATGAGATGCGAGCAACCGAATGCTCCGCAAACGTCACTGAACAAGACAGTAGCATCCGCCGCGCGGTCGAAACGAATTTGCGACAAACCGGAAACGGTCGATTGCACGTCGTAAACACTGATCGCATCGAAGCGCTGTAGCTCTGTCGCGAGGAGTGACATGACACCGTACTCCGCCCAGGTATCGCGGTCGTCTCCCGTATTGACGGCCACCGGCAGAACCACAGCGTTCACAAGTCCTGTTTCCGGCGGATAAAAATACGGACGAACAGCGAACACCAGTCCCACTGAGCCAAGCAATATCACTGCAAACCAGGCAATACTGAATCTGCGAGCACGCGAGCGCGGCTGATCGGTCGACTGCGCGACCTCGACATGCGGAACCACCCGGCAAGCTGGGTTCCAACGGAAACCACGATTTCTGACTGTTTGGATGTAACGCTGCGCTTGCACGGAATCGCCCAGCAGCTGCCGCGTGTCAGAGACCAATCGAGACAGTGACCAATCGCTTACATCTTGCTCCGGCCATAAGCGCGCGACGAGATCATCTTTGTCAACAACCCGCTCTTCGGCATCAAGGAGTATCGAGATCAACGCAACCGACCTAGCCGGCACCTCGACTTCCGCGCCATCGCGCGACATCGTCATTGCTTCGACATCGAGAACGATATCGTCGAATACAATTTTCGATCGATGTTCTTGTTGTTCTTGCTCACTCATCGACATTCGACTTTCGCGTGCTGGGCTGTCTCGATGGTCGCACAAAGCCGGCCGTTGGCCAATCACTGCTCTTGGCCATCCATGGCCTTCGCGACATACCCCGTGGTTCTTGCCCAATCCTGAACATCGTCGCTCTCGGCCATCCATGGCCTCCGCGGCATACCGTTCATCCTGAACATCGTCGCTCTCGGCCATCCATGGCCTTCGCGACATACCGTTCATCCTGAACATAAAAAAAGCCGGGCCAAACTGGCCCGGCATTTTCTTTGAGAGCGTTTCGAAACGCTCTCGTCCCCTAACAGGTTGAACGGCTAGTTATCTTCACCGCCCATCGATTTCGGATAGGCACTGACCATGTCAGCGCCACCAAGCGGTTTGTTTTGCCCTTGATGGCAAGTCGCACAAAACGCTTTCGGTGCGTCGCCCGTCGGGCCCAAGCGATTGTCCGGATACACTGGTTGCAATGGATCCAGATACTCGGTGTTCAAGCCGCTTACCATTCGGATGCCGTGCCATGCTGTCGCCCGCTGTGGCGGACTTTGCTCCCACGAAGCGAATGCACGTGAGTTGTGGCAGAACGTACAGTTAACACCAAGCGAGTCCGACATGTGCATCATCAATGCATACGTCCACTCGGTTTCCTTGATCGTATTCACCTCATATTTTGCACTGGCAGTCTTGCCGACGACGCTGATGTCGTCATAACCACCCATCAAGAAGCGTGTCATTGGATCGCCCGGCAACGATGAGTAAGCCGCTGTCTCGGATGCGAGATTTTGACCATACAAATTACCCATCTGAGCCGCTGTTTTCGGCGCATCCGGTTTGAACCAAATGTACTCGGGCACATTGTTCCCGCGGTGACAGGTATAACAGTTCACACCGGCACCACCGACGTGTGCATCCCACTCTTGATTGATGTGTTGCGTCATCTGCAGCATGCGCCGCGAAACCACTTTGGTGTACAGACTATCGTCCGCGAGATTTTGTGCATTGTGGCAGTAGTTACAACCTTGCTCTGGTGCGACCCACTGCGTAATCGCTGTCATCGTACGCGTGAATTCACCGATCGAAAGATCGCCAAGCACTTGTACGTTTTGATAGATGTCACCTGCCCTTGGTCCATCCGCGGACACGGGCGGCAATGCGGGAGGCATGCTGTTATCCGCTTGCGGAAGACGCGGGTTACTGAGCGTACCCATTGCCGTGCCGCGATAGCCCACTTGCTCGGAGTCGATAGGAGGGCGTTCACCACAGGCAACAAGCGTCGTAGCCGTCACGATGGCCAATGCCATTCTTGTGAAGTTGTTCATTACTGACCTCCCATGGACGGATCGCTAATGGGTTCCCAAGACGTCGGATACGCCGGTGCTAAACCATGCTCCACGCCCCATAGGTACCAGTTATCCACCACTGTTCCTGTGAGCAAAATACCGATGCCTCCGGTCAATGGACACAGAACCGCAAACCACCAAGCCCAACGGTGAATAGATTCCATACTCGCGTTGAATCCCATCGTCCAACGCCAGAACAATGCACCACGCTCGGACGCCGTACCGCGGTCGACAATTTGCTCGATCTCACGGTGTGCGCCGTACCGGTCTGTCGCCAAAATCGTGGCGCCGTGCATTGCGAACAACAATGCAGATCCATACAAGAACGCAATCGACAGCATGTGGAACGGGTTATAGAACAAGTTGCCATAGCGAATCGAAAACGCGGCCGTCCAATCGAGATGAGGGAAGATGCCAAAAGGAACCGCCTCAGCCCATGACCCGATAAACAGCGGGCGGATAAACCCGAGCACCAGATACAACCAAATCGCAGCGGCAAACGCCCAAGCGACATGCGTGCCCATGCCAAGTGCACGAGCGCGGCGATACATTCTGAGCCACCAAAGCAAAATCGAGATGGTCAGGAAGAAACCAGCCAGCAGCCACCAACCGCCTTCGTTCAATGGCGGCAGGCCCAGCCCATATTTTGCAGCGGGCGGCTCGAGTGCCAGCCAAGGCAATTGACGGACAAACTCGATCGGATCCCAATTCACCGAGGCAAGCATGTTAATGCCGATGATTTCGAATGCGGCGAAACCGAACAGAATCGAGGTCAAACCAAGCCAGCCCAAATAGAACGGACCAACCTGCGCATCACCGATTTTGCCAAACCAGTAATTGATGCTGGCCTTGGTTCGCTCGTAGATGGTGTCTTTTAGTGGAACACCCGGATCCGGATCGCCGTGGACCTGGATTCGCGTAAAGATGTTTTGATATTCAGCCATGATGCATGACTCCCCTTAACCCCAGATCGGCAGCGATAGCCACCAGTTCCACCACTCAGGCCAGCCTCTCGTCCAGAAAGGTCCGCTGATGACGATGCAGACAGCACTCCAGAAGCCAGAGCTCAACGCGAGGAAAAGGCCTAGACGGTGAATGCCCAACGAGCCAATGGAGTAACCGATCGAATCCCGGAAGAACGAGTTCTCATGTTCCGCGGTTTTAACGCGCTCACCCTTCATCGGGTTGACGGCGGACAAAATCGCGCCACCGTGCATCGCAAGCGCCAACGTCGTCGTAAAGAAGAACGTAATCGCTAGCATGTGTGCCGGGTTGTAATGGAAATGTAAATATTGATAGCCGGTGTTTGATACCCAATCGAGATGGCTCATGATGCCGTACGGGAAACCATGCCCCCATGCGCCCATCAGAATGGGACGAATCACCACCAACGTCACATAAGCGAAGATGGCGACGCCGAACGCAAACGGAACGTGATAGCCAATGCCAAGCTTGCGACAAATTTCAACTTCTCGAAGCGCCCAACAAGAAAAGGCGCCAATCGCACACATCGTAATGATTTGCCACAGCCCACCCTCTTTCAGTGGTGCAAGCGCTAAGCCATAACTCAAATCCGGTGGTGCAATATTGATCTGCCAGATATTCCACGTCGGACCAATCGCCGCGCCGTAAAAAATCAATGCGGTGCCGAGCAGTGCACAAAACGCACCGACCACACCAAAGAATCCGACATAAAACGGCCCTACCCAGAAATCAAAAAGATCTCCGCCAAGCAGCGTCCCACCCTTAATTCGATATTTCTTTTCGAAAGTTAACATCGTCATTTTCTTATTCCTCCGCGCTTTATCTGACCACCCCGGTTATCAGTCAGCTCGCGGCGCTTCTTTGCAAAAAAAACCCGGCTACCCCCTGACGACTATCCACTGACTGAAGTCAGAGAACAGCCGGGCTTGACCCTGTCTTATCAGACGAACGAGTCCAGCACAGACGGTGCGCGAGCAACCGTTTGCGACTGATCCAGTTCGATGACAGAAGCGCTTGGGCCTTCGATCCAGTTGAAACGATCCGTAGACAGCAACAGGAAATGGATGAAGAACGCAAGCACAGCCAGGAATGCAGCCATAGCGATTAACGACCTGCGTGGGTCGAAAAGTAACCATATTTTCCACATAGTTATTCCCTCCTACCCTAATAGTGTCGTAGCCACTGAAGCTACAGTGTTGACGGTGTCTTGGAGTGCACCAACGTACCCTTCCGTACCCGGGAACCACGAACGCCACGACCATACTAGGAAGTGAGCGATGACCGCGATTACCACGTAGAGCAAGGTACTCGTCATAAATAGACTGTGATACTCCTTGGCACCTCTTTCAGTTAGCCCAGACATAGAGCCTCCCGTGTTATAAACCACCGAACAGACTCAAGAGCCTTTCCAGTGGCATGCGTTACCGTGCAAAATCCCGCACGGCAGGGATATCCACCTCGGCCGTTTCCGCCCTCGGTAAATTCTGAAGTTACGCCGACAATGCAATCGCTGCGGCCGTCTTCGCGGCGATCAACGCCTCACGAATCACGGACCGATAACCACTGCGACCCGGCGGCCACGGTTGCCAACGCCAACCCGACAGACGCGCCACGAACGCAACTGGCAAGGTGCCGACGAGGCACACCGCCGACAGCAGACGAAAATTCGTCTGACTCTCAAGCGTGCTTCGCGCACTGTGTGTAACTACTCTCATCTCTTCTCACTCCCCGTAATCGCCGCGTGCTAAGCGGCTACGTGACGCGCGGCTTTAAGCACGCGTTTCACATCTTGTTCTTCTACAACACGACTGCCCCGCGCTTTCGCGTCGGCATCAATCGCATCGCGTAGTTTCTTCGCAGCAGAGATACGTACCAGGATCGGCTGCGCTTCGATCGCTTCGTCAAAGACTGACTTAGCGTCCTCGCTCCAAACGGCTTGTTGATCTATGCGAGCTGGGGTTTGTTCGACCTGATCCAATTCACTGCCCAGTGGCAAGATATGGAAGAGCGCATCGAACAACGCATTACAGACTTCCTGCACAACATAGGTCGCGCCGCTGTAACCCATAAACGGTGTGCCGGTGTGCCGGCGAATCACCGCACCGGGAAACGACGCCGGAATGTAGGTCGCTTTCGAACCGATCTCGGCGAGGTACATCCGTTCGTTGTAGCTGCCGAACATCACCATCGGCGTTTGTTCTTGAACCAAACGCCGCACTTCATCGTTATCCGGTTTCACGCCTGCTGACCGCGAGATCGCGAACGTGCAAGGCAGACCCAAGTCATTCTCAAGAAAATTGCGCATGCCACGCGTGTAGGTTTCGTTCGCGACAATGGCAAAACTTGCCGTCGAGAAGAAGTCCTGGGTAACGGACCGCCACAAATCCCAAAGCGGCTTAATGGTGGTGTGTTTTTCTTTCTCGATAAAAGGCTCAGGATCGAGATCCAGCAAGTTGCCTAACTCACGCAAGAATGCCGTCGTACTGTGCAGGCCGATCGGGGCTTGCAAGTAGGGACGCTCCAATGTCTCGCAGAGCAGGCGCCCGAACTCGCGATACATGCAAATATTCACGTCGGCATCGGGCAGCTTCTTGATATCGGTCAAATGCGATGTCAGCGGGAAAATCATATTGATTTCCGCGCCGATCCCTTCGACCAATCGTTCGATCTCTGCGAGATCAGACGGCATATTGAAGTGACCGTAAGCCGGACCGATGATATTCACGCGCGGCTTCTCGCCCTCCTTACGTTTGCGAGGGGCTCGGACTTTTTTCGGACCGAACTCGGTCCACAACCAATTCAAAGCGCGGTCTGCACTTTGCCATTGGTCTTCGTCGATAGTACGTGGCAGGAAGCGCCGGATGCCAGTGCCTTCGGGGGTGACACCGCCAC
>JBCAZE010000013.1:13253-34860 GCA_039700805.1 Pseudomonadota bacterium | reverse complement strand
GGCTACTTGCAGCCAACGACCGACCAAAAACGCGATGATGCTGGTGAGTACCGCCGAGATGATCATCACGATGCGGGCGTTGCCTTCCGGCAGCAACCACGCATGTGCAATGGCCATCAGCACATAGCTGACCGCCATCACCGTACACAACGGCGGCAACGTTTCCGACGTTACCCGTTGATCGAACGTTTTGCTGCGCACACCCGACATCGCCGCATCACCACATTGGGGAAGATGAGAATAACCTCTGCGGTCGGCCGATCACAGTGCATCCAGATAATTCACTTCGATCTGGCAACGCACGCACTTTCATTGGCCAATACAACCCAAATCTGATTCGGCTTAGATATGCGAGCTTTAATGGCTGATAACTTGCCGTCTGATGTGCAACCGCTATTCGCCGATCGCGACATCAACGACAATCCGACTGAGCTTAGCGGTGAACGCATTGGGTGCCACGTATTCAGCGCTGACTGGGGCCTCGTGGTTCGCGCCGCAGCGTATGCCGGCGTTGGGCACGTAAATCGCCCAAAGATCTGGAAGATCACCACCACCAATCTCACGACCATCAGCGAACATCGTCAATCGTGCTGAGGACTCACCGGTTTTACGAATGGACAGACCCAGCGTTCGCGCGCCCGCTTGGACCGGTCGCGACGAGATCAATGAAACACGTTGCTCTCGGGTAAACACATAGCAGAACCTCATCATGCCGTTGTCGAGGAACCACTCATAGCCAGCGCCTCCGTCACCGCTTGCCAGCAATACCCCACTGGTGTCGTCTCGATCAATGAGTACATGCGCGGTCATCGTCGAATCGAAATGATAGATGTCCGGGGCGCTCAATCGATCCAGCCGGCTCATGCCTGGATAAAAGACATGGCTGCGTCTCGGTGGCGGAACAGCCTCCTTGTAAAGTTCAAAGGTGTTGTTGGCCATCGGCAGTATGCCGTGGCGTTTAGCTTCTGAATCCCAAAGCGAGACAAGCGCTATCAGTTTATCGGTGTGCGACTCCGCCAGATTCACGGTCTCCGAGAAGTCCGTATCGGTGTGGTAGAGCTCCCAAACATCGTCCTCGAAATTACCATTGCCGTGATGACGAACGACCGCTTTCCATCCATCTGACCATATCGCGCGATCGCCAAGCGTTTCGTAGTACTGCACATGCTTGTTGGTCGGCGCGTTTGGCGCATCAAACGCATAGGCGAAACTCTGACCTTGGATCGGCAACGCCGCTTCGCCCTTGTGTACTGCTGGCGGCGTCGATGCGGTCATCTCAAGAATACTTGGGACGATATCGATCGCATGATGATACTGATCAAGGATACGGCCTTCGCCAATATCGCCTGCAGGCCAATGGACGATAAGTGGTGAGCGCGTACCACCGCCATGCGTGTCGCCTTTGAACCATGGCAAGGGCGTATTGCCCGCGTTGCTCCAACCCGGCGAATAGATACACTGACTATGCTCGGTGCCAATCAAGTCGATGTTGTCGGTCAACCAACTGAGCAACTCAGGCCCCATGTAAGACACGCGCCTGACGTCCATCATGCCGTACGCCGGGCCACCACTAGCAGCGCCGTTATCGGAGAGCACCATCAAAATGGTATTTTCCAACTGACCTTCCGCTTTCAACATATCCACGAAGCGACCAATTTGGTCGTCCGTGTGCCGTAAGAAAGCTGCGTATGCTTCCTGCATTCTCGCTGAGACGCGTTTCTCGTCCGCGCCAAGCGATGCCCAATCCGCAACCTTTTCATTTCGCCCAGACAGTTGGGTGTTCGGCGGTAAGATCCCTAACTGTTGTTGTCGTGCAAAGCGCTCTTCCCGCAGCAGATCCCAACCCTGGTCGTAGTTACCTCGCTCAGCGTCTAGGTAAGTCTTTGGTGGATGCAGCGGAAAATGGCAAGCGCCAAATGCCAGATACATAAAGAATGGCTGATCATTGGTGGCCGCGAGATGATCCTTAACGTAGTCCGATGCACGGTCAATGAGGTCCTCGGTAAAGTGATAGCCGTTACGCTTGTCGGGTCGAACCTGGTGTGTGTTTTCAAATACTTCGGGATGAAAGTGATCAATCGCATTGCCATGCGCGCCATACCAACGATCAAACCCACGACCTGTTGGCCAGTGGTCATAAGGGCCCGAAACGTTCTGATCTGCTAAAGAAGATAGATGCCACTTGCCAAGCGCCATCGTGGCGTAACCCGAGGATTTAAGCATTTCTGGCGCAGTCAACGCGTCGGGTCGGATCCAGCCCTGATAAGCAGGATGATCCCGCCCCCATTCTGCGATGTTACCAACGCCGACTGCGTGCGCATTGCTGCCGGTAAGAAGACACGCCCGAGTCGGTGCGCATAATGCGGTGACGTGAAAATTGTTGAACCGAACGCCTTTAGCAGCGAGTTGATCAATCTTGGGGGTCAGACCCTCCGATCCATAGCAGCTGAGATCCGAAAACCCGACATCGTCGAGCACAAGGACAGCGACATTTGGTTTACGGGACAATGCACGTTGCCGCCACGTGTGAGGGTGAGGACGAGGTTTAAGGGATGGCACTGCTGCCGAACCGACCACCGGCACCGTAGTCGCAGCACCCAGCGCAGTCGACAGTCGCAAGAATCGGCGACGAGACAGTGTCACGAGGCACCAATCATTGATAGCCCCGCAACAATCAGCCCAAAGAAAACAAGTAAGCCGTAGCTTGAACGATCAACTTTACCTGGGACTTGATACCAACCTTGGATGCGCTCGGGTTTGCTGCTTTCACGAAAACGTCGAACCTGGCCCGGTACCGTTTGCTCGTGCCATTCCGACTGGCGCCCGTCTAACAATAGGCTCGCCGACCAGGCAACCACGATATTACCGATCCCGCCAATAACGACGAACCAAGGCCAAGCGATCGGAGGTGGCGTCCAATCGGTGAACGGTATCCCGACTTTCAGGATGTAAATAGCCACGAAACCACCGGCGACGCCGATCAGCAAGCCCCGCTCGGTGGTGTGCTTCGAATAAAAGCCCATACCGAACATCGCCAATTTGGCGCCGACGAAGTACGAGCCGACTGCGCTCAGCGTCTCGAGAATCGAACCCTTGCTCTCAATAAACGCGATTGCCATCGGCACAATGAGCAACGCCCAAATGACCGTCGCATAACGAGATAATCGAAGATACGTTGCCTCATCACGCTGATCGTCGATGTAGTTCTTATAAAAGTCGCAGATAGTGACTGTGGCTAGCGAGTTCACCGCCGATGATAGGCTCGACATCGACGCCGACAATACAGCAGCAGCCAACACACCCATTAGACCCGGTATGGCGAGCGACTGAGCAAAGATCAAGATGATCTCATTTGGCTGATCGAACGGTTCCCCATCGAACCGCACGTAAAGCAGCGCACCAATCGAGAAGAACAGCAAGTAGATGAAGAACGCCGCGTAGCCCATCATCAGATACGATTTTTTGGCATCACCAATCGTCTTGGCACCCAATGTCCGTTGCACCATCATTTGGTTCGCGCCGTATACGGTGATATGAAACAGCGTCATCGCGAAGACACCAGCCCACACGGTCGGCGCAATCGAAAAATCCAATGCTGTGTTGATTGGATCCAGCTTGTCCGCAGCCGCGAGACGCTCCATCGCGGCGCTCAGCGGGCCGATGTCACCAAGTAACTGAACGAAAATGACCGCTGCGCCAACAAAGAGGATTCCTCCTTGAAGCACGTCCGTCCAGATGACGGCGTTCATACCACCAAGCGTCGTATAGACCAACACGACGACCGCCATAATGACAATCGCGGTTTTGGCGTCAATACCGGTTGCAAAAGTAATGACAACTGCGGTCGCTGTCAGAATGGTCGCCGCAGTGATCGATTGGCTCACCATGAATAGCAACGACATGACACTTCGTGAGCGTCGACCAAATCGTCGCTCAAGATAGTCGTAAATGGACTCGACGCCACTGTTATAGAAGAAAGGCAGGAAAACGGTTATGACGACGAAAATCACTAATGGATAGTTGATGTGAATCGCCAGTGCCGCCATGCCATCCGCATAGGCCCAGGCAGGACCACCCAGAAAAGACAACGCACTCACATAGGTTGCGACGACCGAAATGCCAATCGCCCACCAAGGTGTTGAACGATCGCCTAACGCGTAATCACGTGCGGAGGTAACACGCCGACTGAGAAACCAGCCGAGTGCCAAGTTGGCGCCAAGGTAGATCGCTACGATCGTCCAGTTGAGCGTTCCGAATCCTGTCATCGCGCTGTCCATCCGCCATCCACCAGCAGGCTATGTCCCGTCACCATAGCGGCACCCGGTGAGAGCAAATACATCACTGCATTGACGACGTCGTCAATGGTGGCGAGCTTGCCACCGGGTATCATTCCGAGAACAAATTCGCGGAATTCCGGCTTCTCGAGCATCGGTCGGGTCAGCGGCGTTTCGACAAAGGTCGGCGCAACACTATTGACACGAATACCGCGTGGCGCGAGCTCCACCGCCGTCGCTTTCGTGAGCCCCTCAATGGCGTGTTTGGTCATGCAATACACACTTCGGTCTGGAGAACCGACATGCCCCATCTGTGATGACATATGAACAATGCTGCCACCCTCGCCCGCATCAGACATCGCGCGAACAGCTGCCTGAGAGACGAGAAACGCGGCTCGCACATTCAACGCAAGCACGGCGTCGAGCGACTCGCTGTCGACAGACTCGAAGGGTTGCGGCCGGTTCGCACCTGCATTGTTGACCAATAGGGTCAGTCCGGAGAGCTGGCGAATGCGTGCGTAGAGACTCTCATCGGTGACGTCGGCCTGCCAGGTCTCTATTCGCCCACTGTCATGAGCCTCAAGACTGGCTAAATCGGTCGCTGATCGCGCGATGGCGATGACATGCGCGCCGGCAGCTGCCAAAGCTTCGGCGCAGCCACGCCCAATTCCGCGACCGGCGCCGGTCACTACGGCCTTTTGACCGGAAAAATCCATATCGACGCCCCCATTCCCCCGATTGCATCCGAAGTCAATATTGCCTAGCATCGCATCAGATTACAAAGATGAAGGGCTTGTCGTGTCCAAGCCGATCGACAATAAAGCAGCAGGGGCAACACAAAAAAGACGGGCCACATCCTATGATGTTGCCAAGCTAGCAGGTGTCTCTCAGTCCGCCGTATCGCGGGTCTTTCAGCGCGGGGCGAGCGCTTCTGACGCCATGCGTGACCGCGTGCTTACCGCAGCTAACCAACTCGGCTATCGACCAAACGCGATCGCGCGCGGCCTCATCACACAACGTTCGAACATGGTAGCTGTTGTTATCGGCAAGCAGACGAATCTTTTCTACCCAGAAGTGTTAGTTCAACTAACGCAACACTTATCGGATCGTGATGTTCGTGTACTGCTGTTTACGCTGACGCGGGAAAGCGATGTCGATGACGTACTAGAGCAAATGCTGCGTTATCGGGTTGACGGCGTGGTCATGGCCGCCATGATCGACGAATCGCATTTGACAACATTCGAAAGCGGCGGAATTCCTCTGGTTCTTTATAACCGATCATTTCCAGAGCGCCAGGTAAGCTCTGTTCGCTGTGACCAGAATGATGGCGAGCGATGGCTCACAGGTGCATTGCTCGCTGCTGGGCATCGACGTTTCGCCGTGATTTCTGGTCCCGAGGATTCACCTGTCAGCACGGAGCGGACGGCCAGTGCACTCAACAGACTGCGTGAATTTGGTATCGACGATGTACCGGTTGTACACGGCGACTACAGCTACGCCAGTGGTCGCGAAGCCAGCGAGACGCTTTTGGACACGCATAAGAACCTCGATGCGATCATCGCGGCCAATGATGCGATGGCAATCGGTTGTATCGACTCTGCACGAAATACGTTCGGCTACGATGTACCCGAGGACCTGTCGGTGGTCGGGTTTGATGGTATCGGTCCCTCTCGATTTGGTGCCTACCGTTTGACGACGGTCCGACAACCGGTCGGTCGAATGACCGAAGCGGTAGTTGACATGTTGATGCAACGCATCGAAAACCCAGCATTATCACCGGAGCAACGGGTATTCTCCGGCGAGTACGTTGTCGGCGGATCAGCACATATCGAAACGGCGCAATGAGCGCTGCATCGGTCGTATTCTTGCCAGGGTTGCTTTGCGACGGCCGCCTGTTTGCAAAACAAACTTCACCACTCGAACGCCCCTGGCACATCGCGGATTTGACGAAAAGCAAGTCGATTGAGGGCATGGCAAGAAACGTACTCAGCACAGCGCCCGAACGATTTGCGGCTGTCGGACTCTCGATGGGCGGCATTGTGGCTTTTGAAATGTTGCGACAAGCACCAGGGCGCATCAGTCATCTGATGTTATTGGATACGACACCATTCGCGGATCCACCCGATCGTCAAGCGATGCGCCTAGCGCAAATCGCCGAAGCATCGGCCGGCGGACTCCGTGAGTTGGCCGCGGAGTCGTTGAAACCGATGTATTTAAGCGAAGCGCATCGCGAAGACAAAGCGCTACTCGACGAAATTCTGGATATGGCAATGGGGCTTGGCCCGCGGGTTTTCGAAAACCAATCATTGGCATTGCGCGAACGCCCAGACAGTGTTGCAACGCTCAAGCACATATCGGTGCCAACAGCGATTGTCTGCGGTGAAGAGGACCAGCTCTGTACACCGGACACCCACAAACTGATGGCCCAAGCTATCCCTGGCGCAACGCTTCACATACTGAAAGACTGTGGACATATGGCGACCATGGAGCAGCCAGACAGAGTCAACGCAATAATGGCAGACCTGCTAGAACGAACCGAGACCAAAAGGCGACGACGCAATGAAACCGAATAGTGATCGCATCCATACAACCCACGTCGGCAGCCTACCGAGGTCGAAGGAGGTCACCGACGTTGTATTCGCGCGCGAACGTGGGGATTCGCCACCAGAGGGCGACGCTGTCATTGCAGCCGCCGTCGACAAGACTGTCGCGCAGCAGGTCGCCGCTGGCGTCGATTACGTCAGCGATGGCGAAATGAGCAAAATCAGCTACGCAACTTATATCAAGGATCGTTTGACCGGTTTCGACGGCGACAGTGATAGACAGCCGCCCAGCGACCTTGAAGCATTTCCTGGTTTTCTTGCTAGGCAGGCAAGTTCAGGCGGCACACCAACTTATCGACGACCCTGCTGTGTTGATCACATTACCGTTAGTGATCGACGTCCATGTGAAACGGATATCGCCCATTTCGATGCAGCAATCAGCAAACATCAACCGACCGGTGGTTTTATGAATGCCGCGTCGCCAGGCGTCATTGCACTTTTTCAACCCGACCGGTTCTACAACAACCACGATGACTACCTCGAGGCCTTGTCTCGCGCTATGGCGGTCGAGTATCAGATGATCATAGACGCTGGCCTCGATCTACAACTGGATTCCCCTGATATCGGTCTTGGACGGCACATGATGTTCAAAGACAAGTCGGATGATGACTACGTGAGGCTTGCCAGCAGCCACATCGAAGCGCTCAATGTGGCGCTCGAGGGGATCCCAAAAGAACGGGTAAGACTTCATGTCTGCTGGGGTAACTATGAGGGGCCACATCACCATGACGCATCGATGTCACTGGTTCTGCCAATCGCGCTCCGTGCCAATATCGGCGTCTTGCTCTTCGAGTCTTCCAACCCACGACACGCCCATGAGTGGCGCGTTTTTGCTGAGACCGACCTGCCAGAGGACTTACTGCTAGCGCCTGGTGTCATTGACTCCACAACGAACTTCATCGAACACCCAGAGCTCGTCGCCGAACGCATCGAGCGATTTGCGAACATTGTCGGTCGCGAGCGCGTCATTGCCTCGTCCGACTGTGGCTTCTCGACATTCGCCGGTTACGGTGCAGTGGATGAAGACATCGTTTGGGCGAAGTTGGCCTCGATGCGCGACGGCGCAGCAATTGCTTCACAACGACTCTGGAGACACGCAGCATGACACGGTGTACGCAATTCCGTCAGTTGTTAAGGGAAGGTGCGGCGATTACCGGTACCTTCATGAAAACCCCGTCCATGATCGTCGCGGAAGTCCTCGGCCTCAGCCAGCTTGATGTGGTGTGTCTGGATGCCGAACACGCACCATTTGGCCGCCTTGAACTGGATGCGTGCATCGCTGCATTGCGCGCCGCTGACATGCCGTCCCTAGTTCGGGTGGCCAGTGACTCTCCACACGATATCCGCAATGCCTTGGATAGCGGCGCCACCGGTATTCTCGTGCCGCATGTCAGCAGCGGCGAGCAAGCTAGAGCAATCGTGAAATCAACACATTTCGGCGAAGGCGGCAGAGGTTACGCCGGATCGCCACGAGCGGCTGGGTACGGTACCAAAACAATGGCTGATCATCGCTCTGACAGTGCAGCACATACGACCGTGGTTTTGCAGATAGAGGACTTGGCAGCACTGAATCATGTAGAAGCGATCGCCGAGAGCGGCGCCGACGCAATGTTTATCGGACGTGCTGATTTGGCCGTGGCAATGGGCAAGCCTGTTAGTGCAGCAGAGGTGATCGACGCCGTACGCAATATCTGCCAAACAGCATCACGGGCGGGCGTGACCGTCGGTATGTTTACGCCTGCGCTTGATGAAATCCCGGCGTGGCGAGAGGCGGGGGCACAGCTGTTTCTGTTGGCGTCTGACCATGCATTCCTACTGGCGGGAGCAAACCGTTTGGTTGCGTCTGCGACTTCCTGATCAATCCATAGCCAGGTGTGCAAACTTCAAGATCAGTCGAGCGTAAGACCCAGGCGGTAAAACCAATTCGCGTTGCTGACGAATAAGGCGCTGCGTGTCTCGACACTCAAACCAGCCACAATCTCAGCGTAGGCTGCCCAAACACCAGCGTAGTCCCGGTATAACTTATCAACAGGGAAATTGGAGCCGAACATGCAGCGGTCAGCACCAAACGTCTCTATACAGAATTCAACCAACGGTGCGATGTCGCTCACCGTCCAATGATGATTGAACATTCCGAAACCGGATATCTTGCAGTGAATTTGCGGCTGCTCGCTCAGCGCCCTCATGCCATCCTTCCACGCCGCAATGCCATTCACCGAAAAATCCATCGGTGAACCAGCGTGACACAACGCAACAGGCAGTGACGGCACCTCGGCAAACGTCTTCGCAGCTGTCAGCATCATGCGTGGCGTCAGCTGCAGGTCGAATGACAAAGACCGAGCGGCCAGCACCTTGAGTCCGGTGAGCCATGCCGCGTCGGTCAACAGCGACTGTGTTCCCGTCACGGCATCTTCATCATCGGCGCGACCAACAATCTGCCTTATGCCACGCAACCGATCGTGTTCAGCATGCGCATCAAGCATTTCGTGAAGATCTCGCCGTGTCAGATCGCAAGCGGCAACGATGGCACTCGGCAACCCCGAGGTCTCAGCATTGCGCTGCTGCCACGCGGTCTCGGCAAGCTCATCTTCAAGGGCGGCGCCGACTTGAATATGCACCGAACCAAGCACGTTGAATGTCGCCGCGTCATATTTGAAATCATCAACAAGATAGTTCTTCTGGATCGGTGTTGGATCACCAAAAAATCGCTGCTTGCCGTGCTCTAGCAACCAGGGATAGCGAACCGCATCGAGATCCCAAAGATGATGATGCGCATCGATCAAATTCATGACGCGAGGTGGTGCTGCGCTTCGACGGCCAGTTCGTCGAAAACCGTCCACTCAGCAGTGATTTTTCCGCTCGCACAGCGTAGGTGCGAAACACCAAGAATAAATACCGGTCGCGAACTATCCGCTCGCTCTAAACCCACACGCCAACGAATCGCGATGTCTGTTCCATCATGGCCCATCGGTTGCGTAATGACGTGATCGACAACGGCTCGCGCATTGGTCGCGCGCTGTTGCCACCCAGCATAATGAGCGAGGATCGCCTCTCTGCCCGCCATGTAGCGATTGGGTGCGCGATACAACGTCGCATAAGGCGCGTAGAATGACAGTCCGCTGGTAGCAGAGCCCGTCCATAGCGTCTCCAACCATGACTTCGCGAAATCCAAGGACCCACTACCGCCGCTGGCATCAGCCGCAGCAAGGCCCTGCGCATCATTCAACATCGCGCCTGCCTCACTGCGCAGCCAGGCGGCATGTTCTGGTGTCATTGCGGCCGCAAGCGTCTCGGCCGCTTGTTTGGGGTCGAATCCCAATTGTTGAACCAGCGCGAGATTGTCGCGTACCAACCATTCGCCGGTGATGACACCGTCTTCTACAACGCAGTCAGCGATATTCATAATCCTTACGACCTTACCTGTTGCCGAACCGAACAGGGTATCGCCAGTATTGGTCATCGGGCTCGTGAGCCTGTGCGAGCTGTAAAAACCCGCCGCGCGATTACCGGACCAGACAACATTTTCAGCAAGGAGTAACCTATCGGAGAACGACTGCAAGGTTGCCCGTGTGCCCTCGATAACGGCTGCTGCACCTCGTGTCGTTGAATCCAAGGCATGAATCAGGCAATTCTCGCTGTAGTAGCGATCGATAAATGCAATCTGGCCCTGTTCCCAGATTTCGTAAGTGATGCCTAGAATGTAGTCCACCAGATCGTTGTCTGGGCCATATTGGGGTGTCATTGCTACCATCGGAAACCTACTCTGACTCGATTGTCGAACAATTGTACTTCGAATGCATATTATGCGAAATATTCTCTCGGTTTAAAATTCTCAGAGAACACCAACACCCTTTTTTTGAAAGGTTTTTTCAGCTTGCATCCTGTTTGCATTCGAAGTACATTTTGACCATGCGCATATCAGTAGCTCACTAGAAACATGTCCTCAATCAATCCGCGCTTGCCTCAATCCGGATCGGCAGAGCCGGGGCCAGCGATACATCTCGTCCGCTACGAAGAGCTTATTCCGTGCAAGACAGCCTTTATTGACACGCGTACACCTGGCAGCGCGCAAAAAGAGAACTTCACGATCATTGGCCCTGGGGTCTCGGAAAACCCGGAGCAACACGTTCACATTAAGGCCGCCCATGGCTTTAACATTGGCGGTGCACGGCAGCCGCCGAATTGTACAAACTCTCAACACAGCCATGAAACCGCAGAAGTATTCATCGTACATTCTGGGCGCTGGGCTTTTTATCTCGGCGAGAATCAGGAGGATGGGCGAATCGAGCTTGGACCGGGCGATACCATTTCGATTCCAGTTCACGTGTTTCGCGGCTTCGAAAACATTGGGGAAGATACGGGGTTTTTGTTCGCCGTGTTGGGCGGAGACGACCCAGGAAATGTGTTGTGGGCACCCTACGTTTTTGAGCAAGCGAAACAATTTGGGCTAGTGCTCATGGACGACGGCAGTTTGCACGATAGCGATGCGGGTGAAGGCTACCCTGCGGGCAAGAAACCGCAACGCCCAACCACCGCCGAGGACGTCGCCAAATTACGTCGAATGACATCCGATGAGCTCGCAGAGTGTGTAGTGCGATATCAGGCAGCCCCACGAGTCATGAACGACGTGACGGGATTGACCGAGGCACCCTTGATTGGCGGCATCAGCATGGACAGTGACATACCCGCAGGGAAAATGTCTTGGCCCCATGGGTTCCACCTTCGCTACATGCAGGCACCCGAAAACCTGACAGGAGGATGGCATAGCCTCGCGCAAGCAGAGGTGCTCTTAATGCACCGCGGCGAGTTAACCGTCCGAACCGTCGATGAAGAAATTACATTGAAATCCGGTGACACCCTCTCGCTGCCAGTTGATTCGGCACGCGCGTATACCACCGGGAAACAAACAGGTGCGGAGTGGTTTGTGGTGCATGGCACCGACCATCCCGCCGCTGCGACGCCCGCTGCGTCGTCAGTTGAATGACTTGAGGAAACAACATGATCAAAGTGCTTAAAGAAGGGATTAGTGCAGAAGCATCTGCAGATATGGATGCACGAGTCAAAGCCACCGTTGAAGGTATTCTCGCCGACGTCAACCAACGCGGGGACGAGGCGGTGAGAGAATTGTCAGAGAATTTCGACAACTGGTCTCCCGCGTCTTTCCGCCTGTCGCAAGAGGAGATTGACGCCTGCATCGGACGACTGTCCGCGCAGACGCTCGACGATATCCGGTTTGCTCAAAAGCAAATCCGGCATTTCGCCGAGATCCAGCGCGCAGCCCTTAAAGATGTTGAGGAAGAGACTTTCCCCGGTGTGATTCTCGGCCACAAGAACATCCCTGTGAATAGCGTCGGTTGCTATGTGCCAGGCGGCAAATACCCGATGGTCGCCAGTGCGCACATGAGCGTGTTGACCGCGAAGGTGGCCGGCGTGCAACGCGTCATTGCTTGCGCCCCGCCGCACAACGGTGCACCCAATGACGCCATCGTTGCGGCAATGAGCATGGCGGGTGCCGACGAGATCTATTGCCTTGGCGGTGTCCAAGCAGTTTCGGCAATGGCGCTCGGCACCGAGACAATCGACAGTGTCGACATGATCGTTGGACCGGGCAACGCCTACGTCGCGGAGGCCAAGCGTCAGCTTTATGGCCGAGTAGGCATCGACCTTTTTGCAGGACCAACGGAAACGCTGGTCATTGCTGATGACACTTGTGATGGAGAGATGGCGGCAACCGATCTACTCGGTCAGGCCGAGCATGGGCTTAATTCACCGGCTGTTCTTTTGACCAATTCACAAACGCTCGTGGATCAAACGTTGACTGAAATCGATCGCCAACTAGAAACTCTCGAAACAGCGGATGTCGCGGGTCCTGCGTGGCGCGATTATGGACAAATCATTCTCTGCGATACCTATGAGGAAATGTTGGCTGAAGCAGACCGCATCGCGAGTGAGCACGTGCAGGTGATGACCAAAGATCCAGACTATTTCCTCAATAACATGACGAACTATGGCGCACTGTTTCTCGGTCCCGAAACAAACGTCGCCTATGGCGATAAAGTGATCGGTACAAACCACACGCTGCCGACGAAACTCGCCGCACGCTACACCGGCGGACTCTGGGCCGGGAAATTCATCAAGACATGCACCTATCAGAAGGTATCTCCCGAGGCGACCGCTACAATTGGTGAGTACTGCTCTCGCTTGTGCGCGTTAGAGGGATTTGCTGGCCACAAAGCGCAGGCTGACCTTCGTGTCACACGCTACAAGAAGGAAAACGCCGCTTGATGAGCACATCGTTGGCGGCTGAAAAACAGCATATACCCGCAGCGCTGCGTGCACTTGTGCAGCAACGCGGAAAATCGCTCAGTAGCAGCGCGCGTTCGTTGTACACCGACGACGTTGCGTTCAACGCATTTTGTCCTGTTGATGAATGCACAGGTGTGGATGCCGCGATCGAGCAATTCTGGCAGCCGCTTGTCACTGCACTACCGGATCTGGAACGGCGCGATGAACTCATTGTCGCCGGCGAATTCCAGGGGCAGAACATGATCGCGTGCCTTGGTCATTGGCAAGGCCACCTCCAAGCACCGCTTTTCGAGATTCCAGCAACTGGGCGTCTAGTGGCCATTCGATACGGTGAAGTACACCTGATCACTGAGTCGAAAATCAGTGCGAGCTACATCATTGCTGACATGCTCGATCTGATGCGACAAGTAGGAGTGACGCCAATAGCACCAAGCCTCGGCGACGAGATTCAATGGCCCGGGCCGGCAGTTGCCGCTGGCATCGATTGCGATCGAATTGACCCAACACGGGGCGCATCAACGCTACACCGGGTGCGAGAGATGCACCAAGCACTGGGGTCTTTTGATGGCAAGTCCCTAGATAGCATGCCTCACGCGACATACTGGCATCAGGACTTCATGTGGTACGGGCCGTCCGGCATTGGTACGACTCGCGGCCTCGATGGTTTTCGCGTATGTCACCAGATTCCGTTTCTGCGCGCTTTCCCTGACCGTGTCGGCGGCCAACACTATGTCCGAATCGGCGACGGGCCCTTTGCCGTGACAGGCGGATGGCCGAGCGTGACAGCCACGCACGCCGGCGACGGGTGGCTTGCTATGCCCGCTACCGGGAAGCGGGTCGGTATGCGAGTGATGGATTTTTACCGATGTGACGAAAATGGTTTGATCGTCGAAAACTGGGTACCAATTGACATCATCGACATTCTGAGACAACTAGGAGTTGATGTGTTCGGACGTCTGCGTGAAATCACAAGGACAACCGATCCGTCGGTACTGTAGCGCAGCGCTATCCGCGAGCTGCTTGGCAGCGAGCATCCGAGACTACAAATTCCTATCAGGCCAACGCTCGGAATCGCGCTCATCCCATCCGTGTCCGTTGAAGGGATCAACACCGAGCTGACGCATTACAAATGGAAAATCAACCATCACCCAATTGTCGACGATCTTGCCGTCGGCCACTTTCCAGAAATCCATGTAGCGAATCTCAACACGCTTTCCGGTTGGCGCGATCCCCATAAATTCGCCAGAGTGAACCGCTTCCTGGCGACCAAAAGCCGCGCACCATTGGCCTTGTGTAATGCGAGCCTCATCAATACAGACTTTTTCAGAAAATGCGGCCTGAAACGGTCGTTGCCAATTGTCTTGAAACTCTTTCAGACCCTTCTTGAAGCCGCAACCCGCATTACCCATCCAGCGAAATGACGCATCGAAAAACGCATCCATACCATCAATCTTGTGATCGTTGAGGCCATCGACCATGCGATCGATCGTGTCGAGTGTCGCGTCTGTCTGCGTCAGGTCATTGTCCGCGGTCAGTACCGCCTGCTCAGGTCTAGCTCCAGCCATGAAAAACTCCTTCAAGTTTGAAAATCGACACCCTGCCGGGCGAAGGTCACTTCCCGCATACGCTTCATGACGTCGACGCCCAGCTGCCGCCAGATGTCCAATAAATCGATGAGCACCCAGTTCTCACGCAAGACTCCGTTCTCACAGCGCCAGAAATCCAGGCTCGCCATCGTGATGCGTTGACCAGCCGGTGCAATACCCAGCCAACCGTCCCCTGTTACTGTGGCCGTAATCGCCGGCCAGCCGCAATACGCCACATAGTCACCATCACCGAAATAGCAGTCGTAACCAGGTGCATCAATATTCGCGCGACGATCTGGTATCGCGCTTAAGAATGGTATCTGGTGCCAATTTCGGAATCCTGACAAGCGCCGATTGCTGCCAATGCCCGCCGGTCCGTACCAGTTCATTTTCGGATGCCAGAATTGCGTGAGGTCCATCGCTTCTGGCCCGCCATCAGCGAAACGCTCCAATCCGGCAATCATATCTTCCACTAACTTAAGACTAGCGGCGCTGGTTGTGGCGTTTGCTGACTGGACGATCCCATCCTGCGTCGCTGGCGCTGGCGCAAAGTGATCCACGCCAAGGCTTGGACCCATCGGCCAAGCATCGGCCTGCATCATCAAAGATGGGATGTCCCAGAGCAAACGCGCCGTTTGGATCATTCCATCGACCAGACGAAAAAACTCCATGAAACGAATGGCCACCAGGTGCCGGGTTGGGGGAATATCCAGCCAGGGCCGCTCAAAAACACCGGTGTAATAACCACCGCATCCGATCCAGACACCGTCTTGCTGCTCACCGCCAATCACGATGTAGTCACGACGCTCCAAGTCAGGTATCGCATGCAACAACGGCGCAATAACGTCTTCGTGAAAAGAAGCTGGGCCTGTGCAATCACCGAGAGGGTGTGCGAGCCGGATGGCACAATCCGCTGACATCATCGACCTGAGGTCGACGGCGAGTGTTGACGGATCAAGGTTGTAGAACATCTCGCGGTAACGTTGGAATCGTTGTTTTCCCGCGTCGACAGCCTGCGTCATTTTTGCATCTCCTTCGCATCGCGATCCGGCGTCGAGATGCCACGCCGAAACGTCGCTACGTCGCGTAGCACAGCTTGCGCTTGGTCATCACCCGTTAGCAAGTGCTCGCTCCCAGAATACTCAAATAGTATCCGAGCAATATGCGCTCGCTGAAGCGCGGCATCAAAAGTCGTCGCGTTCACCAATGGCGTAGTCGCATCACCGCGTGCATGGTGAATCATCACAGCCGCCGAAACAGTATCTAACTGCGTTTCCCAACGGGTCAATGACATCGGTGACCAAAACGTCGCGCTTTTGAACACAGGTCGCTCCACCAATACCTGCAATGCAACGGGCCCACCCATCGAATGCGACCAGAGATACCAGCGCGCTGGATCGCTATCCGAAAGCGCTGGCAAAACGTCATCGACCAACGCGATAACGTCATCGGCATACAACCCAATGTTCGTCCAGATATCGTCTGTCAGCGTCTGACCGCCGCCAGATGCATTGTGGCCGCGGTAGTCGGGCATCACCACGCGAAACCCATGTTGCGTGTACTGTTTCGGGATAGCGCGATAGTAGTCACCGGGGCGACGATCTTCGCCATCATGACCGATACCATAACGTGCTGGTACCGGCACAAAACCATGATTGGCGACGATGGTGGGATAGCCATTCGCTGGTGAAGGAGTCAGCGGCGTCGCAATCAGTGCGTGCAAGCGAATACCGTCATTCGAATACGTGACCAACGACGCGGTGAAGTCTTGCGTCTTGTAGAGTTCCGATTTTTGCAACCACGGAGACTGCTCGATCTTGGATGCGCCGGCGCATCCAACAAGCGCACCTAATATCACCAGCAGCATACATAGTAGCCGTGTGGCCCAACGGATCACTTCATTCATGATCGACGCGTTCCGACAGCAACTGTCAGGAAAGAAAAAAGGGGCCCGGGGCCCCTTTTTTCCGCAAGGTTAAACCATGACTTAGAAGCTCGCACTGAACTTGAAGCCGTAGTTGCGTGGGTACAGATAGGATGTCTGCACAACATCGTCGCCATTGTTGTTTCCGCGAGCCAGAACGTCAGCGTTCTCGATGTTTTCGACAAACGCTTCGATCGAGTAACGCTCATCCGCAGAGGACCAAATCAAACGCAGGTCTGTTTTGGTGTACGAGTCCTGATCATGACTTGGATCGGTCGCCAGCAAGTTGGAAGTGTTGTAACCATCTGAGTAGTAGGTCTGTAGGTAAGGCGTGAAAGAGCCGCGCTCACCAAGCTCAAAGCGATACGCCGCGCTACCGCCCAAGGTCAACTCTGGCGACCAAGGTGTTTGCTCACCCGATACGTCGATAAAGCCCTGAACTTCCCCGTTGTACAGCTGGTACGGGTTGCTCTGACCGAAGGTACCGAATTCAGAGTTCAGGTAAGCCAGCGTACCTGTCAGCGTCCAGGCCTCAGCGGGCAACCAGACCGCATCCAACTCGACACCCCAGGCTTCGATGTCACCACCGTTGTCAGAGAAAGTCAGCACAATGCCCGTGTTTGGGTCTGTGCGTTGGCGTTGCGTCAGGAGGTTGGTGTACTCCGTGAAGTGCAATGCGCCGTTGAACTGCAGCGTGTTGTCCAACAATACCGAGCGGAAACCAAACTCGATCACCTGCGATTCCTGCTCATCCGTTGTGGTTGTCGTGCTGGAAGAACCTGACAGATAACCGGTGGACGCGTTTGCGTAGAGCATCGTGTCATCGTTCAAGTCAAACTCGACGCCAGCACGCCAGGTGATGTTGTCAAAATCCGGCTGACGATCTGTTGGCTGTAATGTGGCAGCACTTGTGATCGCGTCGCTCGCGCCACAGTTATAAGAGAAAAGATCACTGGCATTGTTTGGCAAGACGAGCGGTGAAGAACCTGCAACGCCAGGCAGTACGTTCACAACCCGATCAACGTTGCCATCACCGTTGGTGTCACCGGTGAAGTTAGATCCGCCACACGAGGCGCTCTTTTCTTCATCGTTATACCGGATGCCAGCAATGACTCGCGTGCGATCGTTTAGTGTGTATTCACCCTGCGCGAACAAACCGAGGTATTCAGTATCAATCTGTACTGCGTTCGCAAAGAAACCGCCAAGGACCGTGGCATCCGATACGATGTCCGTGCCGATCAATCGCGTGAATGTACCCTGAGGTACTGTGACTTCCGGACGCGTTGAGTCATCCCGCACGGTCTGCTGGTAAATGTAGAAGCTGTTGAAGTCTTCAATATCTGAGTAGAACAAGCCGGCGGTCCACTGAAGCGCACTGTCTCCGGTTGAGCTGATTTGGAACTCCTGAGAGAAGCCTTTGGACTCTTCTAAATAACCACCGTTTGAGTTTGGCGTCGGACTGAAATCGAAGTCGAAGTTGATATCGTTCCGATAATCGTTGATCGCCGTAATCGACTTGATCGAGAAGTTGTCAAGATCGTAGTTAACCGTCAGCGAGAAGGACTCATCCTCAAGATCAACAGGGCGAACGTAGTCCTGACTGATTGTCCAGGGGTCTCCGCCAGGACCGTTGGAAGCCGGACCGCGACCGCCGGAACCACGTACTGGGTTCGCACAGTTTCTAACGGACCCGAATGGGTCGGTCAGTCCTTCCGGGGTCTCATTGCGACACAGGAAGGTGTAGCCGAATAACCCTGCTTCGTTGCCATCTTCGGAAACACGCGTGTAGCGAGCAATCAACTCCAGACGATCCGTTGGCTGCCACAATGCAGACAAACGCATGCCTTTGTCATCCTGCGCGCCGATGTCTGGGCCGGCCAGATTTCGGATGTAGCCATCGCTCTTGTCGGCAACGGCGGCAAGCCGCAATCCGAAGTTGTCGCTGAGGGGAACGTTGACGTTGCCTTCAATACGAGTGCGGTCAAATGCCTGCCAGCTCGCCTCAACATCACCGGAAACACCATCAAGCTCTGGGATCGCGGTATAGACATTCAATGCACCGGCGAAGGTGTTTCGACCATAGAGCGTGCCCTGCGGACCTCGCAAGAATTCAACGCTCTTCACATCGAAGAAGGCTCGCGTCTGTTGGGACGCACGCTGTTGGTAGACGCCGTCAACAAAAGCGCCAACGATGGAGCTGTTATCCCCAAATGTGTTCGTGGAGTTGGCGCCGCGAACGTTAAATTTGGCGTCGTTACCGGCGAACGCGTAGTTCAAGCCTGGTACAAGCAACTCGAGTCTCGCGACATCGTCGATACCACCGAGTTTGAGCTGCTCCTCTCCGAATGCCGACACCGAAATACTAACGTCCTGAAGATTTTCTTCCCGACGTTCAGCGGTAACGACAATTTCTTCTAGTTGAGCGTTCGCTATCGGCGTTAACAAACTGCTACCGACGACAAGCGCACTCGCGCAGATTGCGCGCAAAAAAGACCGTTGATTCATACGACCCCCCACTTTGAGTCAAACCAAGGGCAAAAAAGCAACAACGTTGCATGAGCCCAACATCTCGAGTGTGCAACGAGTTGTACTTCGAATGCAAGTCAAAATATGTCCACAACAGACAATAGCGACCCCAATCTAGAGAAAAGCGCCATTTAAGGCGATGTCAGCATGCAATTTTGAATGAGAAGCTCTGACTTCGGATGCAACTGAATGCGATAGCAACAATGAAGCGTTGAGCAAATATTGGCGCTGATTCTCGACTATTTGACATATTTCGAGATAACGCCATGCAACGCTAAATCCTGGGCACGGCATGTTCGTTGCTCGTTGATCACTGACGACCGAGGGCAAAAGGTTGGCGGGCCGCACGCTATGTCAGGATGTATCTCGCACGAGCATCAGCAAGGCAATCAGCGCCAGTGCAACGAGAGCACCGGAGACGAGCGCCAAAGACATCCACCCGAAACTGGACAAAAAGAACCCTGCCGAGAACGCGCCTACGGTTGAAACAAAACCGATGAGCGTATCGTTAATGCCTTGTACTTTGGCTTTTTCCGAGTCGAGTAGCGCGGCATCTAGCATCGACGTCGCGCCGATGAAGCCGAAATTCCAACCAATACCCAGAACGATTAATGACCCGTAGAAATGGATGGCAGCGATACCCGTCGCAGCAAACGTGGCTGCGCCAATCATGATAAGAAGACCAGTGATCATGATCGCTTTGACGCCGAATCGTTGGATCAGAAACCCCGTAAAGAAACTCGGCGCAAACATAGCCACGATGTGCCAGCGTATTGCATCGCTCGCCATATCCGCTGAGAGCCCAGCGCTGACCATTGCGATAGGTGTAGGGACCATCAAGAAAACCATCACGCCTTGCGAGACTGCAGCCGTCGCGATCGCAATCTTCACGGAAGAACGACTCAAGGCAAGGGAAGCCTTGGATGCTTTACCATGACGATCGTGCGACTGCCTGGCGAGCAACGGAAAACGGACGATCGTCAGCGGCAGTAAGCCGACAACAGCGATCAGCCCGGTCGCCGCATAAGCCCCAGCAAACGCAACAGGCGCGAGCAAATCCTTCGCGAACATAAAGATCTGTGGCCCGACCAATGCTGCAATCAGCAGCGAGCTCGACATCAACGAAATCGCGATCGGCCGTCGCGCTTCTTCCACGACTTCACTGGCCGCGAATCGGAAGTACTGGAAAGAAGCCCAACCCGCACCCATCAAAAAGTGTGCGACGCACAACAGCGGAAAACTATTTGCGTTTAAACCCTGTACAGCGGCTAGCGCGCCGAAGAGTGTCAACAGGCCGCCAACCGAAAAACCTGCTTTGCGCCCTAACCGCCCCATCAGAGTAGAAAACGGTGCTGCAGCCAGCATACCGGCGAGTGTTTGTATCGAAGATGGGAGCGTCGCGAGCGTTGGATCAGGCGCTATCATAAGTCCGGCGAGGCCGCCGACAACGAGCTGAATGGGGAAAGCGGCACCGAGGATCGTATTTGCGCACAGCAACCCGACAAAATCTCGCCGCCGAGTGTGGCTTGGCATCAACGGATAGTGCTCACGTCATCTGACATTCCTGGATGATAGAGCCAGCACTCTATTTGCGCCAATCGATCATCGGTGGCAGGCGCGCCTGTCATGCTGTCACGAGTAAAGCGCGTCAAAAAGACGCAGCAATCCTACCTCCATTGGCAGAGCGAAACTCACCGCGGTCGGAAGAGACTGACAACAATACGCGGAGCGGCCATACCGAAAATTGATCACCGTCAGAAAAACCCGGAGTATGGCAACCTTCTGGCCTGGCCAACGAGCATGACGATTGAGTCAATCACACCAGCGAACAAGGTGCTTCCAATGCGATTGCGGCACGCTCGCTCACACCTAACAGTCTTTTCTGTTTACGCCTTAAGACAAGGAACCTTGGGATGATCGTCGGAACCCTTGTTACGCTTTTTCTTTCCTGGCTCGTCCTTCGCGCCACGGTGCGAGAACCGTTAACGGTCCTCGGCGTCATTCCAACAAAGCAACGCATGCTCGAATTCTTTGTCGGCCTGTGTTTCATGGCAACAGTCGGCGTCATCAACTTCCTGTGGCAGGCGCACTTCAAAGACGTGTCCTACGCGGTTAACCCGGACTACCATCTCGGCCAACTGATTGGCGGGTCTTATTGGGTGTTTTCGGCAGTCATCTACGAAGAGCTGCTTTTTCGTGGCGCACTGCTGTACCTCCTCATTCGATACATCGGCATCGTTAAAGCCTGCCTGGTTAGCTCGATCATTTTCGGCGTGTACCACTGGTTTAGCTACGAGGTGTTCGGCTCCCGCTTGATACTGATGGCGTACATTTTCCTCGTGACCGGCGCCGGTGGCTGGATGTTCGCATTTGCCTACGCCAAGACTC
>JBCAZE010000013.1:0-13153 GCA_039700805.1 Pseudomonadota bacterium | reverse complement strand
TTCCTCGTGACCGGCGCCGGTGGCTGGATGTTCGCATTTGCCTACGCCAAGACTCGGTCACTGTTTGCACCGACAGGACTGCACCTTGGCTGGAACCTTGTGGCGGCCGTCGTTTTTTCTTCTGGACCCATCGGTAACCAATGGCTCGTTCAACAGGGTGAAGGCGCTTATGCGAGCGAATGGATCACGCTGCTGTTTTTCGCGCTACAAACCATCGTCGCGCCAGGGCTGGTGACTTGGTACTTGCTCAAGTTTTATCGCCCGCGAACTAGCTAGCGGGGGATATCTCTGAAGCAAAAGGCAAGGAAATCGACTATCACGATGTGAACGAACAATGACTTACTCGTTCTGCAATCGCTCGCGAATACCTGATGCGAGCATGTCGAAGACGATGCGAATACGCCGGCTCGTGTGCAACTCACGGTGGGTGATCAGCCACACCGGCACGTCGAACGGCGGTAAAGACGGCAGCACAATTTCGAGTGACGGTCGGTCCCTCGCCACATCGCGGGTCATGACGCTGACCCCAAGTCCTTGCTCCATCATGGCCATGATGACGACGCCACTGGCACTACTGACTTTGAAGTGGTCTCGCGTGAGTGGGATGCCCATGCCGTGGAACATGTCGAGCAACCGTGTCGGGTTCTCGAACCCAATGAAATCGTAGTTCACCAGATCCGCGATCGATGTTGGCCGGCCCACACGATCGAGATACTCGCTCGACGCATAGAAGTGTCCGGTCATGGCACCCACCTGCTTGGTGATCAAATCTCCGTGCTCAGGGCGCGCGTGGCGAACAGCGATATCCGCTTCGCGGCGCAGAAGATCAAGCGAATCGTTGGCAGCGATGATTTCGAGCTCGATGCCAGGCGCATGTTGGCGAATGCGCTCAACGATCGGTGGCAGATGAATCGTCGCGAAACCTTCGGTTGCCGTGACGCTGACGTGACCGTCGACGAGCTCCGAGCGCCCGGTCGCAGCCATGGAGACACGGCTGGCTGCATCGCCCATCGCCTTGACATGCTCGAGCAATGCTAGCCCCGACTCCGTCAACTCCATTCTGCGGTGGCCACGTTCGAACAATGTGACTTCGAGATCCGCCTCTAGTCCGGAGACCTGCCGACTGAGCGTTGGCTGCGTCAAACCCAGCGCCCGTGCGGCCGCGGACAGCGAGCCCTCCTCCACCGTCGCTAAGAAGGCCCGGACATGGTTCCAGTCGAAATTGACAGATTGCCAGTTCATCTATTTTTGCATATCAGATATAGATTTTTCGGGAATTTTCATTCGATATTCGTATGGATAGGATGCCACCAATCGCACGAGGAACCAAGTCATGGCATCTACAGAAACAACCCTTATTCCGGTCATGTCCCGCAACGTCGGGTCCTGGCAGTTCAAGATCGAACGTCAGACGTTGACCACCGAATCACTGGCCGCCGAATACGATCGTGCCGCCCCTGGGTGGACCAAGATCACCGACAAGTACGGCTATGCCACGTCCTATCGGAAGCTCTTCGAACAATTTTTTGCAACGCTGGCGAACGACATCCGTGCCCGGCCCTTGCGGGTACTCGACATCGGCGTCGGGGCTGGCGCTTTCTCGCTAGCCTTGGTCGACGCTTGCCCGGTGGAGATCCACCTGACGGCGGTCGACATTTCGCCGGCCATGTTGGCGGAGACCTCAAGTCGATTGGCCGAGCGAGGTGTGGACGCCACGCTTCGCCAGGCCGACGCGCGGTCGCTACCGTTCGACACCGCAAGCTTCGATCTCGTGATCGGCGCACACGTGTTCGAACATCTGCCGAACCCGGTCATCGCCCTAACCGAAATCGAGCGAGTGCTGAGCCCGGGTGGCTGGCTCGTGTCCTGCATCACGCGACGATCTTGGCTCGGCACCTACATTCAAACCAAGTGGCGGACGCACCGCGTATCCCGTGATCGCACCGTCGACTGGCTCACTGCTGCCGGCCTCGATGCCGTGCCGCATACCCTTCAACCCAACGGTATCTGCCGACTGACTAGCCTGGTCGCGATCGGGCGCAAGCCTGTCGGTAGTATCCTCAATACGGAGTTTCCACAATGACGGCGCTAATCATGAGCGAAAGAGAATCTGACGCACGCTTCTGGGATCGCATCTCAGGCTACTACTCGCGAAAGCCCGTTCCCGATGAGACGGCTTACCAATACAAGCTCGATACGACAGACGCTCACCTACGGGCGAACGATCGCGTCCTCGAGGTCGGCTGCGGCACGGGATCTACAGCGATCTACCACGCACCCAAGGTTGCCCACATCGACGCAACGGATATCTCGCCCAAGATGATTGAGATCGCGCGCGACAAGGCGGCGGCTGCAGGTATCGAGAACGTGACATTCGATGTCTCCAGCATCGATGCACTCAATGTGACGGCGGGCAGCTACGACGTGGTGCTTGCGCATAGCATTCTGCATCTCGTCGCGGATGTGCCCGCCGCGTTGAGGAAACTACGTGCTGCTTTGAAGCCCGGCGGAGTATTGACCTCCAGTACGGCTTGCATCGGTGACACAGCGGCCTGGCTCGGTTGGGTCGCGCCGTTCGGTCGCGCCATTGGCTTGTTACCTCGGATCAATGTGTTTACCGAAGCTCAGCTTCGGCAGTGGATTGTTGAGGCTGGGTTCGAGATCGAGTCGGTCTGGACGTCAAAGCCAGGGGCAAGCCCGTATTTCGTGGCGCGTGCAACGGAATAACTAACGCACCTTTTCTGATGTTTTTTTGAGTGGTGGGGCGCACACCCGCGCCGCCGACGGACGCTTGCGCTTCGCCGTTGGGTGAATGCGTTCGCGATCTCGTTTGCGTTACCGCTCTTATCCCAATTGCCTGATTAATTCTATAAGGAGAACACCCATGTCACACACCATACTGAAGGTCGTCTTGGCCGCATTTCTATTCGTTAACATCACGGGTTGTGCATCCGTTCCTGCGACGGGACCAAAGCATGAATTCGTTGATACGCAGTCCGACTCAAAGAACATGCGAATGATCTGGACGATTGGCGCGATCCTCGTGGTTGGCGCGCTGTTGTTAAACGAGACCGAAGACGGCGTCAAAGACTCGATACGCCAGTTATCAACGCCGTAGGAAAGTCGACGAATGCGCGGCGGTCTCCGCCTTGACCGTCAAAAGCGATAGAGACGGGCAGTCTTTGGGGAACCTAGATTGCCCGTCTTCGTCGTTTTTGTACGCTTCTTTTACTTGTCCGATCACTCGCTCGAAGCGTATTGTCCTGCCCTTCGAGCCTTGGCCAGAGCACGTCGAGTGATCGGCACGCTCAATCAATCTTCTGCCAGCGACCCTTATCCGGATCTCGCTGACTGACGACGTGCAACACGTCGCCGTCTATCCGGAGCGGTGCGATTTGAAAACGCCTTGCTGTCGAGGGGTCAGCTACCTCGCCAACGACGGAAACGTGAGCGTTCAAGTCATGGCGTTTCATATAAGACAGGATCTCTTCGGCAACTGGCGAACTAGGCACCCCTTGCCCAGACATCTTCGGTCTTTCGACCGCTGACGTCAGCTCTCCCGTCTGCTTGTTTTGATCCCAATAGTGTAGGTAGAAGGTGGTATCGAGTAGTGAGCGACGTAATGCTTCTTGCCTGTCATCCGGTAGTGGCTTGCCTGACAGATCATTGAAGCTAAGGGGCTCGTCGTATCGTAAATGCCCTTTCCATTTCGACACACCAGCATCGTGATGTTCTTCTATGCAATCGTAAATCAGCGATAACTCTGCAGTAACTTGCAAACGAACGGATGCTTGACCCACAAATGCGTTCGGCTTGATTCGCACCAGCCGGAAGCCAGGCTTAGCAAAGTAAGTGGCCTTCGTAATTGTAACCTCGTTCGCACGCGTAATCTGCAGTTTCTCAATTGGACTGAGATCGTGAAAAACATCTTCCGCTACCTCGTCCGCTAGAGCGCGACAAGATAGAAAACACAAAAGAACAAACGTTCGTACTTGCATAGAGCTCTCTGAAAGTGCCGTTAAGCGCGCTCAGAACTAGAGCGCATTCAACTAATCACACACCATGAAAGTACTGTATTAGCTTGAAATGAATCAATGAAAACTCGAGCAGATGAGTCGCGTGATTCTCTGGTAAACGGTGCACTTTTCATACGCTCTTTAGAAGACAGAGATTTTGAACGACCCTACCAAGCACGATGGAGTTGGAGAGCGCTGTTCTTTCTCTCTTCGGCTACCACCCTATGAGAGAGGTCTTTGCTGTGGCTGCCTAAGCCACCCTTGTGACATGAAAAGGAACCTTCCCTACACAGAGTCCGGCGTTTCTGGCGTGCACGTCCGATGCCGCTCACCATCTGGACGATCGCCACGTCAACTAAAGACCCAACGCCTCGCGCGTAGCCTTGTGGAGCACTATGTCTTCAGGCTCCCTTTGGACGCGAAGATTGGCGACGGCAAGTTGATGAGCGAGCTCTGGATCCGGCACCAAATGTAAGTAGAACATCGCCATTTCTCTTGCGTGAAGAAAGTCGCCTGCCTCTATCCAACGACGAAAGGTCTCGTCCATCGCGCTGCGTTGGGCGGTTGCTATGACATGACCGTCTGCCGCATCGACCATCAATCGGCGAAGAAGAAGCGGTAGTGCATTCGACCCTTCATCAAGCGCCAACTCCGCTTCGGCTAGCTTGGCATCTGCGATTAGCGTATCCACGAACGCGACCCTCACCTGTACGTTCTCTTGCAGACGAAGCGAGCGTTGGTAACTGTCGATCGCAGCTCGCGTATCACCAGCAGCAACTTGAATATCACCTGCGATACTCAGCAGCCATGCCTGATGGGAAGCATCAAGATCAAATCGATCGAAATTATTGATGACAGTCTCAATGCGTGCTTTAACTTGCATGGACTCGTTTTTCGCGTGTGCTGTTCGAGCGTGACAGCCGACAACAAGCGGCCAGGCTGCCCGGCCTAGTTGCCTGCAAGCATGCTGAGCCGCGTCTAAATTCCCCTTTACAAGATTGATCGTCGCTAACAACAACCAAGCTTGATCGCGGGTAGACCGGTCTTTCGTCGCTTGCTGCGCCATCCTGAGTGAAAAGTCGAACTCATGGCGCGCCTGCGCAATCAGTGCGATCGCCATCATTGCGCTCGAACTCAAACTGACGCCTTCTTTGGCATCGGACACTTGCAGCCACGCTTGATCCAAATAGTCGTCATCTCCTGTCGCCCGATAATGAGCGAGTAGAGTGAGCGTATCCTCCATCGCGTGATGAAGTGATGGTGTCGACTCACTATCGGTTTCGTGTACGGAATGCGAAAAACTATTGACGCTTACAATCCATGAAGCCAGCAGAACACTCAGCGTTAGGACAGGCCGCATGACGGCGCTCTTGAATTCACTTTTCATGTTATCAACCCTTTTCATAGCGGATAGCCCGAGGCGCGAGCCCCGGGCTAATTACACTTACTGCGTTAGCAGGTCCGCAAAATCATCGTTTTCCGCATCCTGCAGAAACTCGATGGCATTCACGAGATCAGGTTCATCGTCGGCCACTTCCGAAAAAGTCTGTCGCGTAAACAGTTGGATAGACTTCTGCTCGGGATCAACCCGGACACTAAACGAACGACTCGCACTGAGTCCGGCTGGATCGGTCGCGAAAACGGTTATCTCCGTCGTACCGACTACGTCCTGAACAGGCGTCACCACGAGTGATCTGTTGGCGCCAGTGCCCAGCAACGTAAGTCCAGCGTCAGCGACGACATCCGTATCGCTAGAGATCGCAGTGACATTGACATCGCCCGCCAGCTCATCCGTCACCGAAACACTGATCGGAGGGCTCGCCATATTTGCCGACACAGTTTGATCAACAATTCGATCTATACGCGGTGGCTGGTTGTCTCTGCTATCACTGCTACAAGCTGCGATTAAGACAGAAACCAACGCAACGCTTATGAGTTTAACTTTCATAACTTGCTCCTAAATTACTGCCTTTAGTTCTTCGGTGTGGGCAACGGCGCACCGACCGGCGAGCCTGGATAAGGAGTCAGCAAGTACGGGAAGCTATTGTCGAGATCCGTTGCTTGAAGCGGCGCGCCATCCGTAAATGCCACATTTCCGACGACGGCATCGTCGGGGCTACAAAGTCCAAGATTCACGCCGGCACCACCTTCACCTAGTGGTACGTCGTGGCAGAGTGCACCCATCACGACTCGCAGTGCGATATCGACAGAATCATCGCCAGGCCGACGTCCGTTCGGGAACCCGGCAAGGTCACCTGCAGCCACACCGAGCGGATGTTGATCAGCACGTGGCGTCGCCGGAATGGCGGTGTTTAAGCGCAACATCTCGCCTGGCACCACATTGGCCGGCTGGTTCAAACCCGGGAAGCCCGTTAGAAACGCGGTCACTAGGTCATTTCGTGGAAAGTTCGTCGGCGCGAGATTCTCAATGGAGGTACCAAGTGTTGCATTGACCGCATCTTTAAAAAGAAGATCGAGAATCAACGGCAAGCCAGGATTGGTAACAAACGTCAGAAACTGACCATCGCGCTTTGGCTCGCTCGAGTTGAAGCGATCCTTAGCGTCATAGCCAATCACCAGTTCGTTCACCAAAGGAGCAGACAAGCGGGAGACCTGGACGAAGCGACCACCGCTGACCTCAGGCCGTTCAAACGTTGGGCGCGGATTCAGAATGTTGATTTGACGCAAGCTCGCAGAAGTCCAAGCGCCGATCACTGTCTCATCGCCACTCGTGAGGCAGTCTTGATGAATCTCGAGAGCGATTGATGTCACGTTATCGCGAGCCAGGATGTTTCGTTCCGGATCCTGCGTCACGCCGCCAGGGAAGCCTTCACCATCGCCAGCGCCCGGCGCACTGTCACCCTCGATCGGTACAAAATTCACGAGATCAAAGATCTCTCCGAGACTGAGCTTAAACGCTTCGTTGCGTTGCCCGACAAATACCCGACCTGGTGCACTGCAACCTGGTATCGAGATATCGTGGATGAAAGAATCGGCATAGGTCGTGTACTGACCCGGACCGCCGAATGTCTTGGTTCCCGAATAATCAAATGGTTTAGCAAAGGACGTCTCGCCGGTGTTCAGATCCGCGATTGCCGTCTTAGCCCCAAACCGACGATCACCTTCGACCATTGTGATTTCGTACGATTCAAGGTGCGTGAGTCCCGATTGGTTATCGGCACTCAAAACGCCGATATTGCGAAGCACCGTCGATATTTCCTCGCCGTCAACATTCAGTTTGATCGCCTCTCCGTTCTGCAACAGATCTTCGAAATCGAAACGGAACGTCAGGTCCTCTTCGCTATCCCCGTCGTTGTCTACGTGAATCTCATAGATTGCTTGGCTATCCAGGGGGAAGTAGTTGGGTCCGCCGTATGCCGACTGCACTGGCACGTAGTTCGCGATCATCGTCACATAGTCTTCGCGCCCCGGCTCATAGCTTCGGAACAAATAGAAATCTGTCGCATCAGTTTGTGGGTACTTCGTCGCAAAAGGCGCTTCGCGATGACTCGACGCGTCGGCGCTACCTACGCCGGTAATAGCCATCGCAAGACCTAATGCCAAAATTCTTGCTTTCATCATTTTCTCCTTTGGAATTGGCAAGTGTTCGCCTCATTTACGGGCGGCGACCAAAGGTGGATGCATGAAAAATATTTGTGTGAGAAAGTCATCGTCGAATGCATCCGAGTGGGGATCGGACCCGTATTGCGCGAGCGAAGAGGCTTATGGACCACCTTCTTTCTAGACCAAAAAAAAGCGCTAGCAGCTCACTGCCAGCGCTCTTATCGATGATGATTGCTATCGAATTTTTTGTCAGTCAGCCCGTTTCGTAACGCTCGCCGCCAACACCCGTCTGCAAAAACAAGAGCGCCCCATGGCGAGTCGATGCATCACCATGCTGACTGCCTTTGAAGGCGAGATGATAATCGCCGACGGACAAATCGATATCTCCGAACGAGAGTTCGCCTTCTATGACGTAACAGAGCTCCGTTGTATGGTGCGCGTGCGCTGGAATGTTCGCACCTGGCGACATGCGAAGGAGGTATGACTCGACATTGCGATCCCTATCAACATGCAGCACCTTCTTACTCACGTGCGGCATAATTTCTATCCAATCGCCCTCCTCAGCCCTGATAGTCAGGAAAGGATGGCAACCCGGTTTTGGTTCGGCGATCCTGTCCATAATTCGACTCCGAAGTCGATCAACACGTTCCCGATCAGCGGGTTCGGCCTTGATGCTTTCGGCGATCAGTCCACTGACTTCTTCGTCGATCACTTGGTCGCTCTCGTTGTTCAGATTCGTCTTACTCATCGTTCTTCTCCGACCTCCATATTGGTATCGCGGAGTAACTCCTTTAGCTTTGCCATTGTTCGTCGAATCCTCGACTTGATAGTCCCTAACGGTTCGCCGGTTATCGCAGCAAGTTCCGCATGCGTATAGCCTTTGAAGAAAGCCAATGCAAGCAATTGACGATCCTCGCTTGCGATTGTCTTTAACACTTTGTGGATGCGCGACGAATCATCCGTCGCGGCAAGCAAATCATCGGGCTGATGCGCGTCTTCTGCGTCAACCTGATTTTTCTCATACGTCGCGACATACTTTGCGGCCACCGAGCGGCGTCGCACCGTATCCAACGCCCTATTGCGACAAATCGTCAAGATCCAGGCGATGACCGCGCCTCGATCCGGATCAAATCGACCCGCCTGCTCCCAGACAAGAAGATACACGTCACTGACAACATCTTCTGCCAAACTCGCATCGCCAACGATTCTGGTTACCAGATGCAACGCTCTATCCACAGTCGCGGTGTAAACGATATCAAACGCCCTACGATCCGCTCGTGCGACCGCACGGAGATGGCGCGCCAATGGGTCTATAGCATCTTGCTGAGGCCCTCCAGACACTGCATTCGTCAAATCAATCGATGCAGCAGTCGATAAAACCGCTTGACTGCTCATTGAACTCCCCGGTTTTTGTGTCACAAACACTCCAAATGGCCGTCTTGTAGGCCGCACACCAACAGCTCGCGAGAGACGATCTCGACGCCGTTTCTTACCTAACGCATGAACGACTGCTTTGGATGCATAACTTCTCAAATTTTTTTGTGCATCCGTGGGACGGCCATATTCGTAACTTCAACAAACCGGTGATGAGTGGTTGCCGGAACCCGGAAAAACCTAAGGAGACTTGCGTCATGCCAGCATTCACTATGCATCGGACAAGCCTAAATACCAACCGTCGTTTACTGGTGGCACGCAACCTTCAGGCTATCGCAGTACTGGCACTCTGCACCTTGGCAAACGATACAGCCGTTGCCTCCGACCAGAATCTCCCAACAGAGTCGTCAGGCGCAGATTTGACTGAAATCGTCGTTTACGGTCGTGCCCAATCACAAATCGACGACGCAACCTCGGCGTCACAAGGTTTCGTCAATCAAGATGATATACGCCTGCCACCACGACTACGCGTCGGTGACTTAGTGGAAGTCGTCCCAGGTATGGTTGCGACGCAACACTCAGGCATTGGTAAAGCAAATCAGTACTTCTTGCGCGGTTTCAATCTCGATCACGGTACCGACTTCTCGGCCACTGTCGACGGTATACCAATCAATATGCCGAGCCACGGGCACGGTCAAGGTTATCTCGACTTGAATTTCTTAATCCCAGAGACTGTTGGATCGACCCACTACCGACGCGGACCCTATGCGGCCGAAGTGGGTGACTTCTCGTCGGCTGCGAGTGTCTCTTTTGACCTCATCGATCAATTTGAGAAGGCTTTTGTCTCCACGTCGCTCGGCGCGTTCGGGGAGCAACGGCTCGTCGGCGCGGGGTCCATCAGTGCTGCAGCCGGCGAGTTCACGGCAGCTGCAGAAGTCGCACGCTACGATGGTCCGTGGGTACTCCCAGAGGACGCCAATCAACTCAAAGGGTACGCCGCCTATACACAGCGAATCAAAAGTGCTGATGTGAGATTGACATGGCAGGGATACGATAGCGATTGGCGTGCAACAGACCAGATTCCCGACCGAGCCATCTCGTCAGGTGAAGTTTCACGCTTCGGCAGCCTGGATGACGATCTAGGTGGCCGCACCACACGACACGCACTCGCAATGAATGCGGACTTTGAAAGCTGGCGTGTGAATGCCTACGCCATTGACTACGATTTTCGGTTGTTTTCCAACTTTACTTACTTTTTGAATGACAGTCGTGGCGACGAGTTCGAGCAAGTAGATAACCGGCGTGTCTACGGCGTTGGCATTCGCAACCACGAACATCAACAGGTGAGCAGATGGGACATTCGCTGGGGTGCGGACATCCGCGTCGACGATATCAGTCAAATTGGTCTGTACAACACCGTTGACCGCGAAAGAATCGGGACAGTTCGACAGGACGCCGTACGCCTGAACTCGATCAGCGGATGGACGCAAATCAACGCTCGCATTAACGAAGCGCTTAGGGCTGTCCTCGGCGCTCGGTTGGATCGGCACGACTGGAATGTTGACGCACGACTTCCCCAGAACTCCGGCAGCGGAAATGATGTTCAATTCAGCCCGAAGGCCAGCCTCATTTGGTCGCCTGGAGATCACCTTGCGGTCTATTTCAACTACGGACGCGGATTTCACTCGAATGACGTTCGAGGTGCGACCATTACGACCGACCCCCAGTCATTGGAATCTGCCGATGCGGTAGCGGTGATTGTTCCGTCTGACGGTACTGAGTTGGGTTTACGCTACGAGTCAGGGTCCGGCCTGAACGCAACGCTGACAATATTTGTGCTGGACCTCGAGTCGGAACTGGTTTACGTCGGGGACGCTGGGACGACGGAGGCAGGCAATGCGACACGTCGAACCGGGATCGAAACGGAAATGTTCTGGCAAGCGACAGATTGGCTAGCTTTGAATGCAGCGTACGCCTACACGGATGCTCGGCAAAGGAACACAGACCCTGGTTTCGACCATATTCCGGGCGCGGTGTCTTCAACTCTAACGTTTGGCCTAAACGCTGTTTGGCGAGAGGGTTGGTCGGCCAGTGCACGTCTTCGTTGGCTTGACAGCGCACCGCTGACGGATGACGGCGCTATCTCTTCAAGAGACTCCTTGCTGTTAAACATGGGTGTTGCACGCCAGTTTGGGTCGGCAGAAATTCGGTTCGACGTCTTGAATGCACTGAACACCAAAGACGCGGATGTTGCATATTTCTTTGAGTCGCGTCTGGCAAACGAACCTGAATCGGTCGCTGATATTCATGCTCACCCTTTAGCACCTAGGGCGCTCCGAGGCACAATAACTTGGCGTTGGTAACCACACGTAAACAATCAGTACAGCCTTTTCTCTTTTTGCCTTTAGCGCCGATACGCCAACGCCTCGGCCATGTGCGTTTCAGCGATTCGATCTTCACCGAAGATATCTGCAATCGTCCGTGCAACACGGATCAAGCGATGACAACTCCTTGCGGACAAAAACAAGCTATCCGCCGCGCGAGATAACAAGCGCTCGGCGTCCTTAGAGAGTCCGGCACAGTCGAGTAGATCCGTGCCGGGTAAAGCGGCATTCGGACAACCCTGTCGGTCGAGCGCACGCTGGCGGGCGACAGCAATCCCGTCAATCAGGTCATTGAACTGTGTGTCGTGCTTGGGGGGTTTCGCTAACAACGAAAACTTCACGCGGCCGACAGTCACCGCAAGATCGATTCGGTCGAGCAAAGGGCCGGAGACGCGACTTTGATATCGCGCGACTTGATCGCCCGAGCAGCGACACTCCCGCTCGGGATCGCCGGCATAGCCGCAGCTGCATGGATTCATCGCGGCGACCATCTGGAAGCGAGCAGGGTATGTCACTTGCATCGCTGCACGAGACAAATGCACAACACCGGTTTCCATTGGCTCACGCAACATGTCCAGGGTGCGTGATGCAAACTCGGGAAGCTCGTCGAGAAACAAGACGCCATTGTGCGCCCGCGAGATCTCTCCCGGACGCGGGCGTGAGCCACCGCCGATCAACGCGGCAGCCGATGCGCTGTGATGTGGGGACCGAAACGGACGGGTTGTAAAGTGTTCGGGCTCAACCCGCTCATCGCACAACGACCGGATGCCAGCACAGACCAACGCCTCGTCGCGAGACATCGGCGGCAGCAGTGAGGGCAGTGCGGATGCCAGCAGACTCTTGCCAGTCCCAGGAGGACCGACAAGCAACAAGTGATGGCCGCCAACCGCCGCAATGGCCAGCGCACGTTTCGCCGTCTCTTGGCCACGGATCTGATCGAGCGCAGAGCGGCATGGGAGGTGGCGTTTGAGTACGCGTTCGCTCGTTGTGATCGATGGTAACGTCTGCTCCTCGAGGATAGCGACTACATCTGCCAAAGACTCTGCGGTGACGACCCGAAGGTCGTTGATCAGTAGCGCTTCGGTGCCATTGTCTTTTGCAATAACGACACAACGATTGGCTGCCTGCGACTGAAGTGCAGCCGGCAGAACGCCCGCGATGGGCGCGAGCTCACCGGACAGCGTCAGTTCAGCAAAACTCTCGATGTTGGCGAGCTGTTTGTCACGCATCTGGCCTGACGCCGCCAAAATGCCGAGCGCAATCGCAAGATCGAATCGCCCACCGTGCTTGGGTAAATCTGCGGGTGCGAGATTGACGGTGATACGCGAAGCGGGAAAGTCGAATCGGCTGTTGACCAAAGCGCCGCGCACACGCTCGCGACTTTCGCGTACCGCCGTTTCCGGCAGGCCAACAATCTGAAACTGTGGCAAACCGCCCGATAAGTGCACCTCGACGGTCACTAACGGCGCGGCCAAACCCACCGCCGCTCTGCTGAATAGTCTTGCGTAACCCAATCGCGCACTCCGTCATTCGACGAAGGCGCTGTCCGCAGCGGTTAGTCGTTCAGGCGCGTCTCGAGCTCGGACAATTCGGCCTGCAACGCCTCGAGCTTTTCGCGTGTCCGGGCGAGCACGGCCGCCTGCACATCAAACTCTTCGCGCGACACGAGATCCATCTTGTCGAGACTGCCACGCAACACCTGGCGGAAGCTGCGCTCGATGTCCTCACCTGCCGTTTTGACATTGCGGGGGATGGCATCGGCCAACCGCGCTGCGAGCACCTTGAGCGTTTCGTCATAGTTCATCGACATCATGT
>JBCAZE010000146.1:0-7758 GCA_039700805.1 Pseudomonadota bacterium | reverse complement strand
TCGGTTGTTGCTGCCAGCAGAGCGGGAAGCTTTCGAAACCTACAAACGTAAGGTGCGTTTTCTCGCCATGCGGTTCGCAGCGAAGGAAGCACTGGTCAAAGCGATGGGTACAGGATTCGCAAACGGTATGTGGATACGTGATGTCGGTGTTGTGAGTAATTCGCTCGGCAAGCCGTTAGTGATTTTTTCCGAACGTGGGGAGTCTATGCGACAGGCATTGGGTATAGGGGAGTCGCATGTCAGTTTGACTGACGAGGCGGGTCTGATTGTAGCCATGGCGATCATGGAACGTGCGTAGGACATCACAATGCACTGCATGACTTTCGATATTGAGACGATCCCGGACATCGAATCAGGGCGGCAGCTGTTCGGACTGGATGGTCTGTCGGATGATGATGTTTATGAGGCCATGTCGTTCCGCCAGTTACAGAAAACTGGCAGTGACTTTCTGCCATTACACTTGCAGAAGATTGTTGCGATTTCGGTCGCACTTCGAACCGGCGATGATTTTCGAGTCTGGACCTTGGGTGACGAATCCTCCAGCGAGAAAGAGATCGTTCAGCGCTTTTTCGATGGCGTCGATCGATATGTGCCCGACCTTGTCTCTTGGAACGGCTCTGGATTCGATCTGCCTGTTCTGCATTACCGCGCACTAAAGCACGGCGTCGATGCGGCGCGGTACTGGGATAACGGCGACGACAACAGAGATTTCCGCTACAACAACTACTTAAGTCGCTTTCATTGGCGTCATATTGACGTTATGGATGTACTGGCTGGATTTCAGCCGCGTGGTCGAGCCTCGCTTGATGAGATCGCAATGATGTTGGGGTTACCCGGTAAACTCGGCATGAGTGGCGACAAAGTGTGGCCGACCTATCAGGCCGGCGATCTGAAAGCCATTCGAGACTATTGTGAGACGGATGTTGTGAACACCCATCTCGTCTACCTCGCTTTCGAGCGCATGCGTGGGCGACTCGACGACGCCTTGCTCAACAAGGAGCAGTCGATCGTTCGGTCTGCTTTGAAAAAAGCAGATTCAGCTCACTTGAATCTGTATCTTGATGCCTGGCAGGAGGCGAGTCGTGGGTAGGCGGGCTAGCCGATTCTCGCGCGAACCGGAAACAACCGGCATTCGATCCATGACGCACGAGGGTCGTGGTGTTGCGGACAAAGAGGGTAAGACCGTTTTTGTCGATGGCGCCTTACCCGGCGAAGAAGTCGAATGGCAACGTATGCGTAGTCGGAGAAACTACGATGAAGCGCGTGCGTTGCAAGTCCTTTCGCCCTCACCGGACCGAGTTGACCCCGGCTGCGCGGTATTTGGTGTGTGTGGCGGCTGTGTGATGCAGCACTTGAATAAAGATGGGCAAGTATATGTTAAAGAACAGGTTTTAAGAGATGCTTTAGAGCGGATTGGCAATCTGCCCATCCCGGAATGGCTCCCGCCGGTGGCCGGCGATGAATGGCATTATCGTAGGCGGGCGCGATTGGGTGTTCGGTATGTTGACGGCAAGTCTCGTGTGTTGATTGGCTTTCGTGAACGCTACAAGCCTTACATTACTGACATGCAACGGTGTCCGGTACTTGTGCAACCGGTCGCTGATCTCCTGTCTCCGCTCGCTGATTTGATAGCAGGACTTTCGATCGTTCGGGAATTACCCCAGATCGAGGTGTCGGTTGGAGACGGCGATGAGCATCCTATTGTCTCTATGATTCTACGGGTATTGGCGACGCCGTCGGAACAAGATCTTGATCGTCTGCGGTCGTTCAGCGAAGCGCACAACGTCTGGTTCTCTTTGCAGACTGGTGGCCTCGACTCGATTACCGGATTGCCGCGTAGCGATGGATCAGCGACGCCACAGCTCGAATATCGACTCGACGAGTGGGGATTGTCTCTCCATTTCGAGCCATCTGACTTCATCCAGGTCAATGCAGATATCAATCGCCGGATGATCAACGCTGCCATTGAGCATCTTGACGTGCGGTCAGAAGATCGCGTGCTCGATCTATTTTCTGGCATCGGCAATTTCAGCTTGCCGCTCGCAACCAAAGCACAGGCAGTTCATGGTGTTGAGGGTCTTGCGGCACTCAGTCAACGCGCCGAGGGGAACGCGGCCCGCAACAACATCACCAATGCCTCGTTTGCGACGCGGGACTTGTCGCAACCGGAGGCGATCGAGGCTTTAGCGAAGACGCCGTGGGACCTGATTTTGCTGGATCCAGCGCGTGCTGGGGCAGATGCGTTTGCCGCGGCAGCGGGGCGGTTCTCTGCGCGACGGATTGTCTATGTGTCGTGCCACCCAGGAACGCTAGCCAGGGATGCGGGAATTCTGCAGGAACAGGGTTTTGCTCTTCGAAAGGCCGGCATTCTGAATATGTTCCCGCATACAGCCCACGTTGAATCAATGGCGGTTTTTGAGCCGCGAGGCGGCCAAGACTAATGCCACTTGGGCCTTTGATGCTCGATATTGAGGGCGTATCACTGACGCCTCTTGATCGTGAACTTATTGCGTCGCCGGCCGTTGGTGGGGTGATTCTGTTCAAGCGTAACTATGAAAGCAGCGAACAACTGGCCGCTCTGACGGAGGAAATCAGAGCTGTTAAATCACCGCCGGTGCTGATCGCTGTTGATCAAGAAGGCGGGCGAGTCCAACGGTTTGGCCCACCATTTGTGCAATTGCCACCGCTTGGCTGGTTTGGTCTGATGCACCGAAAGAACGAAACGAAGGCGCTTGAGTTGGCGCGTCACGCCGGTTGGTTACTTGCCGCAGAGCTGCTAGCGGCTGGCTTGGATATGTCTTTTGCGCCTGTCCTTGATCTTGACCGTGGCGTGAGCACGGTCATCGGAGATCGAGCGCTCCACCGAAATGCCGACGTCGTAGCAGCGTTAGCTACAGCAATCATGCGGGGGATGTCTGACGCAGGCATGCAAGCAGTCGGGAAGCATTTTCCCGGGCATGGGGCAGTCGTTGCGGATTCTCATCTTGAGCTGCCGGTGGATCGTCGCGAGTATCCCGAGATCACGGAAGATATGCGGGTTTTTGAGCGATTGGTGCGCGCGGGTATTCCCGGCATCATGACGGCACATGTTGTGTATTCGGAGCTAGACCCATTGCCCGCAAGTTTCTCCGGCTGGTGGCAGCAAAGCGAGCTCAGGCAGCGAATCGGCTTTAGTGGCGCCATATTCTCCGACGATCTGACGATGAAAGCGACATCCCATCTCGGCAGCATTACCGATCGCGCTAAAGCGGTGCTGGATTCGGGTACCGATATGGTCTTGGTCTGCAACGATCGTGCGCGCGCTGAGCGAGTCGCTGAATACCTCTCCGGTTATTCGTCGCCTGCCTCGATGATGCGTTTAGCGCGCATGCGCGGCAAAGGCGAATTGACAAGAGATACCCTAGCGGACAGTCAACGTTGGCGTGATGCCCGACAAGCAATAGACGCCGCGCTCGAGCGGGAGTCTGGAACGGTGGTCTGGTGAGTCGCGCGACGATCGCCATTCTGGGGGGTACCGGTGTAGAAAACTGGCCCGGTGCCGAGTTGCTGGAATCACGGCATCTGGAGACGCCTTTCGGACCACCTACCGCGCCACTGCAACGAATCGCCATCGCAGGTCACGAGGTCTGGTTTCTTTCGCGACATGGTGTCGGGCACGATATTGCGCCACACCGAATCAACTATCGCGCCAACATTGCGGCGTTGGCGGCCGAAGGGGTGGAGCAGGTGATCGCGTTGAATGCGGTTGGTGTTATCGGTACCGAATGTCCGCCAGGGACGCTCGGGTTGCCGGATCAACTCATCGACTACACCTGGGGTCGTGACAGTACTTTCTTTGATGGTGTGGATGCGCCGCTACAACATATCGATTTCACCGACCCGTACAGTACGCAACTGCGTGCGCAGCTCTTGCAAGCCGCCGCTGAGCATGGGCTTCGCTTGGTGGATGGTGGTACGTACGGTGCAACCCAAGGCCCGCGGCTTGAAACGCGAGCGGAGGTCGACCGGTTGGCGAGAGACGGGGTTCGCTACATCGGTATGACCGGTGCACCTGAGGCGGCGCTCGCACGCGAAAAAGCACTGGACTATGCCAGTGTCGCGCTGGCTGTGAATGCTGCGGCCGGGCGCAGTGCGGTGGGTATTCATGAAGAACTGGAAATGAATATGAACGCGGCACGCGAGGCGGCCGTGGAACTGGTTCTCAGTTTTTTGTCATGGGTCTCAAAAAAGTGAGAATTCTGTCGAGATTTCAGTAGGGTACGCTCGATTTACGGCGCCGCAACTGCTAGCGTTTGGGATATGTCAAACGCGCCTGTCCAGCCATTGTGAAGGTACCTGCCAAAAATTTGCTCGCGCAGCTCGTCAATGGCGTCCGTGAACCGGTGCTGGTCGTCAGTCGCGTCAAGTCGCACGCGCGAATCAGTTTTTTTAATCCAGCGTTTCAACATCTTCTCGGCATGCCGTCGGGTGACATCCTTGGCATGGATGTTGAGAAACTGATGAAACGAATCGGTGGCAGCGCCGCGATGCATGCACTTGAATCCTGCAACGAAGCGACGCCTCAAGCCCGATTTGAATCGGTCATGATGTCTGCCGACCGGGAGGATCAGCCCATCGATGGTGAGGTGGTGCTAGCGAGCGGTGGGAAGGACACCAAAATTGTTTATCTGCGGCCACAACCGATGACGGTGGATGCTGCCGTGTCCTCTGAGTCGGGTGTGTTGCGATCGCTCGAGTTGACCGGAAGTTTTGTTGCCCCCGATGCCTGGATTGAGCTTCTACGACGTGATGTGGCGATTGCTGCGCGGGAGCATGTCTGGATGGCGCTCATCGTATTTCGTATCGACGCATATGCTGCGTACATCGATACCTTCGGACAACATGCCGGCGACTCGGCGATTAAACGAATCAGTCATAGCATTCGTCGACGTCTCAAACGGGCAGGAGATAGTGCGACCAGATTAGGTGAGGACGAGATAGCGGTGATCGTGCACGGATCATCCGCCCCTACGGTTCGGGAGTTTGCTCATAGTATTGCGGCCGACATTCGTGCGTTGGCGATTCACCATCCGAAGTCGAACGTTGCTCGTCACGTCACCGTAAGCGTCGGTGTATGCGGTGAGGTGCCTGACGCGCGCGATGATTGCGCCGACCGCATGCTTGCTGCGGCACGTGAAAAGGTCAGGAGTGTGAAATTCCTAGAAGATATCAGCGGCGCAGCGGGAGCGATTACCGCGCATTAGCGTTAGGACATTGGTCGGTTATTCGTCGACCGCTTCTTCGACTTTGCTGATCAGCGCAAGTGCGCCGAATCTAGGATGATCGAAAAAATGAAGCTCTGCGCTGCGCATTTTGCGTCGCTCGTTAAGCGTGTAAACAACACTCTCCGTTCCAGACCTGTCTTTGGCGAGTTCAAGATCCAAGGTCAAATGCAAAAATCGTGAGACGTAGACGCTCACATCACCGCCAAGCGATGTCGGTGTGTTTGCGGCGACACTGGAGAGTTGGAACGTCGTTTCGTCTTCTTGCGAAAGCACGGGCTGCCGCCACGCGGTATGCACAATCGGCCGGTAATCTCGGCTACCGCGCAGTCGTTGATATTGATCAGCGAGGCGATAGGTTTCGGCCGGCAACCGCTGAAATGCAACGACGAGCGGGTCCTCGTCTTCCGCTATATCCGCTGCAGGCGGCACAACATCATCGGCGATGTCATCAGGCTCGATGGGCGTCAATGCTTCAATCTCTGCAGCAACAGCAGCCCGCCCTGTGTCGATATAGTCCCAGTCTTCGCGACCACCGCGCACGCCATTGACGTACTCGAAAATGATCAGCTCGATGTCATATTCTCGCGGCTGGGTGGGTAACGGTGCGTCTTCGATGGTGTCTTGCGCAAGCGTCGACGTGGTGAGGAGGGCGCCTAGAACAGCCAGTAGATTGCGTCGGGTATTCATATCGCGATGATATCAAAGGCCGTGCTCAACTGCTGGCGCTTGCCAATTTGTCTAGAAGTCGATCGACTGTCGCGACGCGTGCCTCGCCGTCTGGCATCGGTTCCGTAAACCCGAGCTTATCGCCTTCGGTTAGCCGATATTTGTCGGGTTGTCTTTGAACGAGCTGCACGATTGCCATGGGATCCAAAACGCCGTCACCGGTGAAGCGCAAGTACCCACCCGCGTCGCTAACGTCGATTTTGCTAACACCCAGCGTTTCCGCTTTTTGTTTGAGTCGCGAGACATCGAACAGACGTTTCGTAGCCTCCGGTAGCAACCCAAACCGATCGATCATCTCCACTTGCATGTCGCGCAACATCTCACCATCACTGCAACTGGCGATTCTCTTGTAGAGAATCAGGCGCAGATGGACGTCTGGCACGTAGTCCTGTGGCAACAAGGCAGGCACGTGTAGGTTGATCTCCACGCCAGCGTTGAGCGGTTGGTCGAACGCCGGTGTTTTTCCAGCTCGTAACGAGGCGACAGCTTGTGTCAGCAGCTCTGTGTACAGCGAGAAGCCGATCTCTTGGATTTGGCCGCTTTGGCCGTCGCCGAGCAGTTCTCCCGCGCCACGGATCTCTAAGTCGTGACTTGCTAACGCAAAGCCGGCACCTAGATCCTCTAAAGATTCAATGGCTTCTAGGCGTTTCTTCGCGTCATCTGTCATGACAGCGCGCGGCGGTGTGAGTAGATAGGCGTAGGCACGGTGGTGCGACCGGCCAACTCTACCGCGCAACTGATGCAGTTGTGCGAGGCCAAATTTATCAGCGCGATTGATGATGATCGTGTTGGCGGTAGGGACATCAATGCCACTCTCGACGATCGTCGTACAAACGAAAATATTGAAGTTCCTGTGATAGAAATCGAACATCACTTGCTCAAGATCGCGCTCGGACATCTGACCGTGACCGACACCGATCGTTGCCTCTGGGATCAGCTCACCGAGTTCGTGTGCGATGCGTTCGATGTCCTCAACGCGATTGTGAACGAAGTAGACCTGACCGCCGCGTTTGATTTCGCGTAGGCAAGCTTCGCGTATCAGTCCATCGTTCCAGCGCGAAACGAAGGTCTTGACCGATAGGCGATCAGCAGGTGGCGTCGAAATCAGCGAAAGCTCGCGAAGGCCACCCAATGCCATGTTGAGTGTTCTTGGTATCGGCGTTGCAGTGAGTGTTAGCACATCGATCTCAGACCGGAGCGATTTCAGCGCTTCCTTGTGCCGCACGCCGAACCGATGTTCTTCATCGATGATGACGAGGCCAGGGTCTTTGAAGTCTGCGGTGTGGCTAATGACTTTATGCGTGCCGACAACGATGTCGACCGTGCCATTCTTCATGCCTTCGAGCACTTTGTTGACCTCCGCCTTGGAGCGAAAACGCGACAGTTGCTCGATGCGCACGGGCCAGTCTGCAAAGCGATCGGTGAACGTCTGGAAGTGCTGCTGTGCCAGCAGTGTGGTCGGCACGAGAACCGCCACCTGGCGATGATTTTGGACAGCGACGAAGGCGGCCCGAAGCGCCACCTCAGTCTTGCCGAAACCGACGTCGCCGCAGACCACTCTATCCATGGGCGAGGCTTTCGCCATATCGTCGATGATATCTTCGATGACAGTCGCTTGGTCTTCGGTTAGCTCAAAAGGAAAGGCCGCCTCGAATTGTCGGTACTCTGCGGCAGGCAAGTTGAAGGCGTAGCCGCTGCGTGCGGCGCGACGTGCATACACATCGAGTAATTCCGCGGCGACGTCTCGCGCTTTTTCAGCGGCTTTGCG
>JBCAZE010000012.1:0-35094 GCA_039700805.1 Pseudomonadota bacterium | reverse complement strand
GCGCACTGTGGCAGCTTCCGGCAGACCGGGCTTGGCGTAGTGATAGGCCGCAAAAATGGCACCGGTGACGCCAATCGCTAGAGCAATTCCGACAGAAATTCCGAGAATCCCGATGCGCAGCAGTAGTTTGGTCTTCAAAGTGGTTGTTGTGTCCTTGTCAGCGCGAGGCTCATTATGCATATTGGCCCGTCAATACCAAAACGCTCTGGGGACCTTCGAGTGTGACGTATTGCCCGCAGTTCGCCTTTGGGGAGAGTTATGGTGACTGACGATACCTGGTTCACAGATTTTTCAATTGCGGCTGTCATAGCATATGGATTGTTAAAAGCGGAACCTAGTCACATTTTATTTAACACTTCGTTGATATATAGTTAACTTCGTTTCCTCAGGCACCCGTCCATATAATTGGCGTAACCCACAGAATTTTAAGGAAAAACTGAGTGATATTCGGCAAAAAATCCCGCATCCTGCTCGGGCTTGACATAACGACTTCATCGATCAAGCTCGTTGAGCTGGCCGCGGCCGGGCGCGGATATCGCGTGGAATCGTATGCGGCTGAGCCTACTCCGGCGAATTCGATCAACGATAAAGCGATTGTTGACGCACAGGCTGTGGGCGAAGCGATTCGTCGGGCCGTGAAGCGTTCTGGCAGCAAAATCCGCGAGGCAGCGATTGCCATCAGCGGCGATGCAGCGATCACCAAGACGATTCAGATGCCGGCTAGCTTGTCCGAGGCGGATATGGAGGGCCAGGTCGAAATTCAAGCTGACCAGTACATTCCATTCCCGATGGAAGAGGTGAGCCACGATTTCGAGATCATCGGACCGAACGAAGCGGATCCGGACATGAATGATGTGTTGCTGGTTGCAACACGGACTGACAACGTCGATCAGCGTGAGGCGGCCGTCACTGCCGCAGGACTGAAGAGTGCGGTTGTTGATGTTGAGGCGTTCGCGCTTGAAAACGCCTGTCGCTTGCTGAGCCACCAGATTCCTAATAACGGTATGGGCCAATCAGTCGCCGTTGTTGATATCGGTGCGAGTAACACGATGTTCGGCGTGCTGCGCGACATGCGTGTGATTTACACCCGCGACTTTGCGTTTGGTGGGCAGCAGCTGACCGAAGAAATTATGCGTACCTACGGCCTGTCGGTGGAAGACGCCGGCCGCGCTAAGAAAGAAGGCGGTCTGCCGAGCAACTACGAGCCTGAAGTGCTCGATCCGTTTATCGATGATGTGACCCAACAGGTCAGCCGCTCTTTGCAGTTCTACCTCGCCTCTGGTGGTGGACGTGAACAACCAGACTTGATTTTGGTTTGTGGCGGTTGCGCCAACATTCCTGGCATCGCTGACGTTATTGCGAGCCGAGTTGGGGTGCCGACCGAGGTCGGCGACCCATTGGGACAAATGAAAGTATCCGCGCGTGCGAAGTCGCAAGGCATCGAGTCCGATGCTTGTGCTTTGCTCACGTCTTTCGGCCTGGCATTGAGGAGCTTTGACTAATGCCGAAAATTAATCTTCTGCCATGGCGCGAAGAGCTGCGCAAAGAGCGCCAGAAACTATTTCTGGTGTCGGTTGGCGCGGCCATTGTTGCTGCATTGCTGATCACGGCCGGTATCAACGTCGTTTTCTCGAACATGATCGACTACCAGGAGGCGCGTAACAACCGCCTAACCGAAGAGATCGTGAAGCTCGACGAAGCGATTAAGGAAATCAGCGGGATCGAGCGGCAAAAAGAACGCCTGCTGGCGCGTATGGACGTGATCGAAGACTTGCAGCAAAGCCGTCCGGAAATTGTTCATCTGTTTGATGAGCTGACACGCACATTGCCGGATGGAGTGCATCTTAACCGTGTGACACAAAACGGTCGCGCGGTGTCTGTTTCAGGTATCGCCGAATCGAGTACGCGGGTGTCATCGTACATGCGCAATGTCGACGAGTCCGAATGGGTAGGTGGCCCGGAACTTGGGAAAATCGAAATCGCACGCGGGCAAAACCGGTCTGCGGAAAGCCGTACGTTTGAGCTCGACCTTGTACAGGTCGCCTCGAATACGGAAGACGGGGAGGACGGCTCATGAGTTTGATGGACGATCTCAACTCGTTAGATTTTAATGACGTCGGTCGCTGGCCGTTGCCCTTCCGTATCGGTGCGATCGCACTGATCTTTCTGACGGTTCTCGCCGCTGGCGTCTACATGACCATCATCAACGACAAGAAGCTCTCGCTGGAGCGCGTTGAGAAGAAAGAGACGGAGCTGCGGACAACGTTTGAAGACAAGCAGAGCAAAGCGGCCAACTTCCAAGACTACGCCGATCAGCTCGTGCAAATGGAAGAGTCCTTCGGCGCGATGCTACGTCAGCTGCCAGGTGAAACCGAGATCCCTAACTTGATTACGGATATCTCGCAGACCGGCCTCGCGGCGGGACTGGAAGAGAAATTGTTCCAGCCGCAATCAGAAATTCAACGTGACTTCTACGCCGAGAAGCCGATACAGATTCGTTTGACGGGCTCCTACCATGCGTTTGCGAATTTCGCGAGCAGCGTGGCTGCGTTGCCACGTATCGTCACGTTGCATGATGTGAACATCACGCCGGATCAAACCGATCCGTCGACATTGGTTTTGGACGTAACGGCGAAGACTTACCGTTACCTGGAAGAAGATGAGGGCTAGCCGGGGATGAATTCAATGCCAGTCCAAAGGAAAGGTTTCCGCGTCGCAAGCTTACTGCTCGCCGGTGCTATGTCACTAGTGCTGAGTGGTTGCGGTGGCGACATGCAAGACCTCGAGGAATACATCGAGCGGACCAAGAGCCGTCAGGGACAAAGGCCAGAGCCTTTGCCCGAAGTGAAGCCTTACGAGACGTTTACGTACGTGGCTGACACCGAAGGCTTGCGCTCACCTTTCGTGCCTGATCGTCCATCTGCGGCAGCGGGTGGCGGCGGCGGCGTAAGACCTGATGACGGCCGCACACGCGAGTACCTCGAAGGGTTCCCGCTTGATGCGTTCGATATGGTCGGCACCCTCAGCATGGGTGGCAGAGACTACGGTCTGCTGCGTGACCAAAAAGGCATTGTTCATCGCGTGTTGCCAGGCAACTACGTCGGTGAAAATGACGGAAAGATCACCTCGATCAGCGAAGCTGAGATTCAGCTGGTCGAAATTGTTTCAAACGGTATAGGCGGCTATATCGAACGGGAAGTGGCAATTGCCCTCGCGACGACAAACTGAGCCATCTAGAGATATGGCATTGGGAGTAACCAGAATGATGCGCACCACAACAGCGGCGCCTTTTACTCGGATTTGGCAGGTAGTAGCCGCGGCATTTGTTGTCTGCGGGCTGATGCTGTCTATTCAGCCGGCTAAGGCACAGGATCCGACCAACGGCTTACAAGACATCCAGGTTCAGGCATTGCCGAATCGTGGCGTTGAGCTGCGCCTCGTGATGAGCGAGACCGCACCTGATCCGATCAGTTTTACGATCGACAATCCGGCACGAATCGTTCTTGATATTCCCGAGTCGAAGTTGCAAGTCGGCACACGTCGCCAACAAGTTGATCTTGGCCCGCTCGATACGATCATGATGGCTGAGGCCAACGGTCGTACCCGTGCTGTCCTGAACTTAACCTCGATGGTCGACTACGACACGACGGTCAGCGGCAACACGATTGTCGTCACATTGGCAGGTGGCAGTAACGACACCGCGGTCGCTCGCAGCGGTGCTTTCCCTGCGCCGACAGGTGGTAACAGCAGCGCCCCGGTCTACAGCGGCCCTCGCGCTATCGACAATATTGATTTCCGCCGCACCCGTGAGGGCGGTGGTCGCATCCTGGTGAGCTTGACCGATCCGTCAACACCAGTGGACATCCGGCAAGAAGGTGGGCGTGTTGTGGCGCTGTTCAAAGACACCGACCTGCCGACCGATCTGCTGCGCCGCCTTGATGTACAAGACTTTGCAACGCCGGTCACGACTGTTGATGCAATGCGCGTCAATAACGACGTACGGATTCTGATCAGCGCTGACGGCGAGTATGAGCAGTTGGCGTATCAGTCTGATGGTTTGTTCGCGATCGAGATCAGCGAAGTCCAGAAAGATGAGTCCTCTGGCACGATCTTCTCTGAAGAGAAGGAATACTTCGGCGAACGCGTCACATTGAACTTCCAAGACATCGAGACGCGCGCTGTCCTTCAGGTCTTGGCCGAAATCAGTGGCCGCAACATCGTTGTCTCTGACACCGTAACCGGCAGTCTGACGCTGCGTCTTGGTAACGTCCCTTGGGATCAGGCGCTCGACATTGTGATGACCACGCGTGGTCTTGATATGCGTGAGAACGGCAACGTGATCATCGTTGCGCCGGCAGCAGAAATTGCAGCGCGTGAGCAAGCGGATCTCGAGTCTCGCTTAGCGATCCAAGAGCTCGAGCCGATCTACTCTGAATTCCTGCAGATCAACTACGCGAAAGCGGCAGACATGCAAGAGCTGCTTCAGCAAGGTGTCATCACAGAGCGAGGTTCTGTGACGATCGATGAGCGGACCAACACATTGTTGCTGCGCGATACGGCGGAGAGCCTTCGCAACATTCGCCGCATGGTGCAGACACTCGATATTCCTGTACAACAGGTACTGATCGAATCCCGCATCGTTTCGGTCAACGACGACTATCGTCGTGATCTTGGTGTGCGTTTGGGCTTGACGGCCATCGAAGACTCCAGCACGGACGGTTTGATTTCTGTCACCGGCACGAGCGCTAACTCTGGCGGCATCATCAGCTCAGCGTTGGACAACATTGCCAACACAGGTCAGCAATTCCCGGTCGATATCGGCCCGATCGATGGCCGTTACGCGGTCAACATTCCGGTTCAAAACCCAGCAGGTCAATTGGCGCTGGCGATCCTTGAGTCTGACTATGTTCTCGATCTCGAGTTGTCTGCTTTGCAAGCCGAAGGTCGTGGTGAGATCGTCTCCAGCCCGCGGGTTGTGACAGCGAACCAAAAAGAAGCTGTCATCAAGCAGGGTGTTGAGATTCCTTATCAGGAAGCGGCGGCCAGTGGTGCGACCGCAGTAACGTTTAAAGAAGCGGTACTCAGCCTTACGGTTACACCGCAGATCACGCCTGACGGCAACATTGCTATGGATCTTCGCGTCAGCCAAGACACCATCGGTGTGATCTTCCAGATCCAGGGTGGTGGACAGGTGCCGAGTATCGACACGCGTGAAGTGGAAACACAGGTATTGGTCAACGACGGTCAGACAGTTGTACTGGGTGGTATCTACGAGACTGAAGTTCGCGATACCGATACCAAAGTACCGCTGCTGGGCGACATCCCGCTTGTCGGCAACCTGTTCAAGAACACGGTTCGAGTGAACAACAAATCGGAGCTACTGATTTTTGTGACACCGAAGATTCTTGAAGAAGGGTCTTTCATCGACCAGTAAGTCGATGGCATAAGCCTTAAGAGGGCCGGCACTGTCGAAAGACGGTGCCGGCCTTTTGCTTTCTGATATAACTGACACCATGCAGAGACGAATTTTTCTTGTCGGACCGATGGGTGCTGGGAAATCCGCCGTCGGTCGTCAGTTGGCGCGACTGCTAGGTTGGCCGTTCGAAGATGCGGATGCCTGGATCGAGACCCGCACTGGCGTGGACATTCCCTATATTTTCGAACGTGAAGGCGAGAGCGGTTTTAGAAAACGCGAACACGCCGCGATCGAAACGCTGACGCTACAAAAGCCTCTGGTTTTGGCGACCGGCGGTGGCGTCGTTATGGACCCAGACAATCGCCGCCTCCTTGCCGAGCGCGGCATCGTTGTTTACCTGCAAGCCACAGTTGCGCAGCAACTAGCGCGGGTTTCGCACAGCAACAATCGCCCACTCCTAAAAACCGGAGACCCCGAGGCGATCCTGACTCGGTTGTTCGAGATGCGTGATCCACTCTACCGAGAAATCGCCGATCTCACGGTCACGACAGATAATCAGCGTGTACCGACGGTCGCAAGACACGTCGCGATACAACTGCGTGAGCAGTATGATATCGACCACGAACCATCGTGTTCGTGAGTGATGAGATGATTCAGACCCGATCCGCCGGAATACCGTCATGACAACAACCCAAGTACTTTCCGTTGCGCTCGGTGAGCGGAGCTACCCGATTTGTATCGGCACCGGTCTGTTATCTCAAGGCCACGCGCTGTTGCCGGTCATCCATGCGGGCCAAACCGTGGTCATTGTCACCAACGAGACCGTGGGGCCGCTTTACCTGGAACGCGCAAAAGGGTTGTTTCAGAACGGCACGGTGGTGACGCATGAGCTCGCCGATGGAGAGCAATGGAAAACCCCGGCGGCGGCGTTGTCGATCATTGATACTGCGCTAGAGAACGGCGCGGCCCGCGACAGTTTGTTCGTAGCGCTCGGTGGCGGCGTTGTTGGCGACATCACCGGTTTCGCGGCGGCGGCCTTTATGCGTGGCGTGTCATTCTTACAGATCCCGACGACGCTACTCGCGCAAGTTGATTCTTCGGTCGGCGGCAAGACAGGGGTCAATCACGCACGCGGCAAAAACCTGATCGGGGCGTTTCATCAACCGAAAGCGGTGCTGATTGATATCGACACGCTCAACACGCTGCAAGAGCGCGAGTACGCAGCGGGACTTGCCGAGGTGATCAAATATGGCGCGATTGCTGACCCTGCATTCTTCGAGTGGTTGGAAGCGAACATTGGCGCATTACGTGAGCGAGAGACCGAAGCACTGACGCATGCGATCTATCGATCTTGTGAACTCAAGGCGTTGATCGTTGCGGAAGATGAGCGCGAACAGGGTCGACGGGCGCTCCTCAATTTCGGTCATACGTTTGGACATGCGATCGAAGCGTGTACGAACTACAACACCTGGCTCCATGGTGAGGCGGTTGCGCTAGGCATGATCATGGCCGCACGAATGAGCGCATTACCCCAAGAAGACATCGAGCGTTTGGTGCGTTTGCTGGATGCAGCAGGCCTCCCGACGGCAGCCGTCGATGTGTCGGCAACGGATTTGCTCGCAGCGATGCTGCACGACAAGAAGGTTGCGCAAGGTCGAGTGCGCCTGATTTTGCTGCGCAGTCTCGGCGATGCGTTTGTCACTGGCGATTATGATGACGCACACCTACAACGGGTTCTGGAGCAATAGCTTGAGCCAACTTGCGCCATTTGCCGCACATCCGGAAGCCAGCAAAGGACGGCGGTACGAAGAGCCTTCTGCAGCCCGCCGGGATGATTTTGCAAGAGACCGCGATCGCATTGTGCACAGCAACGCCTTTCGCCGCTTGATGTACAAAACCCAAGTGTTCGTCAATCACGAAGGCGATCACTATCGCACCCGACTCACGCATTCACTCGAGGTCGCGCAGATCGGACGCACGGTCGCGCTAGCGCTTGGACTGAATGAAACGCTGACGGAAGCGATTTGCCTGGCACATGATCTCGGTCATACGCCTTTTGGGCATGCCGGTCAGGATGCGCTGAATGCGTGTATGCGCGAACACGGTGGATTCGAGCATAACTTGCAGTCGCTGCGTATCGTCGACGAGTTGGAGGAAAAGTACGCGTCGTTTGATGGGCTCAATCTGACGTTCGAAACGCGAGAAGGCATTCTGAAGCATTGTTCGAAAAACAATGCGAAGACGCTCGGCGCGCTCGGCGAGCGTTTTCTCGATCGAACGCAGCCTTCATTGGAGGCGCAACTCGCGGACATCGTCGATGCGGTGGCGTACAACAACCACGACGTCGAAGACGGTGTACGTTCAGGCATCCTCAGCATGGAAGCATTACGCGAGGAACCATTGTTCGCGCGTCACTACGACGAGGTTGTCGCGACGTACGGCCATCAATTGCCTACTGATCGACTGCTGCATGAAACGAAACGTCGCATGATTGCGTTTGTTGTCCGTGACCTGATAACGACCAGCGAGCGCGCCATCAACGACGCGGGTGTCGCCAGTCTCGATGCGGTGCGCGCCGCGCCGAGGCTGATCGCTTTCTCGCCGGAGGTTGGTGAAGCGCATCAATCGCTGAAGCGTTTTCTCTATAGGAACCTTTACCACCACCCCGCGGTCGTCGCGATGCAAGATCGCGCAAAGCATATGCTCACCACGTTGTTCTCGCACTATGAGCGGTCTGCAAGCGCAATTCCCAGTGAGTTCAGGCCACTGGAGCACGTCACGCCGAGCGATGCCCCGGACTATCGGCGGATCGCCGACTATATCGCCGGGATGACCGATCGGTTTGCGCGTCAGCAGTTCGAAGCGCTCATCGGTGACCAATAGCCCCTGATCTCAATAAAGCGCTGCGAGTCAGCGGGCGCTGAGCTAGAATAGAGGCCCGAATAATGCGGATTCGGCCAATAAGCATGAGCAAAATCATTCCCGCCGAGGAGCGACTCATATTCGCCCTCGACGTCCCTACTGCGGAAGAGGCGAAAGCGCTCGTCGAGGAACTCGGCGACGCCGTGAAGTTCTATAAAATTGGACTCGAGCTCGCCATGCGCGAGGGCTATTTCGAGTTGCTCGATTGGCTCGTCGCGCGTGGGAAACTGGTGTTCATCGATGTCAAACTGTTCGATGTGCCAGCGACAGTAGCCGCCTCTGTCGGAAACTTGTCAGAACGCGGCGCGACTTTTTGTACGGTCCATGGCAACCAGTCGATCATGGAAGCCGCTGCCGAGCGCAAAGGTGATCTCAAGATTCTTGCCGTGACGGTGCTAACAAGCCTCGATCGCGGTGATATGGATGACCTCGGATTCGATTGCGATATTCCCGAGTTAGTGTTGTCGCGCGCTCGGCGATCTCTCGAGGCTGGCTGCGACGGCGTCATCTCGTCAGGTCTTGAGGTCCCGAGACTCAGACAGCATGTGGATAACAAATTATTGGTGGTGACGCCTGGCATTCGGCCAGTCGAAAACCGCCCGAGTGACGATCAAAAACGGGTTGTCAGTGTTGAACAAGCCTTCGATAACGGTGCGGACTACATCGTCGTGGGCAGACCCATACGCAATGCGCCGCAGCCGCGAGCGGCCGCAGAAGCGATCGTCGAAACGATTAGGCGTCAGTTTCCTGAAACCTGATCATTACAAAAACAAAAGCGGACAACGACCATGACAGAATTAAAGAACGACCTGTTCCTGCGTGCATTACTGCGTGAACCTTGCGAGCGGACCCCCATTTGGATGATGCGCCAAGCGGGACGCTATCTGCCTGAATATCGGGCGACCCGTGCCGAGGCCGGCGACTTCATGTCGTTGTGTTCGAACCCGGAGCTCGCGTGCGAAGTCACTTTGCAGCCTTTGCGTCGCTATGGCTTCGATGCGGCGATTTTGTTCTCCGATATCTTAACTGTCCCCGATGCGATGGGCCTTGGCTTGTATTTCGAAACCGGCGAGGGACCCAAGTTCAAGACGACGATCGATACCGCAGCAGACATTAAGAATCTCGCGATTCCAGATGTGGCTGATTCGCTCGATTACGTGATGGCAGCGGTCAAGAAGATTCGCGGCGCGCTGGAAGGTTCTGTGCCACTGATCGGGTTTGCTGGGAGTCCGTGGACGGTCGCGACTTATATGATCGAAGGCGGCAGCAGCAAGACCTACTCAAAAGCAAAAGCGTTGCTTTACAGTGACCCAGTGGCGGCTGATTTGCTGATGGAAAAATTGGCCAAGACCACGACGGATTATCTCAATGCGCAGATTCGTGCCGGCGCGCAAGCGGTCATGGTATTCGACACCTGGGGTTCGGTGCTTGAGCCAGAGGCGTACAAGCGTTTCTCACTGGCTAGCATGCAGATGATAGTCGACGGACTGATTCGAGAGAACGATGGCCGTCGTGTACCGGTTGTGTTGTTCACGAAAGGCGCGGGCACACGTTTGTCCGCCATGGTTGAAACTGGCTGCGATGGACTCGGGGTCGATTGGACAACGGACATGAGTGAAGCGCGACGCCTGGTCGATGACAAAGTTGCGCTTCAAGGCAACATGGACCCATCGTTGCTCTATGCCAGCGATGACGCTATTCGTGATGGCGTGATTCGTGTGCTTGAGTCGTATGGCCATGGTGGTGGCCACGTATTCAATTTAGGGCATGGCATTCATCCGGAAATTGATCCGGCGAAGGTCGGCGTGATGGTGGATACCCTGAAAGCTGAAAGTCCGCGATTCCACGGCTGAGGCTAGGCGCCCGCCACAACTTTTGACAGAACGCTGCACGGCGATTGGGTAGTCTGACGGGCGTCGGGCTGCCGGACCATGCTGCGTTGGATATGGTGCGCCCGCCACCATATCTCTTTTATCGACGACGGATTGAGACCCTTCTTCAGCAGGAATTACTGGCCATGAGTCTGACTGCAGAGACACCTGACGAACTTCGACTGCGCCGCCTGCGTCGCATGAAGTGGTTTGCGCATCTGTTGCTTGTCGCGATGCTGGCGCTGTATGTCGTGACGGGGATTTTCGAGCCTCGGTATCCATGGCTCGGGTACTTGCGCGCCTTTGCCGAAGCGGGCGCAGTCGGTGCATTAGCGGATTGGTTTGCTGTGACAGCCCTATTCCGTGAGCCGATGGGTTTACCGATTCCCCACACAGCCATTATCAAGCGTCGCAAAAACGACATCGGCGAAACACTAGCAGATTTTATCGGCGCTCATTTCTTGAGTCGTGAAGCCCTACAACCGCGACTTGAACGCATCGATATCGTTGGTGTCAGTGCCGATTGGTTGTCCCGCGCGGACAACGCCGAGCGGCTCACTGAGGATGTGGCGACGATGCTGCGCCGGGTGGTGAAGACCGGCGATAACGCGGCGTTGCGCGCACTCGTCAAAGACAACCTCCGCGGCACGCTGAACGAAATGCAGATTACGCCGATGCTCGGTCAAATTCTCGAGATGTTGGTTGTGAATGATGCTGAAGACACCCTACTGACGGGCATTGTCGAGCTGGCACGTCAGCAGTTCGATGACAATCGCGAGGGCCTTCGCTCGACCGTCGGCGATCGCACACCCTGGTGGATTCCTGGGTTCATTGACGAGCGAATCTATCGAAAGCTGGTTTCAGAGGTTGAGGAAGCTTTGGCGGATGACGATGAACAAGGTGATCAGCGTGCACGCGAACATCTGCGCCGGGTGCTTATCGACGTTGTCGATGCGCTGAAAAACGATGCCTCATTAATTGATCGTGGCGAGAAACTCAAAAGCGAGCTATTGGAGCATCCCCAGCTCGCGCGCTATCTCTCGGCTGTGGTGACCGATATCAGTGCGTTCTTAATGCGGGAGGCGCAGGACCCAGAATCATCGTTCCGTCGTCGTTTGACCGAAGCACTCGTAGGCTTAGGCGACAGTCTCGCTGCTGAGCCAGTGTTACGGGATGAGATCAACACCTCGTTGCGAGACGCTGGCCTCTACACCATCACGCGCTATCGGGAACAGATCACCCGAGTTGTTTCGGAAACGGTACAAAGTTGGGACGCGGATACCGCCGCGGATCTCATCGAGCAACGTGTTGGTCGCGACCTTCAGTTCATTCGCATTAACGGTACGATAGTCGGTGGTCTTGCTGGTCTGACGTTGTATACGTTGTGGCATTGGTTGATGTAAGTCCAGAAGACTTACGGTAGTGTGATGCGGAAGTCCAAGGGGATAGCAATGTTACTGAGACGGATTTCCAAGCACGTCAAGCAACAAAACTGGTTCGCCGTCGGAATTGACTTTGTGATTGTGGTCATTGGTGTCTTCATCGGCATACAGGTTGCGAACTGGAACGAATCACAAAAGAACGAAGATGCAGCCCAACTGTATCGAGATCGTCTAATGACAGACATGGAACTGTCTATCAATAGAAATCGGATTCAGATCGAGCAGGGGCAGCGAGAGGTGAATCAGCTTGATCTCGTACTGCGTGCGCTTGATCAATGTGTGCTGTCGGAAGATGATCGACCGATTTTCGCCGCCGGTCTTTACAACATGGGCAAGTACGATCTTCCGATCATGGTCACAGACACAATCGACGAGCTCAAGGCGACCGGAAACTTTCCGTATATCGGTGAGATAGATCTGCGTATGAAAATTTCGGAAACCGTCCGCGAGTACAAAACGAAAACGGCGATAAACCCGCAACTGTCTGGACGGACTATTCCAAGCGTCAACTATGTTCGAACGCAGGTGCGTTTTTCGTTGGATCAACATAAGCCACGTATGTTGCGCATTGACCCCGATCTGGTGACATTCGACTTCGATGCGTTGTGCGCCGATCGTCGATTTATTCACGCTGTGAGCACCGTCAGGGAAATGACGTTGGCCATTATTGGCCTGAATCAACAGATGCTTGAGTTTCAGCAGTCGCTACTGGTCGCGTTGCAAAACAGTCGCTAATGCTCGTGTTGATAGCCTGCACGGTGATGTCATGGTGGTGAGCCTTACGTCATTGTCCAATGACGCAACGCGCGGCACCTCAAAAAGCGTATTGATTTGGAAAGTCAAAAAGGCCTTGCGGTGACTGGTGTCGGGTCGCGAGCGAGTCGTTTCGAACGAGCGAGCCGACACCAGTTGCCATCTAGAAAACGGCGTTGATCAAACCGGTTAGTGGTTATCGCGTAGTTCTCGGCGAAGGATCTTGCCAACGTTGGTCTTCGGCAGGTCATCCATGAACACCACTTCCTTCGGCACTTTGTAGCCGGTGAGTTCATTGCGGCAGTAAGCGATGACTGATTCTTTGGTTACGCTGTCATCAGATTTCACGATGAAGACACGAACAATTTCGCCGGACTTTTCATCGGGCTTGCCGACCGCAGCAACTTCGAGCACACCGTCCATGTTGGCGATGACATCTTCAATCTCGTTGGGATAGACGTTGAAACCGGAGACCAAGATCATGTCTTTCTTGCGGTCCTCAATGAACACGAAACCCTGCTCATCCATACGACCGATGTCGCCGGTTCTGAGCCAGTCGCCCATCATGACCTCAGCGGTCGCCTCCGGCCGTTGCCAATAACCTTCCATGACCTGAGGGCCACGAATGCAGATTTCGCCGACTTCGTTAATGCCGAGCGCGTTACCGTCATCATCGAAGATGCCGACCTCGGTTGAGGAGATCGGAAGACCGACCGCACCATTGAAAGCGGGCTCATCGACCATAGGGTTGATGACCGCGGCGGGGGATGTTTCCGTCAGACCGTACGCCTGCACCAGGTGGTTGCCGGTGACTTCATGCCATTTGCGCGCGACCGCTTCTTGAACGGCCATGCCGCCGCCGATCGTGATCTTGAGCTTGCTGAAGTCGAGGTCGGCAAAGCCGGGCGTGGCAAGCAGAGAATTAAAGAGTGTGTTGACGCCTGTGAAGTACGTGAACTGATATTTGCTGAGCTCTTTGACGAAGCCCTCAAAGTCTCTCGGGTTCGTGATCAACACATTCAGTCCGCCGAGTTCCAGCAAGGAGAAGCAATTCCCCTCGAGCGAGAAGATGTGATAAAGCGGCAAGGCAGTGATGCCGATGACTTCTTCGTCTGCCATCCGCTCACCGACCCATGCATTCGACTGGCGGATGTTGTGCACCATGTTGCTGTGGCTCAACATGGCGCCTTTCGAGACGCCAGTCGTGCCGCCCGTGTACTGCAAGAAGGCAAGATCCTTGAGTGTCACTTCCTCTTCGCGCATGGTGTGGCCGGCGCCAGCGGATAACGCTGCCCGGAACGGGGTTGTGTTTGCCAGCGAATAGGCGGGCACCATCTTCTTGACGCGCTTGATCATGAAATTGACGATGCCGCGCTTCAAGCCAGGCAGCATGTCGCCCACCTGTGTTGTGACCACTTTCTCAACCGGCGTCTTGTCGATCACCGCGGCGAGCGTATGCGCAAAATTCTCGACAATGACGATCGCCTTGGCGCCAGAATCTTTGAGCTGGTGCTCAAGTTCGCGCTCGGTGTAAAGCGGGTTGACGTTGACGACGGTCATGCCGGCGCGCAACACGCCGAATAACGCGATCGGATACTGCAAGATGTTTGGCATCATCAATGCCACGCGATCTCCTTTGATGAGCCCCGCTTCGTGCTGCAACCATGCAGCAAAATCACCAGACATCCGCAACATGTCGTCGTAGCTCAGCGTCACGCCAAGGTTGGTGTAGGCGGGTTGGTCGCGATATTCACGACACTTGTCCTCAATCAACTGCTTCAGTGACGTGCAACCGTCGGCGTCAATCGTTTCCGGTGTGCCGGGTACATAAGAGGAGAGCCAGTATTTATCCATGTTGATTTCCGTTCGCGGTCAGAAAATTAAGGGGTGTCGAGCCGTTCGCGCACGACGGTTTCAATCGTCGGCCAGACGGCATTCAGCATAATCGGTTGCGCTTGTTCATTTGGGTGTATGCCGTCCGCCTGCATAAGCGACGCATCGAGTGCGACGTCTTCGAGGAAGAATGGCACGAGTGCCGTATCGAATTCGCTGGAGAGCGTTTTGTACTGATCGATGAACGCCTGGGTGTAGCGCTCGCCGTAATTGGGCGGAATCATCATGCCAAACAAAATGACCTCGGCGCCGATGGCTTGTGAGGCATTGATCATCGACTCGAAGTTTTGCTGCATGACATCGAGTGGCAACCCTCGGAGACCGTCGTTGCCGCCAAGTTCGATGATCACAACCTGCGGCTGATGACGCTCGATAGCGGCTGGCAGTCGGGCAGCACCGCCGGCGCTGGTGTCACCACTGATGCTGGCGTTAACAACGCGCATTGGTAGGCCGGTGTCGTCCAATCGACCCTGAAGCAAGGCGACCCAGCCGTCGGCAACATCGGTGAGCCCATACCCCGCACTCAGGCTGTCGCCAACAACGAGCAGTGCGGGCCTCTTGTCTTCTGCCTCTGCAGCCCGCACATCTTTTGTTTGAGGTGCTGCCGTTTCGGCATCTGAGCGTGGCAGTAGGACGAAACCAACCACAGCGACGGTGATCAGAACCGCCACCAGCAGAGTTTTTAGTGCGACACTACGACTCATATTCCGCCCCGCCAGGAAATACGAAAGAGATTGACTATGGAATCAGCCATTGTACAGCAGCCAGAGGCAGAAATTGTTCTCGAGGCTTCGGAATTGACCAAGACCGTCGACAGCGCGGATGGCGACCTCACCATTCTCTCGGATGTCTCGTTCGAAGCGATGCGCGGCGAAACGGTGGCCATTGTTGGTGCATCGGGCGCTGGCAAATCGACATTGCTCGCGTTGCTGGCGGGTCTTGATGAGCCAACCAGCGGTCGTGTTGTCCTCGACGGCGTCGATTTCTCCAGTTTGGATGAGGATGGCCGTGCGGTGGCTCGCGCCGGACGGGTCGGTTTTGTATTCCAGTCGTTTCACTTAATCCCGGCGCTGACCGCGTTGGAGAACGTCATGATGCCGCTGGAGCTGGCCGGTGAAAAAGGTGCACGGGAAACGGCGACGGAAATTCTCACAGAAGTGGGTCTCGCCGAACGCTTGAAACACTATCCAGCCCAACTCTCTGGCGGCGAAAAACAACGGGTCGCCATTGCGCGCGCATTTGCTGCAAGACCGAGCGTGTTATTCGCTGACGAGCCTACGGGTAATCTCGATACCGCAACCGGACAAAAGATCGAGGAATTGCTGTTCGATTTGAATCGCAATCATGCAACAACCCTAGTGCTGGTGACGCACGACCCACTGCTGGCCGCGAAGTGCCAGCGTCGACTATCGATCGACGGCGGCCGATTGGTCGCGGATGAGCGTTCATGAGGCAAGCATTCACCTTTGCCCTGAATGGCCTAAAGCGCGAGCTCCGCGCCGGCGAATTGTTGGTGCTCGGCGTTGCACTCATCATCGCGGTTGGATCCATCACTGCCATTAGTTTCCTGACCGACAGGATCGGAAAAGCCGTCGATCGCCAGGCGACTGAGGTGTTGGCGGCGGATTTGCGCTTGAGATCCGGTCGTCCATTGGATGCGAAGACCCTCTCAGACGCCGAAGCACTCGGCATCACGACGGCATCGACGATGAACTTCCCGAGCGTTGTGTTCGCGGGTGAGGACTCAACGCTTGTCAATTTGAAGTCCGTTTCGGAGGGCTATCCGCTACGCGGTGAGTTGCGCGTCTCCGCTGAGTTGTTCGGTGAGGTTCAAGTCAGCGACGTTGTGCCAGTGCTTGGCGAAGCGTTTGCCGAGTCGGCGCTATTGGCGCGCCTCGGCGCCAACGTCGGCGATACGATTCAAGTGGGTAAGCTCGAGCTGACAGTCACCCGCGTGCTGGTGTACCGGCCAGACCAATCGGCTGGGTTTAGCGGACTTGCGCCCACGTTGTTGATCAACATCGCGGATATCCCGAACAGTGGCCTCATCGTCGAAGGCAGCCGCGTGAGCTATGCGCAGTTGTTTAGCGGCCCGGAGACGCTGGTGGACGACTTTACGGCGTCGCTCGAAGAATCTGTCCCCGATGGCGTGCGAGTCGAAAATCGTGCTGAGGCCGGTAGTCAGCTTTCCGGTGCGATCGATCGGGCTGGACGTTTCTTGTCGCTCGCCTCACTGGTGAGTTTGATTCTTGCTGCGGTTGCCGTCGCTATGGCCGCGCGTCGCTATGCTGAGCGTCGTCTCGACACCGCCGCGTTGATGAAGACATTCGGCGCCAGCCAACAGTTCGTTCTTCGTGTGTCGATCATTCATTTGCTGGCGATTGGGTTGATAGCTGGAGCACTCGGGTCCGCCATCGGTTTTGTTGCAGAACGCGGGCTGTCAGCGCTGCTCTCGGGATGGCTGCGAGGTGACTTGCCATCACCCGGTTGGCAACCCATCGTGCCAGGCGCACTGACGGCGTTGGTGTTGCTCCTTGGTTTCGCGTTGCCATCTTTGCTGCAGTTGAAAAAAACACCGCCGCTTCGGGTGTTGCGTCATGATTTGGCGCCCCCACCACCAGGGATCTGGTTGACCTACGGTGCGGCATTGCTCGCGATGGCGGCGTTGGTTTGGTGGGCTGTGCGTGATGCGTTACTGCTGACGATCATTATCGGCGGCACGCTAGCAACGGCGCTGACCCTATTTTTCGCCGGCCGCGCGCTGGTCGCGTTGCTATCGAATCTGCGGCGCGGCGTGGGTGTCTCGTGGCGCTACGGTCTGGCAAACGTGGCGCGGCGCGGTGGCAGCAGTGCGATTCAGGTTGTCGCATTTGGGCTGGGCTTGATGGTGCTGCTGCTGTTGACGTTGGTTCGAAACGATTTATTGGCCGGTTGGCGTAGCACCATTGTTGAAGGCGCCCCCAACCAGTTCTTGATCAATATTCAACCGGGCGAGCGCGACACCGTACGAGACCAGTTTGTAGATGGCGGCTGGGATGATGTGACGTTCACGCCGTTAGTGCGGGGTCGTATCACGGCAGTGAATGGCGAGGCAGCGAGTCGCGACCCGGAAGAGCGCGTGTCGCGTACCGGACGAGAGTTAAACCTGACGTATTCAACAACGCTGGATCCAAGCAACCAGGTAGTAGCCGGTGAGTTTTGGTCGGCGGATTACGACGGCGAGCCGCAAGTCTCTGTCGATCAGGATGTCGCGCTGGAAATGGGCCTCGCGTTGGGCGACGTGTTGAGCTTCGATTTCGCTGGGCAGCCATTGAACGCGACAGTAACCAGTTTCCGCGATATTGATTGGGAGTCGTTCCGGCCAAATTTCTTCATGGTGCTGTCAGCACCTGGAATGGACGCATTTCCTCAGACCTATATCACATCGGTATTCGTGCCCCCCGAGGATAAGTCGGTTCTGGTCGGCGTTGTTCGCCAACATCCGGGTGTCTCAGTGATCGATATCGATGCAGCGGTAGCGCGGGTACGGTCGATCATCGACAAAGCCTCACTGGCCGTGCAGTACGTGTTTATTTTCACATTGGCGGCGGGCTTGGTCGTGCTGTTTGCTGCGATCCAATCGACACTGGATGAGCGGCGGTATGAGAGTGCTTTGCTACGCACCTTCGGTGCAACGCGCCGGACGATCTTGCTCGGCATCTTGTCGGAGTTCTCGGCGCTTGGGTTGCTTGCCGGCGTTTGTGCTGCCGTCGGTGCCAGTGTGATCGGTTGGTATGCCGCACGCGCCTTGTTCGAGCTGCAAATTGGGGTGAACCCGGTGTTGATCGTGGCCGGCATTGTTGCTGGCGTCTTGATGGTCGGTGTCAGTGGCACGTTGGCAGCACGATCTGCTGCAGATACGCCACCCGTGCGGACGTTGCGTCGGTTTTAGGCTGTCGCTGCTTGTTTTAGGCGAGCGTCAAGGCGGCGCCGACGGAACCAGTTCATGCGATCCGCGACGAGCTTGCCGTCAAAGTGATCCATCTCATGCTGCATGCAGACCGCAGGCATCCCGGTGAGGGTGCTCTCGAACGCTGCGCCATCCTGGTCAAAAGCACGCACATTCAAATGTGTAGAGCGCATGACCATTGCGGATACGCCCGGCACCGACACGCAGCTCTCCTCGATCAACCCGTAGCCACCGCGGCCGAGAATCTCCGGATTGATGTAGACCTCTGGAGAGGATTGATCCTCAGAGTGGTCCATGACCAGAATCTGCTGCCTGACGTTGATTTGCGGTGCACTGAGTCCAATCGAGTTCGCGTCGTGCATCGTATCGATGAGGTCTGTCACGATTTGTCTCAGGCGTTCATCGAAGTCAGTCACGGGGGCTGACAACTCGCGAAGTCGTGGGTCTGGGTATTCAATAACGTTGCGTACCGTCATGTCGTTTCTCCGTCAGACCACGCGACTCGAGCCGATGGCATTGTCGGTGTCTCGGTTGGCGTGCTGCCGTACGCGCCTTAGCAGTGGCAGCGTTGCGAGCGCCGTGACGATAAGCAAAGTGATTTCAGTCGCGTATACGGCGAAGTAAGCGGTAGCCGTGCCCCCGAGACCAAACACGCCTTCTGTTGCGCCCCAGAGTTGGACGAAGATATCTCGGAATGCGCCACTCGATGCCATCGCGATGCCGACCGCAGTCGCCTGCACAGCGCCCCAAGCGCCCACGGCCAGACCTGCCTGTGCCTCGGGCGCTTTGTGCATCGTGGCCGTCAGTGTGCCGTGTCCAAACAGGGCGCCACCAAAACCAATCAGGAAGTTGCCGATGAGAAACAAGGAAAGCTGTTCGAGCGGGGCGGCCGCGATGACCAGCCCAAAGGCGGGCAAGCCAATGACCGTACCCCATTGCGCCATGATGTAAGGATCGGTGCCTTGGTTCACTTGACGGGAAGCAAAGCCGAAGCCGATGAGGCCACCGAGTGCCAGCAAGGCGGTCAGCTTGGTGGTGCCGGCGACCGACATGGATAGCACCTGTCCGCCAAACGGCTCGAGCAGTACGTCAGCCATGGCGAACGCCATCGTGCCGATACCAACAATTGTCAGGCGACGCCGCGTATCTTCGCCCTCGCAAAAGGCGGCCCAGGACTCGCGAAACGTCGGGTCGGGTTCTTGCTGCGGTTGATGTCGGTTCGGATCGCGAGACTCTTGTTTCCACATCGCCACACTATTCAGGATCAGTGTGAGCACGGCGCAGCCTTGGATGACTTGGATCAGACGACCAGGAGAAAAATTCTGCAGCAAAGCACCAAAGATCAGAGCGCTCGCGATCATGCCGATCAGCAGCATTGCGTACATCAGGCCAACGACGCGAGCGTGCGACTCTCTTGGTGTCAGATCCGTCGCTAACGCAAGGCCAGCGGTCTGCGTGGTGTGCACGCCGGCACCGACGAGCAAGAACGATACGGCGGCCGAGGTGTAGCCGATCCAGAGAGGCGCGGTATCCGCTTCCATTTTGCCCGCCAAGACCAGTAGGGCGAGCGGCATAATCGCGAAGCCGCCGAACTGCCAAAGCGCGCCTTTCCAAATGAATGGCACACGTCGCCACCCCAGCGCACAGCGATGCGTGTCTGACTGATGCCCGATCATGGCTCTGAACGGTGCGAAGACGAGGGGTAGTGCAAGCATGATGCCGACGAGTGACGCAGGTACGTCCAGCTCGACAATCATGACGCGGTTGAGTGTGCCGACCAGCAGCACGAGCACCATGCCGGTGCTGACTTGAAATAAGGAGAGTCGCAGCAGGCGCCGCAACGGGAGATCCTCCGTCGCAACATCGGCAAACGGAAGATATTTGGGGCCGAGTTCGACCCACCAATGCGTTAGTCTTTCGCTCAGTCTATTCATGTGGAACGAATCCCCGCGTTCTCATGATTTGCCTTGCGAGACAAAGGGGTCCGGTAACCCGGACCCCATTTGATCGTTGCCGGGTTTTGCTCCCGACTTAGACAGGCGTTACGACGGCCTTAGCCGCCGAAGAACGCCGGGAACCACGTGGTATTTTTAAGAACCGCGAAATGAACCGTCAAAGAGACCAGCGCAACAGCCCCGAGAAATACGGGAATGCCGAGGGTCGGATTCACTACCAGCCACATACGTGATTGATTCATGGTGTGCTCCTTTTGTTATTAGCCCAGCCAGGGGGTGAGTACAGCGACGAGAACGTGCGCTGATGCAGAGATAAAGAAGAACACACGGGTGCCATCAATGATGTGCTTGTGCAACTCTTCAGCTTCTCCCAGAGTCAGCCCTGTTGGCCAACGGCGAGGTGAGTCGGACATATTAGTCTCCCAAGATTTTGATGCTTAAGCTTCTGTCGAATTCATGTTGAACCCGACCTCCGACATTCGTCGGAACAGCGACCGACGACCACCAATGATCGACGACTCCTAGACATTACGACCAACCACTTCTATTTGTCAATTAAAATTGTCAAAAAAACCGTCAATTTATAGTGACATTTGCATAGTTTTATAGTGACATTTGCATAGTTCGTTGAATTGATTAGTCGGCATCAAAAAAAACGGCACCCGAAGGTGCCGCTTTTTCATTCTATGACGCCTGCTAGGGCGCCTTTCCTGGCTGGGCTGCGACGTTTTAGTCGCGTTTACTCAGGACTCTGAGTCCGAAGATGCTTGAGAACGGTGCTGAGCTTTTAGACATACGGTTTACAGCCGACTGTTTCGGCGCTTTGCGCTTAGTCAAAAGCGGAATGATTTTACCCGTGACAGGCGCTGCGGTACGCGACATACGCGCGATGGACGTGCCCTTGGCGCTCTTGTGTTGCCGTAGTTTCGGTGTTCCAAGAATGAAGTTCCGTCGAGCCAGTAGTTTCAGGCCGAACGACGAGTCCTTATCGAATTTGATGAGCACCGTCTCTGATTTCTTGTGCGACAACACGGGAATACCAAGCGCGGTGGACAAAGGCGCCGCGTTCGATGGCATGTAATCGTAAATCGCATCCCGATCGACGCAGTGGGCATTCAGTGTTTTTTCGACGAATCGACCGGTGTTGAGCGAGACAGGCCGTGAAGTCATCACCGTGCGGCCGCGGGCAAGCGCGGATTTCACAGCGGCGCTGTGTACCGCATCGATCATGCCGGATTCGACAGCGGCGTCTACTTTGGCAGCGGCACTAGGGTCCGACGGGCTGATAACGAGGCTCCGTTCGCGGGGCTGCGCATAATCTTGGTCAGAAACGAGCGCATTAATCGTTGCGTTGGCGGCTTCTTCAGATTCAAAAAAACGAGTAATCGGGTGCATGGCACATTCCTTCCCGGTCTGGCGGGCAAAAATAGGGCAAATCTCATGGGGGATTTGGCGGCGTCACAGCGCAAACAGCAGCGTTGGTGTTCTCTAAAAAGTTGACACCAATGGCGGTTGTCTAACAAGGACTGACAAACCCTCTCGTTGAGACACTACCTCCACAGCTCCACATCTGTCAACATTTTGTCGACATTATTGTCAATATTCCATCGATATTGACGTGAACGGCTGTCAAAGCGGTTTGTCTCGCCAGCGCGCGCAGCAGTTCCAGTGCGGTCAATGCTGCTTCAATACCTACATCGTGGTTGCCGCGACTTCCGCGTCGCCAGGTGCCGACATCAACTCCTCAATTTCTCCACATCCTGTGCGTTTTCGCAGGTCAGCCTCGTCGATAGACGTTCAAACAGAGGAGTGCCTCATGCAGAGTTTTCGATTGACGCGACCGTTACGCCCGGTCTTTTGGGCCAGCGTATCAACCCTACTTATCGCGTGCGGCGGCGATAACGCGATCGATACCGCCGATGAGCCTGCCGTTCTAACGGTAAGTGCCGGTGACAATCAAAGTGTTGACGAGGGTGATTCGGTGTCGCTAACAGGCCAAATATCGAATGCGACGGCGACACCAAGTATTACTTGGACTCAAATCTCCGGTCCGATGGTGACGTTCAGCGAACCTAATGCACTACAGACATCCGTAGATACGCCAAGACTGCGCGACACATCTGAGGTCGTGCTGCGTCTGTCCGTCAGCGACGGAACCACGACCGTCAGCGATGATATTCAGCTGACCGTGGTCAATACCGGCAACGGACCGGAAGGCCGGTCGCCGCAAGGCATCGGTGATGATGATCGCAACGATCGCAGGACGCGGGATCGGGACGGTCGTCGCATGGCGGACGGTAGAGAGGTCCGAAGCTATGATGGCACCGGCAATAACATCGAGAATCCCGATTGGGGCAGTGCGTTCTCACATCTGCAACGCCTCGGTCCAGTGGATTACGCAGATGGTGTCGCGGCGCTGGCAGGGGCAGAACGCGCCAGCGCACGAGTCATTTCCAATGTGGTCATTCAGCAGGCCGAAGGGGTATCGCTACCCAACGCTTTTCGTCGCAGCGACATGGTCTGGCAGTGGGGTCAATTCATCGATCACGACCTGGGCTTGACCGATGGTGCTGAGGAGTCGGCAGATATTCCTGTCCCTGGCGGTGACCCACATTTCGATCCAACGGGGAGCGGCGATCAGTTCATCCCATTCAGTCGCGCCTTATTCGACGCGAGCACTGGCACCGATGCGTCAAACCCACGCGAACAGGAAAATGAAATCACCAGTTGGATTGATGGCTCGATGATCTATGGCTCCGACGAAGTGCGCGCGTTGGCGCTGCGGGAGAACGCTGATAGCCCTTTTTTGGCCACCAGCGCCGGCAATCTACTGCCTTTTAATGTCGACGAGTTCACGAACGCCGTCGGCTTTGTGCAGGACCCAACGTCGCTGTTCCTTGCCGGTGATGTGCGCGCCAACGAGCAGGTCGGTCTCGCCACAATGCACACGCTATGGGTGCGTGAGCACAATCGGATTGTGCAGTCATTGATCGACAGTAACTTCAGTGACAATGCGGAGGTGTTGTATCAGCAGGCGAGACGCTTGGTGATTGCCAAGATTCAGAAGATCACCTATGACGAATACCTGCCAGCATTGCACGGCAGCGATCCGCTACCTGACTACGCGGGCTACGATCCGACGATCAACCCAACGATGTACAACGAATTTGTGGTTGCGGCCTATCGCTTTGGTCACTCGTTGTTGAACGAGCGCTTACTGCGTTTGGATGCGAGCAGCACCGAAATTGCTGCAGGTCACCTGTCACTGCGCGAGGCATTTTTTACCGCGCCATCCATCCTAACCGACGCGCTGAGTCTCGACCCGATTCTCCGCGGTCTCGCAAGCCAGCAGCATCAGGCGATCGACGTGCATGTCATAGAGGATTTGCGTAGCTTTTTATTTGGTGCGCCCGGCGATGGTGGCCTAGACCTTGCTGCGCTCAATATCCAACGCGGGCGGGATCACGGTGTCGGATCATACAATGACGTGCGCGAAGTCATCGGTCTTGGACGCGTGACGGCTTTCACAGAGATCACGAGCGATGTCGATGTACAAATCGCACTAGCCAGCGCCTATGCGAATGACGTTGATCTCATCGATCTGTGGGTGGGTGGGCTCGCTGAGGATGCCATTGACGACTCGCAGTTCGGTCCGCTGTTCCACGCGATCATTTTGCGGCAGTTTCAAGAGCTCCGAGATGGTGACCGATTTTGGTATCAGCGTGATCTCATGGATGACGAGCTACGCCGCATTGAAACGGTGACCTTGGCGCAGGTCATCCGCGACAACACGCAGATTGGCAGCGAGTTATCGGACGACGTATTCACGGTTCAGTAGTCGGCGGCGCCATGGACGGCGCTCGGTCGATGACGATTGTATTAAGGGACAGCCAAACGTGTCGCGTCCGCAATGCGGATTGACCCATAGCCAAGCGAGATCACTTTGCGTTGCTGCAGTGTATCAAGTGCCTTGCCCACGCTGACTCTTGAGATGCCGAGCGAAAACGCAAGATCCGTTTGACGCAGTGGCAGCACGCCGTCGTTGAAGCCACCGAGTCTTGCCGTGCGCAGCAATAGTCGGGCAATACGGTGCTCGATAGTCAGGCGTCGCAGATCGTCGGCGAAGTCGAGCGATTCGTATAGTCGCTGTGTGATGGTCTGCGTGACCGCGCGAGCGAAAGAAGGCTCTTCGTCATACAGTGCATTGAATGCGTTTCGCCCGATCATGAGAACATGCGTTTGGCCGAACGCTTCCGCCTGATATGCCCGCAGTCGGTCAGCGAATAGTGTGACCTCGCCATAGCAGTGTCCTGGACCAAGAATGCCGGTGAGATAGAACTTACCTTGTTCGGTGTAATGGCCAAAGCGAACTCTGCCTTCCAGAATGATAGATAGGCCAATGCTGTTATCCGCCTGCGCATGAATCATCTGCCTGTCTGTGAAGTCTTTGACTTGGCCAGCAGTACGGAGCTTTTCGAGGAGATCAGCTGGTAGCAGATCAACGAGGCTGCGATGTGTCGGTGCGGACATGAAGAGCCTATAAATGCTAAATATTTAGCATTCTAGCGCGCGGGAGCTTTGTATGCTGCAGTCGTCACCATTTTGAGGCGCGCCATGGAAAAGCTTGCGATATTTCTGATCTTCTTCGGGTTCGCCGCGCTGGAGATCGCATGGACGCGGTTTTTTCGAAAGCCGGGCCAGACACGTGATGATGCCGTTGTCGAAATCGTCAGCATCGTCACGTTGTTGTTGGTGACGCAGCCGCTTGCGTTGCTCGGTGGTGGTTACATCGCCAGTGTGATTTGGCCCAATGACGCCGCCGCGCTACAAACACTACCCGTTATTGCCGGTATCGGCTTGTTTCTGATCTTTGATGACATGACGCAATACTGGTGGCATCGGCTATCGCATACGGTGCCCTGGCTCTACAAACTGCACCGCCCGCATCACAATGCAAAATACCTGTCAGTGCGTGTCGTGTATCGCAACAATATTTTCTATTACGCGATGATGCCCGGGCTGTGGTTCTCCGGCGCATTGATCTACTTCGGCCTTGGCTGGGTTTACGCGGGTTACATCGTCGTCAAGATGTTGGTGATTACTGGAGCACATTGCGACGTGCGCTGGGACGAGCCGCTCTACAAAATCCGTTGGTTGTCGCCGGTCATGTGGGTCGTTGAGCGGGTCATTTCGACACCCGCCACGCATAGTGCCCATCACGGCCGTCACGCGTCCGATCATGCGACACACTACAAAGGCAACTACGGCAATCTCCTGTTCTTCTGGGATGTGCTGTTCGGCACAGCGAAAATCACCCGGCAATATCCCGAGTCGATGGGCGTTGAAAATCTTCCAGAAACGACGGCAAGTGAGCAGTTGCTGTGGCCGTTGGTTCGGGCGCCAGCGCAAGCGACAAACGAGCCGGTGAACGTCGAATAGACGGTTCTCGCCCATTCGTGAAAGAACCTGACCGCTAGTGCAATAACGCTGGCGAGACCCAAGCCTCCGTCCGATGCTGAGCGCCACATTCGGGGCAGGAGCTTTTCATGACTACTGGAATCAGGACGCTAGTCGTCGCGACGCTGCTGGCGTTCGCATCAACGCTTGTGCACGCCGATGAGACCGGCGTATTCGTCACGGCCGTTGATGCAGCAACAGGAAGGCCGATCATTGGCGCCAGCGTGACGATCAAGGATCGAGCGGGCAACACGGGTAACTATCGGACTGATTCATCGGGCCAGGTTACGGTTGGCAACCTGTCGCCCGGCTTTTTTACGCTGCGCATCGCACAGCGAGGTTATGTTTCCGCTGTGGATCCAACTGTGCGGATTGTTGACCGACGTCTCGCGCCGGTTCGGATTGAATTGAGGCGCACCGCCATCGAAGAGATCGTCACGGTCGGAAAAACGCGCGTGGCCAATCCGGGTGGGCCCGTCAGCAACAGTTTCTTCAATCGCGATGAACTCCGGAACAACCCAGGCACTGGTAGCGACGTCCTCCGGGCGCTTGATGGCATGCCGGGCATCACCTCGACCGGCGAGTTTGCGAGCTTTTCCGTACGCGGTAGAGGTCCACGGAATAATCTGATCTTCGTTGACGATTTTCCGCTCGACAAGGTTGTGCATTTCGACCAATCCCTTGGCGAAGATGAAGATGTTGCCGGTGGCGGTCGATTTTCCATTTTCGCGCCAAACTCTATTTCTGGCGCCGAGTTTTCCCCCGGTGGCTGGAGCTCGGCTTACGGTGGTAAGTCGGGCTCCCTGCTACGCCTTGAAGTCACCGGCGGAGGGCCGACACCCGTTGCCTCATTAAGGGTTGATCTTGCCGGCATCGAGGTCGGCTACGAAGGACCGAGTGGTGTTGATGACAACACGACACTGTTCTTCACTGCTCGCCAGTTCGACTTCGGCCAGGTCTTCGATACGATCGACGAGCTGGATATTGGTGATCCTGAGTTGACAGATATCATCCTAAAAACATCAACAGCACTAAACAGCAACAATGATGTTGAAACCCTGTTTATCGTCGCGAATGAGGGGTTTCGTCGCGACATTGATAATGTGCTCGAGTCTCCTGACTTTGATGATGTCTCGCTCGTCACGGCCGAGCAGGACCTAACGCTGGCTGGTCTGACATGGCGCCACCGTTTTGGCGAGTCCAGTGAATGGACGAATCGTGTGTATGTCCGTTCGTCGGAAAAGCTGTCGACTGAAGGCGAAGCATTCCCGGATTTGGTGCCGGCAGGAACACCAGCGCCAGATGTGCCGGTGCGTCAAAACATCATCACGATAGATGAGCAAGAAACAGAGTTCGGTTGGCGCAGCGACTATACGCAATCGAACCGCTTTGGCATGTTTGCAGCGGGTCTGCGTGTGACCCAATCGGAGGCGGATTTTGCAACAACGTTGTCCGGAAACTGGAACCGCTTTGTTTTCGAGTCTGGTGATCCAAGACCGATCGGTCAAAACTTTATCACGTGGACGCCAGACGTGATCGACACTCGTTACGATGAGCAGGTTACAAACGGCGCCGTTTTCGCGGAGCAGACTTTCGACTTCGATGGTTGGTCCGTTCGTCCTGGCATACGCGTGGATCGAGATGGTTTCTCTAGCCAGAACTTAGTGTCGCCACGCTTGTCGGCGACGTTCTATCCTGGTGCCGATTGGCGTATCGCTGCGACCGGAGGCATCTTCTACGAGTCACCAAGGCTGCTAATTCGTGCGAGCGATACCGATAATGCGAGCCTTGAGAGTGAGCGCATCACGCATTTCAGTATCGGTGCTGAACGACGATTGGGTGACCGATGGTCGGTGCTTGCCGAGGTCTACTTTCAGCAGCTCGATGATTTAATTGTCGAAGAGGGGCGTGCGAATGGACGTGCTGCCAATCTGGGCGAAGGCACGAACTTCGGTGCTGACATTGTTGTTAATCGCCGCTTTGCCAACGGTTGGTCAGGGAATATGACTTACTCATACAACCGTCAGCGCCTGGACGACAATGATGGATTCGGCAAATACACGGCAGACTTAAGCCGCGAGCATTTCTTTACGCTCAGCGCACGATGGGAAATCAGCGAGCGCTGGCAACTCGCCTGGCGTTGGAAGTACGGCACAGGCATTCCGGACGATAGGTTTATTGTTTTCGACGATGTATTACCGGCAGGTCAGCCCCGGCGCTTCGGGCGCGAGATCACAGCGACCAATGTGATTAGGGCGGACGACTACCATGGTTTGAATATTCGTATGGACTATCGGCGCTCGTTGGGCCTCGTTGACCTGGTCGCTTTTCTCGACGTGCTGAACGTCTATGGCGGCCCGAACGGCGCACCGCGTGCGTTCAACTATTTGAATGGCACAAGTGTGATCGAGGAGGACGAAGCCTTCCCGCTTGTTGGTCTGTTTTTCGAGCGTAGCTGGTAGAGTGTAGACAGTGAACAATTTCATCAATACAGGCACGGTACTCGGCCGCTGGTCATTGGCGGTGTCGATCCCGGCCATTGCTGCCGCGCTGATCGTGTTTTTCGCCATCATTGCACCAGAGGCCAGTCGCGGACTCGACTTCGTCGAGCGTCTGGTGTTCTGGGCCTTGCATGTGTTGACCGGGCTCGCCGGATTACTTCTGGCGAGTCTTATGTTGCAGCCGTCATTCATGTCTCGCCTTTCTCCAATAGTTGCCATCATGTTGTCCGGGTTGCTCGGCGCGCTGATCATGTTGCCGGTCTTTTTCGGTATAGAGTTTGTGCTGCCGGCAGCGCTTCAAGCAGAAGAATTGCGCTCGCTCGATCGCTTTGCCGATCGCGGCATCTGGCAAGCGCTCGCAGTAGAAGCTTTGAATGTCGTGCCAACGGTTTTGGTGACGTGGGTTGTGATCAATCTGCCGCTGCTGTTGGTGAGACCCGATGTCAATATCGGCGATAAGATCGAAGACGTTCCAGAGCCGGTGGCTGTCGCGCGGGAGCAAAACGCATTGACTGATGCGTTCCTTCAGCGACTTCCCGTTGCCGTCGGGCGCGACATTTACGCGATCTCATCCGACCTTCATTATCTGCATGTTTTCACTGCGGATGGTAAGTGCATGATCCATGGTTCAATGCGCGGTGCTATTGCCGGGCTAGGTGACGCTGGGCTTCAGGTGCATCGCTCGCACTGGGTTGCAAGACATGCGGTGCAAAAGCTTGTTCGCAACAATGGTCAGACGTTTTGCGTCTTGCATAATGGCCTGCGTATCCCGGTCAGCCGCCGAAATCGCAAGGCTGTGCAAGACTGGTTTGGCAGCGAGGCGAGAGTGGTTGCGATTGATGAAGCGAGCAGGGAGCGCGAGCGTGGTCTGCGATGACTGGACAGCCAAGCTTTCACAATCTAACTTAGAGACTTTATCACCCGAGATAGCGAACCACCCGATGACAGGGGCGTCATCAGGCGTTGGTGCATCTTCGACTTAACCGCACAGGGGAGCGCGGCATTATGTGGAAACGACTGACCGGAATCGCGATTGTTTTGCTGGCAACGACGGCGAACGCGGCTGTTGAGCGCGTTGAAAATTTCAGGCTCCTCGACCAGAACGCCGTGTCCCACGAGCTGTACTATCATAAGGACGCGAAGGCGATTGTATTGATGGTGCAGGGCAACAGCTGTCCGATCGTTCGCAATCTCGTGACCGATTACAAAGCTGTGCGAGATGAGTATGCGAGCCAGGGCATTGTGTTCGCAATGATTAACGCAAACCTGCAGGACACCAAAGCGGCGATACGCAAAGAAGCTGACGACTTCGGCATCGATATGCCGATCCTAAAAGATGAGACACAGCTGATCGGTGAATCACTCGAGCTTGACCGCACCGGCGAGGTGCTCGTGATTACGCCGAAGAACTGGCAAATCGTTTATCGCGGTGCGATGAGCGACCGTGTCGGCTACGAGACGCAAAAGCAGGCCGCCACCGAGCACTATCTGAAAGATGCATTGGCAGATGTGGTGGCAGGTCGCGATGTCGCGCACCCGAAACAACCGGCGGTTGGCTGCATTGTTAACTTCCCGGAACGGGATAACACCGAGCAACATGCAGCGATCAGCTACACGGATACGATCGCGCCGATGTTGAAAGACCGCTGTACCGCGTGTCATCGCCCAGGCGGCATTGGTTCTTGGGAGATGACGAGCTACGAGATGGTGCGCGGTTTTGCGCCGATGATTCGAGAGGTTGTGCGCACACGACGTATGCCGCCTTGGGAAGTCGATGAAGAACTACCGGCGATACATGCTTCAAGAGCGTTGTCAGCCGAGCAAAAGAAGACGCTTGTTCACTGGATCGAGGCGGGTGCGCCACGCGGCGAGGGGCCCGATCCGCTGAAGACTGTGACAGCGATGGCTGAAGAATGGCCGCTTGGCGAGCCGGACCTGGTTGTCGAGTCACCCGCCTTTACGGTCCCGGCGACGGGCATTGTCGATTACCAATTCCCGGCGATTGAGAATCCGCTGGATAAAGATGTCTGGGTGCGGGCCGTCAGCATCCAGCCCGGCGAAGGTAAGGTCGTGCATCATGTATTGATCGGCACCTCCGAAAAGCCTGTGCCGAAAGAGCGCGAACTGGAAGCGGTTTTTGAAAACTATCTGATGGGTTATGCCCCTGGCGCTGAGTCCTATGTGTATCCGGAAGGCACCGGTGTGTTTGTCAAAGCCGGTGGCATGATCAACCTGCAGATGCATTACACGAGCTACGGCCGTGAGGCGACGGACGTATCGAAAGTTGCATTGTATTTCCACGACGAGCCGCCGGTGCATCACCTGCGCCAGCAAGTGGTCATGGGTTGGGATCTAGCACTACCGCCGGGCGATGGAGATCATCGCGAACAAGCCTATTTCGAGTTCGACAAACCGGCAGTCATCTACAGTCTGTTCCCGCACGCGCACTATCGCGGCAAGAGCACGGGCTTCGACCTGCATTATCCAGACGGTCGTGTGGAAGCGCTGCTGCGCGTGCCGCGGTATGACTTCAACTGGCAGCACTCCTATTCTTTAGAAGAGCCGATTGAAGTGCCGGCGGGCACGCGCCTTGTGCACAGCACGGTCTATGACAACAGCAAGCGCAATCCAGCAAACCCGGATCCGAGTCAGTCTATCTACTGGGGTCTACAGTCGTACGAAGAGATGCTTTACGGCGGGTTTTTCTTCCGCTGGAAAGACGGCACGGTCGCTGAGCCGGTGCACGATCAATTGCAGTTCGGCATTAACCAGTTCTACGGCAGCATGGATGACAACTTCGATGGCAGTCTGCAGCCGGAAGAGATGCCAGACGGCATGCGCAAAGGATTCTTGGAAGGTGGCCTCAAGAACTTTGATGGCAACAAGGACGGCGCGTTGAGTGCCCGTGAATATCGCGCGTTTGTTGACTACCGCCGAGAGCAACGTCGGAAGCAGGCCCAGCAAGCGCAACAAGCGGAGCAGTCCGGGGCGGAGTAAGTCCACCTGTTGTTGGCGGTTTCGCGTCGAGCGTTGTTTGTGGACCCCGAAGACATGAAGGTGCCGGAACGACGCGACAAGCCGGACCTTGGGCCGAACGTTCGGCCCGTCGACCTTCTGACGGCGGTTATCGGTTGCATTTGTACCCTCGTGCCGATCGCAATGGTGAGTACACAAAAATTCAACGGCGAACCGAGGACGTATATTGTTTTTCTTTGGTGGGCCCTCGTATACGTCGGTTGGCTCTTATTGTTCTCACGATTGGACAGACAAGCGTGGTTTAAGCGGTCCTGGCTCGGGCGAAAGAGATAGCTGTTGCCTTGGTGGTGGTTGCGATTTACGACATAAACCCCCACAAAATCTTGATTGCCAGCAGTGTCAGCACCCATCGGAAAAGCGGTTTCAGGGCTTTATCGGGTAGCTTGCCAAGCACCAGCAGGCCAAGCTGCGTGCCGAGGTAGCCGGCCACAATCATCGCGGCAATCAACAGTAGCCATGGGAAAAACGCGAAGCCGGCGATGCCAAAGACGATCAGTTTCGCGACGTGCTGTAACACCATGCAGGTGGAAAATGTCGCGGTGTATTGCCAGCGGTCGACGTCACCCGTCCGAAGCCATGCGGCGACAAGCGGCCCACTGGCGCCGACGAGCATCGTGGCGACGGTAGTGAATAGGCCACCCGAGAACAATCCGGTTTTCGTTGACGACAGACCGATGTCTGGCAACGGTAGCCAACTCAGATAAAGAATGAACCCAGCAACGATCAATGGAATCCATCGAGCGTCCATTGCGTTGATGAGCCATACCGATACGACTGCCGCAACGCTGGCACCGAGCATGAACCAGAGTACGCTTTTCTTGTTGGTGTGTTTTTTTGTCAGCCATGCACGGCTCGCATTGGAGCCGAGTTGCACGAATCCGTGAATGGGGACGAGCGCAGTCGGCGGCATGATGGTGGCCATCACAAGGATTAGGAAAGATCCGCCGCCAACACCTACCGCCGCGGTCATGAATGAGCCGATAAAACTGCCGCCGAGCAGTACCGCCCAATGCCAGGGCTCAACGATGTGGAGGAGTTCGGTCAATGCTTCGGTCTGCGTGCCATCTTTGTGACGTAAGATTGTAACGTTTACTGATGATCGTTATCGTGGGAACCAATGCCGCGTGCTAAGAACGTCGCGGCATGGCTGATGGGCTCGCATCTTTTCGGGCCAAGCGCGAATACGATAGCAGGGAGGAAACATGGCGAAGGATAAGGTCGTTGCGCTAGTTGCGGCGGTGATGTCATTGATCGGCGCAGAGGCGATCGCCGATGCGGATATCTGTCAGAAACCCAACACGGTGATCGCGTTAGCGCCCAACTCGGATGGTTACCGCATCGAGCTATTAGAAGCGCCGCCGCCCGACTACACAGTGTATCAAGGCGCTGCGGCTGCCGCCCTCCAAAGCCTGTTGCGCGAGTTTGCTGCAAATCCAAGCGGTGCGTCGCCAGGGCTGGGTTTAGAGGTTCAGCGACGTCTCAATTCTGAGCCACTGAAGCAATCGTTGGACTCTTGGTTACTTGCCACAACGGATCAGGCTTTGGCCGGTTCGACGCTTTTCAAACATTGCGATGTCGACTTTTTGTCGGCGCCTGCCGACAGCGACGATGAGCGGCTCTGGGTTTCTGAGCAGTTTGATACGGTATCGGCGGATACGATTTTGCTTCTGCGAGTTGATGCGCTGCTCGAGACTAGCATGGATCGTGTTCGCGTCACTGTCACACAGAAACAGTATGAGCGCCGTCGTCATCGTTCTGGCAAAAAAGCGAAGCCGAGAGAGGAAAGACAGGTGAGTTATCTATCTGCGCCTCGCGCTATCGATCAGCGAGCGTATCTCGACGGGGAAAAGGCTGAAGAGATTGAGGCGTTAGAAACAGAGCTGGCTGCGACGGTCGATCCGGAGACAGGCAAGCGAAGTCGAGCGGCGAAATTGATCGAGCGTAAGCTGGAAGTGGTCCGTGACTCGGAAACAGTGCCAGCGTATGTCGCTGTTGCTGAATCCTGGGGCAGTGAATCGGTTGCCGAATACACGCCCGCGCTCATCGATCATTTATCGCTCATGTTGCGGTTGGTGTGGGATGAGCCAGATCGTCCTGCCAACTTTCGCCAGTCTGCTGTGCGCTTTCGGTTTCGTAGCACGATTGACAACGACAATATGACGAGTCGCGGTGTCGTCGTACGCGAGCATGAGGGCCACGATATCTACCGCAATTTTAAGGACTACCTGTTTTCGGTGCCGTCGGACTTCGGCAAGCGCTATGCAACGGGTGAATTAATTCCACGATAAGCGTGCCCTACGTTGGTCGGGTACATACGAACAAGGAGAAGTAAGGATGCGTGTTGTTGTATTGGTTTTGTTAGTGGCGATGACGGGGTGTGTGTCTTTTCAAGACCCGGTGCCAGAGGGATATACCGGTGAGACGGCGTTGGTCAAAGACACGTTCACCAATCACGAGGGGTCAAAGGCGCACTTCTTTGTGCTCACAGAGGTAAACGGTGTTTTGACAGAAGACAGCGGATACCGCACCCGCGTCACGAACCAAGGCCGTGGGTTTGCCATGACACCGGACATGGTGGAACGCAATGTCACCACGGAACCACAAACGTGGGCGCTTGCTGGGTTTATCCAATTCGCGACCGATGCGCAGGCGATGTTCGCCGACTCGATGTTGGTCTATGGGCAAGTGGAGATAGAACCCAAGCCCGGCGAGACCTACGAAGTTGTCGGTCAGCTGGCTAAAGCGGGTTCGGAAATTTGGGTGGTCGATTCGAGCGGCAACGTTGTGACTGATCGCGTGGTTGAGGAAGAAAAGTGACGCGAGAGAACGCTTAGAGCGCAAAACGATAATGGCTAATTGCGGCCGCAATACCTCAATCGAGGAGTCAATCAGTTGACGGAGCTAAACTTGCTTTGCCGGAGGCAAAAGCCGCCAACAAATGCTCAGCAAAACTGCCATCAATCCAATCGACAGACTTCGCGTCGTTGAATTGCGTGTACTGATCACCACCTTGCGCCATGATTTCGAGTGTCGCCACGCTGTAAATCGCGTCACGGTCTAGCGGCGTGTCGCCGACAAGTACTTTCTTGACCCGACTGCCGACGGGTAGATCGAGATCGAAAGTCACATCTAAACCCGACACTTGCAGGAACCCACGTTCCAAACTCAAGCCTTGCTCAAGCACCGCAAGGAGTGTCTCCCCCTTCATCTGTACGCGGGCGACCCGATCCTCAAACGGAAATGCATCAAGGAGATCGACACGACGAACCGGTCCCCCTTCGATGTCACGTCGTAGCGCACCAGAAGGCATGAGTCCGATCGTCGTGCCTGCAGCTTTAGCGACGATGTCGGCAAACGCATTGCCCATAGTCGATTCGGCGTAGTAGCGACGCGTGAGGCTGCCGTCTAACTCGCCAACGATTTCATAGAGGTCAGGGTGTGCGGCCCGGTATGCCGCGAGTCGTTCTGCAACCTTTGGATCGGGTGCGAGCGCATCCGCATTCACCGTCTGAAGACTACCGCCAACAAAACTTGCTTCGTCGCCCGTGATCTCGAACTCCAACAGCCCCAGGTGCTGTCCCTGTCCAAACGTCTGCATAACCACGGTTTTGGTGTCCGGGTGAATCAAGGGATCGCGCGTGCCCGCATCAGTGTGGCCACCCAACACCGCGTCGATGCCCGTGACTGCACCGGCGAGCGCCAAGTTGGCGTCGTTTCCACGAAACACCGAGGGGTCCGCCTCGTCGTCGGTTTGCATCGGTGCCGTCGGGCCTTGGTGCGTTAAGACGACGATCAGGTCACATTCGGCGCGTAATTTCTTAACGAGTGGTTTCACGACATCGATCGGTGTCCTTCGATTTAATGCGTTTGATCGGCTACGACGCCATCGCCATCGGTAA
>JBCAZE010000145.1:0-7854 GCA_039700805.1 Pseudomonadota bacterium | reverse complement strand
CGGCTGCCTTCATCGCGGCATAGTCATCGTCACCAGAGAACGACTGAATGCGTTGCGACCCCAAGTTCGAGGTCATAATGATCACCGTGTTTCGAAAATCAACGGTACGACCTTGGCCATCTGTCAATCGCCCGTCGTCCAATACCTGCAGCAAGACATTGAACACATCCGCGTGCGCTTTTTCGACTTCGTCGAGCAAGATCACGGAATACGGTTTTCGGCGAACAGCTTCCGTCAAATAGCCGCCAGACTCATAACCGACGTACCCGGGGGGCGCGCCGATAAGGCGTGCAACCGAGTGCTTCTCCATGAACTCGGACATATCAAGCCGCACCATGGCGTCATCACTATCAAAGAGAAACTGGGCCAGCGCCTTCGAGAGTTCGGTTTTACCAACACCTGTCGGCCCGAGAAACAGAAACGAGCCGATCGGTTGATTGGGGTCGGACAATCCCGCGCGCGAGCGACGTATCGCGTTGGAGACCGCAACAACGGCTTCCTCCTGGCCAACCACACGCTCGCGCAGCACTGACTCCATACGCAAGAGCTTGTCGCGTTCTCCCTCCAGCATCCGTGATACCGGAATACCGGTCCAGCGCGCGACGATCTCGGCAACTTCCGCATCGGTCACGCTGTTGCGAACCAAAACCGGTTTGTCATCCTCACCTTGCTGCGCACTCTCCAATTGTTTTTCCAACGCGGGAATGGTGCCGTATTGCAGCTCCGACATCTTCGCGAGATCGCCGGTGCGACGGGCATTCTCAAGTGCTAGCCGGGCGCCCTCGATTTCTTCCTTGATATGCGTCGTGCCCTGCATCGCTGCCTTTTCTGCGCTCCATACTTCCTCAAGATCGGCGTACTCGCGTTCGAGACCCGAGAGCTGTTCGTCGAGATCCGTCAGACGTTTGCGCGAGGCCTCATCAGATTCTTTATTGAGTGCTTCGCGTTCGATCTTCAGCTGAATAATCTTTCGCTCCAGACGATCCATCGACTCGGGCTTTGAGTCGATCTCGATCCGAATTCGAGATGCGGCTTCGTCAATCAAGTCGATCGCCTTGTCGGGCAACTGCCGATCGCTGATGTACCGATGCGATAACGTCGCGGCAGCGACAATCGCTGGATCCGTAATCTCGACGCCATGATGCACCTCATAGCGCTCTTTCAGTCCGCGAAGAATCGCAATGGTGTCCTCAACCGTCGGCTCGTCAACGACAACTTTCTGGAAACGGCGTTCGAGTGCCGCGTCTTTCTCGAGGTACTGCCGATACTCATCCAGCGTTGTCGCGCCGACGCAGTGAAGCTCTCCGCGCGCAAGCGCCGGCTTGAGCATATTGCCAGCATCCATCGCGCCATCGGCTTTCCCTGCGCCGACCATCGTATGCAGCTCATCAATGAACAGGATGACTTGCCCTTCCTGCTTGGCAAGATCATTGAGAACGCCTTTGAGTCGCTCTTCGAAGTCACCGCGATATTTCGCGCCGGCAATCAGCGCGCCCATATCCAACGACAGAAGACGCTTATTGCGCATCCCTTCGGGCACTTCACCGTTGACGATACGCTGCGCCAAACCCTCGACGATGGCCGTCTTGCCGACGCCGGGTTCACCGATCAGCACGGGGTTATTCTTGGTACGTCGCTGCAGAATCTGAATGGTTCGGCGAATCTCTTCATCGCGACCGACAATAGGGTCGATTTTGCCAGCCATCGCGCGTTCCGTGAGATCGATCGTATATTTTTCGAGTGCCTGGCGCTGATCTTCAGCGCTTGCATCTTGCACGGACTCACCACCGCGCATGTCGTCTATGGCACGCAGAAGAGCCGCTTCACTGGTACCTGCAGCGATCATCAGATTCGCCAACGAGCCTTTGTCCTTCAGTGCGGCTAAGAGGAATAACTCGGAGGCAATGAAGCTATCACCGCGCTGCTGCGCAAGTTTATCGGCAACGTTCAACAACCGGCCGGTCTCATTGCTTAAATGGACCTCACCGGGTGTGCCTTGAACTTCGGGTAGTTTGCCGAGCGCATCGCTAAGATCGGCGCGCAGTTTGACAGCGTTCGCCGACGCTTTGGTCAATAGGCCAGCCACACCACTACCCTGCTGATCGAGCATAGCCATTGCTACGTGAATCGGCTCAATGAACTGGTGATCGCGACCTACGGCGAGCGACTGTGCATCGGCTAGCGCTTGCTGAAACTTGCTGGTCAGTTTGTCCATTCGCATAACGGAATACTCCGGAAAAGGCGTTATCTCCCGAAGATATGGCGATCCAGAGCCGAGCTTTCAAGCGTCGTCAGAGGATCCAGATCATGCTGGCCATTCGCCCACAGGGCGCTGATCGCCGATGCGAGAAGAACCGCTCAGCGTCCGCGTAGGTGCATTGCCCACTATCGGTAATCCTCGCGATGCCATTGCGCCGCAGTGCCAGAATCGCAAGCATTTTTAGGTCAGCCTGCCAGCGCCCAAGCGCGTTTGGCGTGAAACAGTTGGTGGCGATATGGTCGCTTCTGACGAAGACTTCACGGACTTCTTCGCCCACTTCAAAAGCTGATGGACCAATACCGGGGCCGATCCAAGCCAGTAGATCTTTGGCATCAACGTCCATAGCGGCGACGACGGCGTCAACAATACCGCCTGCCAATCCGCGCCAACCAGCATGTGCGGCGCCTACGATGTTGCCGTCCTTGCTCGCCAACAATATCGGCAAACAATCTGCCGTCATTATCGTTGGTACCTGACCTCTCTGTCGGGAGACGATGGCATCAGCCTCGGTATTCGGCTGCCAATCACCGGCATCAATGACCTTGATGCCGTGCACCTGTTGAAGCCAAAGGGGGTCCGAGGGCAGCGCGTAGGCTTCGGTAACGAGCGCGCGATTACGCGCGACATCGTTATCGTCGTCACCGACATGGTCGCCGAGATTCAAACCATCGTACGGCGCCGTGCTCACACCGCCGAGACGCGTCGTCGAGAGCGCACCAACCTTGCCGAACAAAAGCCCGCCGGGCCGCACCCATGGCGGTGTCAGTCCGTCCAACACCTAGCGCTCCAGGCTTTGCTGATTCGCCGCCAACGCATCGCGCAACGAAGACAAATCTGCTGGGAGCTCTGCCGAAACCATCGTTTCATCGCCCGTCGTTGGGTGCGCGAAGCTGAGCTTTTGTGCATGCAGTGCTTGCCGTCGAAACCCGCGAAGCGCCTCGGCCAACGCTACATCATTGCCCGGTGGAATTCTGAGCCGTCCCCCGTAGACAGGATCACCGATCAGCGCGTGCTTGCGATGGGCGAAATGCACCCGTATCTGGTGTGTACGACCGGTTTCTAGGATCACCCGCACCGCGGTATGCGCTACAAATCGCGTATCAACACGATAGTGGGTCACCGCGGGCCGACCCGCATCGCGCACAGCCATCTTCAATCGGTCGCGCGGGTGGCGTCCGATCGGCGCGTCAATGGTGCCCCCGCCGGTCAACACGCCGTGACAGATCGCATAATATTCCCGGTGAATCTCCCGTTCTGCCAGGGCACGCGTCAGTGTCGTGTGCGCGGTCAGATGTTTGGCGACCAGCAATAAACCACTGGTTTCTTTATCAATTCGATGAATCAATCCGGCGCGTGGCAGGACGGCGGTTTCTGGCCAACGATGCAACAGCCCATTCTGGAGCGTCTGATCCGGATTGCCAGCGCCAGGATGTACGACGAGGCCGGCAGGCTTATTCAGCACCAACACATCATCGTCTTCGTACGCGACTTCGATATCAACCGCCTGCGGCAGTACCGCAACCTCCGTTGCCATCGATGCAGCGATGCGCACGTCCTCCCCGCCCGCCAGACGCATTCTGGGCTTGCACTGGGCCCCATCCACCAGAATTTCGCCGCTTTTCAGCCATTGCGTTAGCCGGCTTCTCGAATATTCTGGAAACATCTGTGCCAATGCTTGATCCAACCGGTACCCCGCTAACGCGACCGGCACCGACTGTTGATGAATATGGTCGCTCAGACTGAATCTCCTATTGAACCCGTTCCGCTGCCGACTGTCAGAGGGAATACGGTATACTGCGCCGCGCAGAATACAAGCAAAGCCCCGAGCAACGGGTTCGATGGCTAAAAATGAGACACCGCGATTCCATGACCAGAACGATGACCACATTCGGATCTCGAGTAACCGCATTGACGCTCGCGATCTTAATGAGCGCCTGCAGCAGCGGACCCGAAACGCAAGCGCCGATCGGCAGCGCGGACAGTATCTACGACCGCGCCAAACGATCAATGAATAATGGCAACTTCAGGGAGGCCATTTTCGTTTTCGAGCAGCTAGAATCGCGCTATCCGTTCTCCGCTGTCGGCAAACAGTCTCAAATCGACCTGATTTATTGCTACTACAAGAGCGGCAGTAAAGAGCAAGCTATCGATGCTGCCGATCAGTTCATGCGTGAGAACCCCACCCATCCGCGCGTCGATTATGCGCTGTATATCAAAGGTCTCAGCTACTTTGACAAGCCGCCAGGCCCGCTCGACGGGCTGTTTAAGGTCGACCGCGCCGAACGCCCACCCAATGACTCCCGACGCGCCTTCTCGGTCTTCCGGCAACTGGTGGAGCGCTACCCAGCGAGCAACTACTCTGACGATGCCGTACAGCGAATGGTCTATATCAAGGACAAGCTCGCACGTTACGAGAACAATGTGGCGGACTATTACCTGAGACTAGGCGCGTACATCGCCTCTTTGAACCGGGCTAAGCGGACACTGCAAACCTACGATGGCACTGCCGCTAACGAAGAGTCGCTGCGCATCATGATCAAGTCCTATGAGGGTCTCGGCCTTGAAGACCTCGCTGCATCGACGCGCGACGTCCTGATCGCTAACTTTCCAGACGCAAGGCTCTAGCGCAGACGCTAGACGTCCTCTGGAAACGCGTAGCCCGAGGTGATCGGGTAGCGCCAATCACGGCCGAACGCACGACCGCTGACGCGCACACCCGGTGGTGCTTGCCGCCGTTTGTATTCATTGCGTCGCACCATGCTGAGAACACGCACCACCGTTTCGCGCTCGAAGCCTGCTGCTGTGATGTCGTCGACCGTCATATCTCGCTCGACAAACGCTTCCAAAATTGCGTCGAGAACCTCATAAGGTGGCAGTGAATCGGTATCTTCTTGATCGGGTCGCAATTCTGCCGAAGGTGGTCGCTCTATGACTCGCACAGGAATCGGCGGGGCATCAGGGGTCAAGGCGTTTCGATACCGCGCAAGTGCGAATACCGTCAACTTGCTGCAATCCTTGAGTGGCGCAAATCCACCCGCCATATCGCCGTATAACGTCGCGTAACCGACAGCCATCTCACTCTTGTTTCCGGTCGTCAGCAACATGCGGCCTGTCTTGTTGGACAACGCCATGAGCAACACACCACGACTACGAGATTGAATGTTCTCCTCGGTCGTGTCTTCCTCGAGACCTTCAAAGAGCGGACTGAGCTGTCCCAATGTGGCCTCGACCATCGGCGCAATCGAAATCACATCGTAATGCACGCCCATGGCACTCGCTTGCAGCGCGGCATCTTCACGACTCATATCCGATGTGTAGTGATAAGGCATCATTACTGCGTGAACCGCATCAGCACCGAGTGCATCAACGGCGATCGCCATCGTCAACGCTGAATCAATACCACCGGATAAGCCTAGAATGATGCCCGGGAAACCATTCTTGCGAACATAGTCGCGCGTGCCGCAGACCAGCGCGCCGTAAATACTCGCCTCGCGATCAAGTAATGGCACCTGCATCTCTGTTTTCGGCACAACACGGTCGCCCTCGCGAACCACATCGACGACGAGGTCGGCCTCTTCATAGGCAGGCGCCCGACCGAGAGTCTCGCCCGTCGAGGACATGACAAAAGAACCGCCATCGAACACCAACTCGTCCTGTCCGCCGACCATATTGACGTACAAGACAGGTAGTGACTGCTCATCAACGCGATCTCGAACCACCTGCTCCCGACGCGCTTGCGAACCTTCGGCATACGGCGAGCCATTGATCGCTACGATGAGCTCGGCACCCGCCGCGGCTGCGGCAGCCGATGGCTCCGGCTCCCAAACGTCTTCGCAGATCGTCAGCCCGACTTTCACGCCGTCGAGCGCAAAGACACAGGGTGTATCGCCAGCGGCGAAATAACGCTTTTCGTCGAAGACGCGGTAATTCGGTAACAACCACTTCCGATAGTGAGCAATGATCTCACCACCGTCGATGACACTCGCCGCATTGAACAACTGACCGTCGACGTATTCGGGATATCCAACAACAACGGCGACATCAGTGATCGACTCGCGCAACGTATCAACCGCGCGCTGGATTCGCCGCTGTAACCCGCCATGAAAGAGCAAGTCCTCTGGCGGGTACCCGCACAATACGAGCTCCGGCAAAACAACAAGGCGTGCGTCGTGGTCCTCACGCGCCCGCGAAATTGCCGCTAGCGATTTCTCGAGGTTACCGGAGACATCGCCGACGAGCGGATTGACTTGTGCTAGTACCGTCCGCATAGGTCCGTCCATCAATGATGTCGTCGCGTTATCGGGAGCCAGCTGAAGGCGAACTAGCCGAGTGATTCCACCATTGCCGAACCGAGCTCCGCCGGCGAACGTACCGTTCGCACGCCCGCTGCTTCTAGCGCCGCGAATTTCGCAGCGGCTGTGCCTTTGCCACCCGCGACAATCGCACCGGCATGCCCCATCCGTTTGCCTGGCGGTGCAGTGACACCAGCGATGTACGAGACAACCGGTTTTGTAACGTTATCGGCAATATACTCAGCGGCTGCTTCTTCATCAGCGCCACCGATCTCACCCACCATGATGATGCCTTCCGTTCCCGGGTCCTGTTGGAACAACTCAAGGCAATCGATGAAGTTCATGCCGCGGATTGGGTCTCCACCGATACCAACGCAGGTACTTTGACCAAGCTTCGCTTGTGTGGTCTGGAATACTGCCTCATAGGTCAATGTACCCGAACGAGATACAACCCCGATCTTGCCAGCAGAGTGAATGAAGCCAGGCATGATGCCGATTTTCGCTTCGCCCGGCGTGATGATGCCAGGACAGTTCGGTCCGATCAGACGGCAATCGTGGTCTTCAAGCGCTGCTTTCACTTTGACCATGTCCAATACGGGAATACCTTCGGTGATGCAGACGATCAATTCGACGCCCGCGGCGGCCGCTTCCAAGATCGCATCAGCGGCGAAAGGTGGCGGCACATAGATCATGCTGACATCCGCGCCGGTCTCGCTGACGGCATCGCCGACCGAATCAAAGACGGGAACGCCCAGATGCTCGGTACCGCCGCGGCCAGGTGTTACACCACCAACGACTTGCGTGCCGTACTCGATGCACTGCTCTGTATGAAAAGATCCTTGGTTGCCGGTAATACCCTGACAAATAATCTTGCTTTCTTTATTGACGAGAATACTCATTGCTAATGCCCCGCTTAGCCCGCCGCCGCCACAGCTTTTTTCGCTGCGTCGGTCAGATCTTCTGCTGTGATAATGTCGAGCCCGCTCTCAGCAAGCGTCGCGCGCCCTTTTTCGACGTTGGTGCCTTCTAATCGGACAACAACCGGTACGTTAACGCCAACCTCTTTGACCGCAGTAATAATACCGTCGGCAATAAGATCGCAGCGAACAATACCGCCGAAGATGTTCACCAGAATGGCCTTCACTTTATCGTTGGAGAGAATCAGCTTGAACGCTTCCGATACGCGCTCTGCGGTCGCGCCACCGCCGACGTCCAAGAAGTTCGCAGGCTCACCACCGTAGACATTGATCACGTCCATCGTGGCCATCGCGAGTCCAGCACCGTTCACCATGCACGCGATGT
>JBCAZE010000011.1:0-35203 GCA_039700805.1 Pseudomonadota bacterium | reverse complement strand
AGAGAACACCGGTAGGTCTCTGTACAGATACCAGATGTAGGACACTGCCAGTAGCGTGAACGGCGTCCAAATCAACACGTGGGTTTTGTTGCCTAACAGTGCGACGACCGCTGGGATAATGAGATACCAAACGAAGCCGATGTTGGGCTCGTCGACGGTCGTTGCCAGCAGCACCGTTTGATAGCCGATCAGCATGGCCATCACGACATGCAAGGTGATGTCTCGCTTGCTGCCACGTCTGAGATACAACAGTGTGCTCAAACAGGCACTGAAAATGCCGAGCGGTATCGCGGTGCTTAATGAACCTAGAAATAGTGCAACAACGGAAACCAGAAGTGGCGCGCCGAGCATAATGAAACGAAATGCATTCCAGTCGTCTCTTTGCTCTTGATTCATCACCGTATCCTTACGCTGCTACTTCTGAGAGTAGTACCTTGACCGTAAAGATACACGAATTATGATAAGTCGTGCTATATATGCGCAAAAATATGCAAAAAAGCAGTCGGTCGTACGCTATCCGAGTGGTTTTCCAGCATTTCTGCGCCTTGGCGCTGCTGCGAAGCGTTGTGGATAGCGCCTAAGGCTGCGGTGTGTCGTCCCGTCTAAGGTTATCCGGGCACGCCTTGGCGCGTTCGCTCGGTTCCCAAATGGCCAGCAGTCTCGCGGCCTCCTGTTGTTCGGCGTCGGTTAGTGCTTGGTATTTACGTGCATAAGGCCAGCCGTAGCCCCATCGATACCAATTATAAAAATAAGGACTGCCGCCGGCGCGTACCCCTTCATACATCGTACCGGCGAGCGCTTGATTGCCGGTCCTCTTAGCCACACAGTCTTTCAACGCAAGATCGGCGGCCTCGCGTTCTTCGCGTGTTCCACCTTTCCAGTAAGCAATATCGTGTTCGAAGCAACACGCGCACCAATCTTTCTGCGACAGCGGGGAGGCGTCTGGAAACAGCGAGCAGCCGTCACTTGAGAATGGTTTGAGAGCGGGTTCTGAACGACAGCTGGTGAGTGCGATTAACAAGGCAACGCCCAAGCCAACGCGCATGTGATGTGCGCTGACGCCCATCATGTCTGTTTGCGTGGGGGTAATCCCGTGTGTTGTGTGAGGAGCCGGTTCTTTCCGAGCCGTTTTTTGTGCGCACGCTGTGAGTTCTTTCGACGATGCGCCTGGTATGTGTCCTTCGGATCGCGCGATGGAATCAATTTGCCCGGGCCATCTCCGATGAGTTGATGCTTGCCGAGTCGTATCAGGCATTCGCGGATCATCGGCCAATTCGCCGGATCATGGTAGCGCAGTAGTGCTTTGTGTAGCTTTCTTTGCTCTGGTGTTTTGATCGTCTCAACACCTTCGGTCTTGTACCCCACTTTACGGAGCGGATTTTTGCCGGAGTGATACATCGCCGTCGCTGTTGCCATCGGCGATGGATAAAACGCTTGGACTTGGTCGGCTTTGAAGCCATTGTCTTTTAACCACAACGCGAGATTAATCATGTCTTCGTCGGTCGTACCAGGGTGCGCGGCGATGAAGTAAGGGATGAGGTATTGCTCTTTTCCTGCTTCCTTCGTGAATTGCTCGAACATCTCCTTAAAACGGTCGTATGTGCCAATGCCAGGCTTCATCATCTTGTCGAGCGGGCCGCGCTCGGTGTGTTCTGGCGCGATTTTCAAATAGCCGCCGACGTGGTGGGTGACCAGCTCTTTGACGTATTCCGGATCCTCCACGGCAAGATCGTAGCGAAGGCCCGAGGCGATCAGGATTCTCTTGATGCCCGGCAAGTCTCGCGCCTTTCGGTAGAGCTGCGTTAGGGAACTGTGGTCTGTGTTCAAGTTGCTACACACGCCCGGATAAACGCAGCTCGGTCTGCGACAAGCTGCTTCGATCTCAGGGCTCTTGCAAGCGAGTCGATACATATTCGCTGTCGGGCCGCCGAGATCTGAGATGACGCCGGTAAAGCCTGGGACTTTGTCGCGGATGTCTTCTACTTCATTAAGGACCGATTCTTCGGAGCGGTTTTGGATGATGCGTCCTTCGTGCTCAGTGATCGAGCAGAACGTGCAGCCGCCGAAACAGCCACGCATGATGTTCACTGAGAACCGAATCATTTCGTAAGCCGGAATTTTTTCATCGCCGTAGGCCGGGTGCGGCACGCGTTGAAACGGCTGGTCGAATACGTAGTCCATCTCTTCGGTGCTAAGCGGGATCGGTGGTGGCGTCAGCCAGACGTCGTGATCGCCGTGCGCTTGGACCAGCGCGCGCGCGTTGCCCGGGTTTGTTTCTAGGTGTAGTACGCGATTCGCGTGCGCGTAGAGAACAGCATCGTTGCGCACCTTCTCGAATGACGGCAGCCGTATCACCGTTCGGTCACGATTACGTTTGGCGTCTGGAACGAAACGCAACGGCGTGACCGGCTCGGGCTCAGCGTCACTCGACTGCTTGTCCTCACACGCGCGTGTTTCTGTCGTGCTGACGTAGGGACTGACGATATGATCGACCTTGCCAGGGCGATCGACACGCGTCGAGTCGATTTCCCAGAAGCCTTCCGGTGTCGACCGACGGATAAAAGCACATCCGCGGATATCCATCATCGTGTCGATTGTCTCGCCACGGGCAAACCGGTGTGACACTTCGACTAGCGCACGCTCCGCATTGCCATACAGCAAAATATCGGCGGTCGCGTCGACCAAAATGGAGCGCCGGATGCTCTCTTGCCAATAGTCATAATGCGCAATCCGGCGAAGCGATGCTTCGATGCCGCCGAGCACCAGGGGAACGTCGGGATAGGCTTCTCGAACCCGTTGCGCATACACCAGCGAGCAACGGTCAGGACGGGAACCGGCTTGCCCGCCTGCCGTATAGGCATCATCGGAACGCGGCTTGCGATCGGCCGTATAGCGGTTGATCATCGAGTCCATATTGCCAGCGGTCACGCCGAAATAGAGGTTCGGCTTGCCCAACGCTTCGAACGCGTCCTTGGAGCGCCAATCCGGCTGCGCGATGATGCCGACACGAAAACCTTGCGATTCCAATAGGCGCCCGATGATGGCCATGCCGAACGATGGGTGGTCGACGTAGGCATCGCCAGTGACCAGGATGATGTCGCAACTATCCCATCCGAGCGTATCCATCTCGTCGCGCGACATCGGCAGAAACGGCGCGCGGCCATAGCACTCAGCCCAGTACTTTGGGTAGTCGTAGAGTTTTGTGAGAGATGTCCGCATCGGTTGGAACTGGTTAAAAATTAGCCAGCTATGGTAGCAGTTTTGTCGGCGACAAGCAGGCGGTTGGTGATGTCGAGCCCATGCGCACTGCGTTACACTGCCGGCTTGTTGAAAGCGGCGAGTGCCAAATATGACGCTGACCCTATTTATCGTGCTGGTGACCTCCGTTGTCTCACTGGTGTTCATGGAGAATCGCGCCGTCAAGACACAACTGGTGTTCCATCCGGTAACGATCAGTCAGCGCAAGCAGTGGTATCGGTTTTTGTCGTCGGGTCTGATCCACGCTGATTTCCTGCATCTCGCGATCAACATGTTTGTGCTTTGGTCTTTCGGCACAGCGCTGGAGACCTATTACTACCCCGCGTTTCTCGGCCCGCTGGCGCTATACCAATACATGCTGCTCTATGTTGGCGGCGTCGCGGTCGCCTCGTTGCCGAGTTATTTTCGTCACAAACGAAACCCGCGCTATGCAGCATTGGGCGCATCCGGCGGTGTCTCGGCTGTCGTATTTGCGGTCATCGTGTTTGCGCCATGGGAATATCTGTTGCTCTACGGTGTATTGCCGATCCCGCAAATCATCGGCGGTGCGGCCTATCTGTACTACTCCTGGTACATGGATAAGAAAGGAACGGACAACATCGGGCATATGGCCCATTTCAGCGGTGCGATTTGGGGATTCGTGTTTACGATATTGATGAATCCCGATTTGCTCGGACGCTTTTTCCGATTGGCGCTATCTGGACCGTTCTGATCCGCACCTTGCGTTGTGCGCTGGCTCCGGGCACATTCAAAGGGTCACAGTGCAACCGGGAGTGAGAGCATGGGCATCAAAACCACCAGAAGAGCGGTGCTGGTTGGCGCTGCCGGTGTCGCCGCCGGTGCCGCCTGCCAACCAAGACTCACTGCGACACAAGCCGAGTCAGTAGGTGCTTTTCCGACGCTGCCCGGCGGTGGCGCATTGTTTGGCCCGCAGCCTGGTGAAGTGCGACTGCACAGCAATGAGAACCCTTACGGACCGGCTGAGTCAGCGCTGAAGCTCATGGACTATGCGGCAAGAAAGGGCGCGTACTACGCCGATGATGCGAGCAAGACCCTGGCCAAGATGATTGCTGATCAGCACGGGCTGACACCAGAACACATCGTCATTTCGGCTGGGTCGGCAGAGGCACTGTCTGCCATCGCAGTGGTTTGGGGTCAGCGTGGCCCGATTGTGGCGCCGCGTCTGTTTTTCGATGCAACACCGATGTATGCGAGCCGGTTGGGTTTGGCGACGGTGACACGAGCGCCTATGCGCGATGATTTCGGCGTCGATTTTCCAGCGCTTGAAGCGATGGTGACGGATAAAACCGGCATGGTGCAGCTCTGTAACCCAAACAACCCGACGGGTCTCTTGGAAGATGCTGCCGTTTTGAAGGCGTCCGTAAAGCGTATGGCTGCCAAGGCGACCGTGGTCGTTGACGAAGCCTACATGGAGCTCACCGACAACCCGACCGACAACAGTTGTATTGATCTTGTGCGTGATGGGCACGACGTGATCGTGTCGCGAACCTTTTCAAAACTCTACGGGCTGGCAGGGATTCGTGTTGGCTATGTCATTGCCCCACCGGAGCACGCGCGCATGATCGCCGGTGCAGCGATGTCATGGATGTCAGGCGTCAGCTACGCGGCGGCGATCGGTTGTTATGATGACGATGCGTTCATCAATCGCTCGAGAAAGAAAATACTGGAAGCACGAGAGATGGTGACTGACACCTTGGACGCATTGGACATGCCGATGATCAAGTCCGATACAAACTTTGTTTTCTTCCGTTCCGGAAAGCCTGCCAATGCGGTGCGCGAGGCGCTCGCGCGTCAGAACATTATGATCCGTGGTCAATACATGGATTACGCGGATTGGTCCCGCGTTTCAATGGGCCTTCTGCCCGACGTTGCGAAGTTCTGTCGCGCATTGCCTGGCGCCGTCAGCGCGGCCTGATCGCACGCTCTATCAAGGTCATTGCAGCAATCAATTGGTTTGGCAACGGCCATAGGCGTTAGTCTCTTGGCCGTCGATCCGGCGAACGCCGGATTTCGGCAAACGACGGACGCCTGATATTCTGTCGTCTGGTCATTTCCCCGACAGGATTACTATGCTGGTTTTTGTTGCTGCAGTTGCGGTCGTTTTGGTGGTGTCATTCTTGTGCTCGATTGCGGAATCCGTGCTGCTCTCGGTCAGTCGTCCGCAAATTGAGACCATGGTCCAGGAAGGAAAACGTGCCGGTAGTTTGATGGCTGGGTTCAAAGAGCACTTCGATGTCCCGATCGCCGCCATTTTGATACTGAATACAGCAGCGCACACGGTGGGTGCGTCGGTTGCTGGAGCAAGTTTCTCAGCCGTCTTCAATCCAGAGGCACTGTGGATTTTCTCGCTGCTATTCACGTTGGCCGTGTTGTTGTTCACCGAGATTATCCCAAAGACGTTAGGCGTCACGTATGCCGCAGGGCTGGCGACCCCAGTCGCGTTTGGTATTCATTGGTTGATTCGTCTTCTGTGGCCAATTGTCGCCGTCAGCGAGCGCCTCTCACGTATGCTGCGGCCCGCGGAGAAAGCACCGGTGACCTCGCGCGAGGAGTTACGGTTGCTCGCCATGCTTGGCAAAAGTGAGGGTGTCGTTGGCGCACGAACGGCAGGATTCGTTGTGGGCGCAACGCAACTCGCCGATCTGCAGACTGAAGACGTCATGCTGCCCCGGCAGTCCGTTAAGTTTCTTCATGCTGGCATGACACGTGATGATGTCTTGGCGTTTGTGCGTACGACGGGTCATAGCCGTTTTCCGTTTGCGTCGAGTGATGATCTTGACGATGTGATCGGTGTGGTCCTGGTCAAAGAGCTCATGTATTGGCTGCAAGATCACCCAGGTCAGGACATCGATTGGTCCTCCCTGACTCAGGAGCCGCTCTTGGTTCCCGACAAAACGGCGGTGACGACGTTAATGCGAACGTTTCAGCAAGCACACAGGCACCTTGCGATGGTGGTTGATGAGTACGGCGGAATCGAGGGCATCGTCACTCTCGAAGATGTTATCGAGGAAATTGTCGGCGACATCCGCGACGAGAGCGATATCAAGGTGTCCGACATACGGCAGCGTTACGACGGCATGCTGGTCGTGCGTGGCTCCGTCGACATGCGACGTATTGCGTTGACGCTGGGCGTCGTGTGGGAGAAGACCGACGACGCGACAACGGTGGGCGGGTTACTCACTGAGCGACTCGAGCGGATTCCAGCTGTCGGTGATTCGATCGAGTGGCAGGGCTACGAGATTGAAGTCATCAATGCGGATCAGCGCCGCGTTAAGACCGTGTCGATTCGCAGCCTTGGGTCGACACACGACGCATAAATGCCAGGCCAAAAACCTACGAACGAGGAGCAACAGACATGAACAGACCCATACGACTCGCGAGCGCTATAACTGTGATGACATTCGGTGCGATAGCCTGTAGCAAGGCGCCCGATGAAGCTGCCGTCGTCGATGCGACATCCGTTGACGGTGATGCATCCGCGAAGCTTGCGCTGCCACGCAGCGCTGCGCCGGAAGGCGCCCGCGTTTATTTTGTTGAACCTGTCGATGGTGCCAGTGTCACCTCACCGGTCACCGTCGTTTTCGGTGCTGACGACATCGCTGTCGTTCCGGCCGGCGATACAACGGCGAATAGTGGCCATCATCACTTGCTGATCAATACGGGCTTACCGGATGTGACGCAGCCGATTCCTAAAGATGCGCAACATGTTCACTTTGGTATGGGCCAAACAGACGCGACGATCGAGTTACCGCCGGGCACTCATACGTTGCAAATGCTGCTTGGCGACTACTTGCATATCCCGCATGAGCCGCCAATCACGTCCGACGTCATCACGATTACTGTGACGGAATAACGCGCCGTCGCGACGGCAGACTTCGGGGCGTTCAATTATCTCTCGGTGTTGCCGTCCCAGAGTTGCCAGGCAAGGGCAGCCGTGACGAATATTGCCGCCAACGTCGATCCGCCGACAACAGCGAGTTCGATGCCGCCAAGTGGCAGCGGTTCCCCGCGATTGATGAGCGATAGTCTATCTGCCGTTGCACGCCAACCATTGGCGGCGCACCAAGCATAGCCTGCGCATAGGATGGCCGGATTCGAATACGGTCTTGCGTTGAACGATGCCGCCACGCCAAGTGCGAGTAGCGCCATGCCAACAAGATCGACGATGTAGTAGGGCGACAGCAAGCCAGCCGGCAAGGATGCCCATGTCTCCAGTGGTAGGTAGAGGGCAAGTAAGACAACCGTATACCAACAAAGGACGGTTTCTAAGCCACGCCTGGTCATCGACGTCTATCGCTGATCGTCGCGCCGTTCGTCGTCGCTATCGTCAGTCGAATCATCACCGGTATCTTTCTCGGCGTCAGGCGAACCGTCGCGGCCAGCATCGGGCGCATCCTCTATTTCGGTACCGGCGACGTCGTCCACGTCTGGATGCGCCAGGGCCTCTTCATCCAACGGTGTTTCCGACAGCGCCTCTTCAGTGGGTGCTGCGGCATCTTCATCATTGCTTGCATCCGCGACGGGCTCAGTTAACACATCTGGTGATGCATTATCGGTAGGGCTGCTTTGATCGTCCTCGACGATGTCGGCGGCGATATCGCTCGCGGCGGGCAGCACGGGAAACCCGGTTCGCCGCACGTCCGAATCATCGGCCAGCAAGGCGTCGGCGCCGTTCGCCATATGTCGATACAGCGCTTGATACTCTTGCCCGATCGCTGCGAAGTGTTTGGCGCTGTTTTCGAAATGTTGATTCACCGCATCGCGATAATCGCTGAACTCTGTTTTGACCGCTTCGGTCTTCTCGGCTTCTGCACTCTGTCCCGATTTGCCAAACCACAGGCCAATCAAGAGACCGACAAGCAGACAGACAACACCAACGATGACAACGACAATGGTTGAATACATGCTCGGCTCCTTCCAGACGATGTGCGACGAATTCAGTATAGCGTCAACATTTAGGAATGACGTGAACAATTGCAACGGGCGCGTCTCTTGCCCTTAGATGGCTAACGGTGCTCACGTTGTGTCAGTCGTCGGAACTCAGAGGGCGTGTGGGCGGTGGTGCGTCGAAACTGCCGCGTGAAGCAGCTCTGGTCTGAGTAGCCACAGGCTAACGCGATCTCCGCGATCGGCCGACTGCCATGGCGGAGGGCATGACAGGCAAATTCGATTCGATTTTTTAGAAGCCACTGCCCGGTTGTTAATCCGAACAGCAGTCGCATCCGCCTGTCGAGACGGTACACCGACATGCCGGCAATCTCGGCGAGCTCGCGGAGCGAGGGCGGCTTATCGACACGTCGCTGGGCGAAGGAGATCGCTTCAGATAGCAAGTGATAATCATCGCTAAGGTCATCGGGCCGTGCTAAATCGCGAGAGATACCCGCAATCCCAATTGGCCTGCCGTCGTCAGCGAGAAGCGGCACTTTTGTTGTTAAGCACCACCCAGTGCCGCCGCCTGGGCGCAGATGCAACTCGAGCCGATCAGTGAGCGGCTCCCCGTTGGCGATGATGGCTTTATCTTGTGATTCGAATGCGCCACCGAGTTCGTCGCCAAATAGTCTGCTTGGGGTTTTGCCGATCACTTGCGACTTGTGCGTCTTGCCGCACCGCGCCACTAACGTGTGATTGACACATACGTAGTGACCGACGGCATCCTTGATGAAGAATACGGTATCCGTCATCCGATCGAACAGCGGTTCAGCGCTGAATGCGGGCGATACGAGGGATAGCAGTGCTTGGGCGGTCGTGTCGGTCATCGTATTGTGCATAAACTCAAGTTCGTTGCTCAATCGTAGCAAAGAACTTATCGTGTATTTATGGCACTGTGTTGCGATGGTAAGTGCATAGATTCCATTGCCCATGGGAGCCGCGATGAGTCGAGCGACAACGATTTTCTCAGGTTGTATCCCGGCGTTAATGACGCCGTGCGATGCTACGGGTACACCAGATTTCGCAACGATGGTGACGACAGCGTCTCAGTTGATCGATGCCGGTATGCGCGCGGTTGTTTATTGCGGTTCGATGGGTGATTGGCCGTTATTGACCGACGAACAGCGGCAATTGGGCGTTGAAGCGCTGGTTGGCGCGGGAATCCCGGTTGTCGTTGGGACGGGTGCACAGAGTCCAGCGAGGGCGGAGGCGCTCGCGGCGCATGCCGAGGCTTGTGGCGCCGACGGTCTGATGGTCATCCCGAGGGTGTTGTCGCGTGGCATGTCGAGTCAGGCACAAGCCGCTCACTTCGCTCGTATTCTCGACGCAGCGCCTTCGTTGCCAGCGGTGATTTACAACAGCCCCTATTACGGTTTTGAAACCAAAGCGCCGCTGTTCGAGGCATTGCGGCGGCAGCATGCCAACCTGATTGGCTTTAAGGAGTTCGGCGGCGCGGATTCACTGAGTTACGCTGCCGAGCACATCACTGCCGGTCACGATGACTTGACGCTGATGGTGGGTGTCGACACGCAAGTTGTGCACGGCTATGTGCGTTGCGGCGCGAAAGGCGCGATCACCGGCGTGGGCAATGCGCTGCCTGATGCGGTACTGCGCTTGGTGACGCTTTGCGAACGAGCAGCAACCGGTGACGGGATTGCATTCGAGCAAGCTTGTGCGCTCGATGAAGCGCTAACGGTGCTTGCCAAGTTCGACGAGGGTCCGGACCTTGTACTTTTTTATAAGCGGCTCATGGTGCTGGAAGGTCATGAGGCTTATCAGCATCACGTCAACAAGACGGATAGCTTAACCAATTCACAGCGTGCCTTTGTTGATGCTGCATGGCGCCAGTTTCGAGCCTGGTGGGACGCGTGGCCGGGTCGAGTCGACTAGCGGTGTGAACCATGCGTGTTATCGATTCTCATACCGAAGGTGAGCCGACGCGGGTCATCATTGCCGATGGTCCCGATCTCGGGCAAGGCCCGCTAAGCGCTCGAGTTGAACGCTTTCGGGAGCAGCATGACTACGTACGCCGGCGGTTGATTCTAGAGCCGCGCGGCTACGATGCCATGGTGGGCGCTTTGCTCTGCGAGCCGGACGATAAGCGCTGCGATGCGGGCGTCATATTCTTCAACAATCGGGGCTATCTCGGCATGTGCGGTCACGGTACGATCGGTGTCGCCGCGACGCTTGCGTATCTCGGCAAAGCACCCACCGACCTGATGCGTATTGAAACACCGGTTGGCATTGTGACCGCGTCACTGCATGACGCGAACCACGTCACGATCGAGAACGTGCCGAGCTATTGCTTTCGCGATGACGTCGCAGTGGATGTCCCAGGCATTGGGGTTGTCCGTGGTGATATCGCCTGGGGAGGCAATTGGTTTTTCTTAACCAATGATGCGCCCTGCGATATCCGTTTAGACAATGAAGCCGTCTTGCGCCATACGGCGATGGCGATCCATCAAGCGTTGTTGACACACGGCATCACCGGTGAAGATGGCGAGGAGATCGATCACATCGAGCTTTTCGGTGCGCCGCAGTCGTCGAATGCTGACAGTCGAAACTATGTGCTGTGTCCCGGCGGCGAATATGATCGTTCTCCGTGCGGGACAGGTACGAGTGCAAAGCTTGCCTGTTTGGCGGCTAAGGGCGCGTTGAACGCAGGAGAGTCCTGGGTGCAGGAGAGCGTCATTGGCAGTCGATTTACCGCGAGTTACCGGCCGACTGATGACGCTCGCATTATTGTGAGCCTGACTGGTCGTGCATTCGTCTGCGCTGACACGCAAATCATCGCCGACCCCAACGATCCGTTTGCGAACGGGATTGCATAGACGATGGCTCAGCGATCCGACAGTGTACTGGTAGTTGGCGGCGGTATTATTGGTCTTGCTTGCGCCCACTATTTGTCTGAGGCCGGCTTTTCAGTAACGGTTATTGATCGGGGCAATATCGGTGGCGAGTGTTCTTACGCGAATTGCGGATATGTTTGTCCCAGTCACATACTGCCGCTGAATACGAGTGCAACACTGAAGAAGGGGTTGGCGTCGTTGTTTCAACCTCGGGCGCCCTTCCGATTCAAACCACAACTTCGCCTGGGCATGTATCGTTGGTTTTGGGAGTTCGCACGCCGCTGTGGACACGAGACCATGCTGGCGGCGGGGCATCATCTTGCACCACTACTGGAGTCTTCTCTCCACGAGTATCGACAATTGATGTCGACGGAGGCGTTGGATGTGGAGTGGCAAGCGTCGGGGTTGCTGTATGTATTTCAAACGCAAGCGGGTTTCGATGATTATAGTGAGACCGACCGATTACTGACGACGGAATTCGGGGAGTCCGCGAAGCGCATTGAAGGCGCCGCCTTGCCGGCCGTGGAGCCCGCGCTACGCGATGACCTTGCGGGTGCTTTTCTTTACGAGGACGATGGCTTTCTCCGTCCCGACAAGCTCATTCGTGGTTGGCAGTCGTTGCTCGCATCGAATGGCGTCACTTTCGTTCCTCAAAACCCGATGACGGGTGTGCGTCGTGCAAACGATGCGATCACCGCGATTGAGACCGTCAAGGGCAACATGACAGCCGATCACTATGTCTTCGCCACCGGTGCCTGGTCAGCGAAGCTTGCTCAGATGATTGGGTGTCGGTTGCCCATCGAGCCCGGCAAGGGCTATTCGGTGACCATGACGAGGCCAGTCCAATGCCCATCGCTGCCCATGCTGTTCCCAGAACACGGTATCGGTGTCACGAGTTTCGAGCGCCACTTCCGGTTGGGGTCGATGATGGAATTCGTTGGCTTCGACGATTCGATTCCCGAACATCGTATCGAACAACTCAAAGACGCCGCGGCGCCGTATTTATATGAGCCTATCGGTGAGGAAACCGTCGAAACGTGGTTTGGTTGGCGACCGATGACTTGGGATAGTCTACCGATCATTGGTCGCGTACCAACCGCTAAGAATGCGCTGGTCGCGACTGGCCACAATATGCTCGGTTTAACGCTCGCCCCCGCCACTGGTCGATTGATCGCCGAGTTGGTTGGCGAGCAATCGACACATCTTAGTGTGGATGCCTTCTCGCCCACGCGATTTTAGGCGTCGGCTCAAGAAATTTACCGCGCATTGCCGTAGGAGATGAATGACGATGATTCATGGAAAACAATTGATCGCAGGGCAGTGGGTCGCGGGTGATGATACTTTCCGGTCGACACCGGTGTCTGGCGCGCCTGATGTGTTCACGGTGGCGACGAGTGAGCAAGCACGGACCGCCGCAGAGCAGGCATCTTTTGCGTTTCCGGCGTTTGCTGATACCAGCCGAGCGCAGAGAGCGCAGTTTCTCGAGACAATTGCCGATGCGATGCAGGCCGATAGCGAAGCCATTGTTTCGTGTGCGATCAAAGAGAGTGGATTGCCGGAGGCGAGATTGACAGGTGAGCTTGGCCGTACCACGGGACAATTACGCTTGTTTGCAGATGCTATTCGCGACGCTGACTATCTCGATCGTCGCTACACGAGTGCATTGCCTGATCGTCAGCCACTACCTCGCCCGGACTTAAGGCTCATGATGCGGCCGATTGGACCCGTTGTTGTGTTCGGCGCATCTAATTTTCCTTTGGCGTTCTCAACGGCGGGCGGTGACACAGCGTCGGCGCTAGCCGCTGGATGTCCGGTCATTGTCAAATCACACCCGGCACACCCTGCGACCGGAGAACGTGTGGCGGCGGCGATTGCCGCGGCCGCCGCTGAGTGCCGCATGCCGGACGGCGTTTTCTCGTATCTTCACGATGCCGGGACGGCGGTTGCGCGCGCGCTGGTGACGCACCCTTTGGTCAAAGCGGTGGGTTTTACCGGTTCTCTGAAGGCGGGCAGGGCTCTGTTCGATTTATGTGCGGCGAGACCCGAACCGATTCCTTTTTTTGGTGAACTCGGCTCGACCAATCCGGGTTTTGTCCTTGGCAACGCACTCGATAACCGCTGCGACGCGATTGCCGAGGGTTGGGCGCAATCGCTGACGATGGGTGTCGGTCAGTTTTGTACCAATCCGGGTGTCATGTTTCTTCGAGATGGTGAGCAAGCGGATCGATTCAGCGAAGCGACACGTCGCGCGTTGTCAGAGGTCGGTGTCGCAACGATGCTCACGGCATCCATTGCGGCGGCGTGCCATAGCCAAGCGACTGACCTGTCGCAAATAGCGGGCGTGGCGACACGGGTTAAGGCAGAGCCACATGAACGCGGCTCGAGTCCATGGCTATTCGATGCGCCGCTGGATGTGTGGCGGGCGAATCGCTCGCTTCGGGAAGAGATATTCGGACCAGTTGGTGTGATCGTACGCGTGCGCAATGATGATGATTTGTTGACCGCAGCAGCGTCCCTGGATGGTCAACTCACGGCGACATTACATATGGATGATGCGGATCTTAGTATCGCGCGAACATTGCTGCCGGTGCTTGAGCAAAAGGCCGGCCGAATCTTGGCGAACGGGTTCCCAACTGGTGTCGAGGTCGATCCCGCGATGATGCATGGCGGTCCTTACCCAGCGAGTACGAACGTCGGCGCCACGTCGGTTGGCACGCTGGCGATACGCCGTTTTTTGAGGCCAGTTAGCTATCAGAACCTGCCCGATGCACTACTGCCCGCAGATCTCAGAGACGGTTCGCGTTAGGTGTCACCGTAAACACTAACGGCTAGTTGTCCTTCTCGAGTTCGTAGTAATGATTGCGCCCGCTATCGACCAACCGGTCTGTTAGCGTCAATCCGGCTTCCTTGAAGGCCGCGGTATAGGCGTCAATCCCCAACGAAACACACAGGGATTGGGTGAGCACGTCATGCCATTCACCCGTCTGCCAGGGAGCGGTGAACAAAAAGCGGCCGCCCGGCTCGAGTACATTCGCGACCGATTGGATCAGTGTGCGTTGTTGCGCTTCGCTTAGCAGAAACACCAGTCCGATAGCGACCACGGCGTCGAAACGGCGTTCGAAAAAGCGACTGTCGAGCACGTTTTCGCATTTCGCCTCGACGGTTGGAAACGCCTGGCGGAAGTGATCCAGTAAGGTTGGTGATGCATCGATGGCGAAGACTGTATGTTTGGCGGCGAGTAGCGTTTCCGTCACGGGTCGCCCACTCCCGCAGCCAAGCTCAAGAATCGTTGCCGGTTGTGGAAGCGTCGCTGCCCAAGTGCGTATGGTTTGGCGACCGGTGACCTGGCTGCGTGCGTTGATGAATGCTTTCGCATGTTGCTCATAGGCCCTCGCCGCATCACTCATTCGCCATTCTCCAGTGCGAACGCAACAGCGGCTTCGGCATGGATCGCCGTGGTGTCAAACAATCTTGTTGGCGTATCGTGCTGCTTTACTAACAAACCGATCTCGGTGCAGCCGAGAATGACGGCTTCCGCGCCACGTTCATCGAGCGACGCGATAATCTCCAAGTACTGCGCGCGTGACCCGTCTTTCAGTACCCCCAAACACAATTCTTCGTAAATGATGCGATGGACGATATCGCGGCCTGCTGCATCGGGCGTCAACACATCAAGGCCATGTTGATCGGCAAGTCTTCCCGCATAAAACGACTGCTCCATCGTAAATGCGGTTCCGAGTAATCCCACTCGCTGAATGCCGTAATGTCGCAACGCCGAAGCCGTCGCATCAGCGATATGCAGCAGCGGAATCTCAATGTTGTCCTGTACGGCGTCAGCGACGCGGTGCATGGTATTCGTGCAGATCAATAAGCAATCGGCACCAGCCGCTTCAACCTGTTGCCCGTGTTCGATCAACAAGGCTGCCATACCCTCCCAATCGCCTTGCTGCTGCATGACTTCAATGGGTGCGAAATCCACACTGACCATCGCGATCTTCGCCGAATGAAGGCCGCCTTTCTCGCGTTTGATGCCCTCGTTGATGGCACGGTAGTAGCCGACGGTACTTTCCCAACTCATTCCGCCGAGCAGTCCAATTGTCCTCATGGCCGTCCCTTATGATGATTCGTCAGAATAGTATGTGCGCGCCCCGTTCATCCTTCTGCGTCGACGCGCGAAGCATCTGCCGGTAGTGATCTTCGAGCGTCTCTTGACCAAACTCTGGCGTCGACTCGGCATCATAGCATTGACGCTCAGAATCCCAGTGCAGCATCGATTCTGTGGCGTAGTAGTGTCCGATCTTGAGCAGCTCGCGTTTGGTGGCTACACGCTTCGAGAATAATGCTGGAATTCTCAAGATTGCTGCCAGCACCAAGAACATCGCAACCGGCACGGATCGAAACGTCGGTGATTGCCCGGCGACTTCGAACATCATCTCGCCTTGCGCTTTCGGTGTTAGCGCAGGTCCCGGCCCACCGATGGGTAAGATCCGATTGCGACGGTCCGGCATCTCTAACGTATCAGCGATAAACCGTGCGAGATCTTTAACGCTGATGGGTTTGCATCGCGTCAATTCACCGTTGCCGAAAATCAAGAATGGCTTACCGGCGCGAACGCGGTCTATCTGTCCGGACAGTGATTTAAAGAACGCTGTGGGGCGGATGATCGTGTAATCGACGCCTGCATTCTTTAGCGCGGCTTCGAAGTCGAGTTTCGCACGCTGGAATGCTAAGCGCGGTTTCTGCACACAGATAGCGGACAGCAGAATGAAATGCTGAGCGCCGATATCGCGAATGGTCTTCAGCACATTCATGTTGGCCTCGAAATCGACAGCGCGCGCATCGTCGGGCTCCCCGCTTCGCGAGGCGATACAGGAGACTACGGCATCACATCGCAGATCTCGCAGTGCATCACTGGTCGCATCGGCGTCCGTAAGAGTTGCTTCGAGTAATTCGCAATCGACGAGTTCAGCCGAAGCGCTCTCTCGGACAATTGCCACAACATCGTATCCACGGGTCGTCAAGGTCTCAGCGACGGCGCGGCCAATGTAGCCGGTTGCGCCAATCAACAGTACGCGCCGTCTTGAGTCAGTCATCGGTTGATGCCAGCTTCTGGCGCGCGATGTCGATAACTGTTGCGCTGACCCAGTAGATGTCCTCGTTACTCGTGTAGAACAGATATTTTCCATCTCGCGTGACGGACGGACACAATTCCAGGCCCGGAGTGTTAACGCCGTTTCCGAGTGCTATCGCTTTCGACCAAGTCTTGTCATCCCGCCGAAAGGTGACATAGATATCGCGCATGCCGAGGCCGGATCGGCGCGATGAGCTGAATAAGATGTAACTGCCGTCTGGCGCGATGTAAGGATCTGCCTCATAGGCCTTGGTGAGTGCGCGTCCCTCAAGGCGTTTGGGGAGCGCCCAGCCGTTCGCCTCTGGTGCTGCCAGATAAATGTCATGGTCATGTTGGCGTTCCGAGTGCGTGTCGGTCGCGAATGCCATGGTTCCATTGTCTGTAAGCGAGACATAGAAGTCTTGCCCATCGGTATTCACGTTTGGGCCAGCCCATATCGGTGCCGACCAGCCATCGGATTGCCGCTTTGCATACCAAATATCGTTGGTGCCGGCGGTGGCACCGGGTCGTTCGCGCGTCGAGATGAAATACAAACGCATCGCGTCGCGACTGAGAAAAGGGTCGGCGTAGCTTGCTTCTTGATCACTCAATATGACTGTTGGTGACTGCCATTCACCGTTTCGATAACGCGTTTGATAGATCTCGCCCCTACCGTCAACTGCAACGGCAAAAAACAGCTCGCGGCCATCGCTCGAAAACACCGAACCATATTCATATCTATCGGGCAAAGAAATGCTGTCAGGGGCAAACTTCTGTGGTCGCAGCCCTGGCGGCGATTGGTCGAGATAGGCGCCTTTGGCGGTGCCGACGAGCCCCTTTGCAACGAGCAACGCACGCAGATTCGCTTCATCCTCTAATGGGTGAATCAACTCGCTGAACGAAAAGCCACGCTCAGCTGCCAACGCTGCAACGCGACCCTGGCCTAGCACCAGTGTGTCTGGCTCGCGCGTTGCAATGGGATCGTCATAAGCGTCCGTCGCCGGAATAATCTGCCAACCGAGTGCGCGTAACGCATCACACAAGTCGTCGATGAACAGCGCCGCTAGCTCGTTTTCATGCAGCAACAACACATGCGATGGCGAGCGACCCAACGCGTCGACGGCCAGCGCATCGTAAAACGTCACCGCGTCTACCAGCACGTCCACATAGACCTCTCGCCAAGCGTCTAGGTCTATGTCACGTCCGTCATTCAAGGCCTCTGTGAACAGCGCTTGCAAGTACCAGTCGTAATTGTCGATGGTCACATAGCCGGCCCGTAAACCCGCTTCGCTGATGCCGGCACGGATCAAATCGCGTTTTTCAGTGGTGTTGCCCTCATGCAAGAACGGAAACCTGAAGAAAGGTGCGACACGGTCAAACTCGCGTAGTAGTCGCATGGATTCGACGAAATCGCTGATGAAGGCCATGCCATCGATACGATTCGCCGATACGTGGTTGTGCGAGTGATTGGCGAGTGTGTGTCCGGCACTCGTGAATTGCCGTAGGCGGGCTTCACCTTCCTTTCCGGCCCGTTGTAGATTGCTCGTGGTCACGAAGAACATGGCTTCGTCGACGTTTGCATCCGCTAAAGAGCGGATCAACAGTGCTGTGCGCTCCTCCGTTGAGAGTAATTGACCGGCGCTACGCGGCGCATCGTCAAACGTGATGGCAATACGTCGCTCTTGCGCATGCAGTGGATTGTTAACGAGTAACAGCAGGGAGATCGCCGCGAGCCACTGGCGCATCGGTCGGCTAGTCCTTTGTGGTGGGCGACAGGATCAGACCGACCTCCGGTCGAATATGGCCGGCAAGCATGTTTTTGTATGCGTCTGAGAATTGCGCGATACCAGCGACGTGTTCGTAGCCGAGCCATGCGCTACTGCGTTTTGCAGCGCCATGCCAAAACATAAAACTCTTTTTGTCGAATTCACCCGGCCCCCAGTCTTTGGCCCTCTTTTGGATATGCCCTGGTGCAAAGAACATCTGGCTTCGCTCTTTGATGAAGCCGTCCGTCATCTGGTTCTCATCGTAGTGCGTGAGGCCCACGTTGGATGTGAAGCGCATATTGTCGCCAAGATGCTGGTGTAGTTGCGCAAGCACACTGCCATTACCAGACATATCGACGATGACGCTCGGCTGGTTATTGACCTCGGCGATCTGATCATAGGTCAGAACTTCGTCGTAAAGGCCTAGCGCTTTCGTTTTCTCAAGATTGCCGCTGGATGTGATGCCGACTGAAGGCTTGGCCTCGGCATCGTCAGCCAGCGCGTAAGCCAAGCCGATGGCGGTTTTGGACGAAGCACTCGGGATGATCACTTGTTCAGCGCCGAAATAGGCGTTGTCGAGTAGGTAGTCGTACAGACAATAAGACGTTGCGTAGAGTGGGAACAGCAGCATGCGCGCATTATCCATCGCAGGATCGTAATGCGGCTCATGACTGCATCGCGCATAGCTGTTGTAAACAGCGGGCAGATTCGCGCGATGATCGGCTGCGTCGGTTAGTCGTTGTGCTGCGACCTTCCCCGGCTTCATCGTTAAGTGGGTGCCCATCGGCCAATAGCCGTACAGACGCTCACCGACGGCGATCTCATCATGGCGAGATTCAATGACGTCAGCGAATCCCCAAACCGGAATGATGCCCCACGGCTCCGGACACGGGAAAAACTGCCAATAGCCGATACGCTCGCCGACAACGCCGTAAGTGATGTTATTAGCTGTCAGCGCAAAGCAATCGATGGCGACGCGAATCTCACCGTCTTCGATCGGTGCCGAATCCACGTTGTTAATTTTGAATTCGGATAGGTTTTTCTTGTCAACTTCGAATTGCTGAATCTGCATGTTTTTCCCCTCACTATGGCGACCTGCCACACCGAAGTATACGCGGATTCTTGTGCACGCCCAGGCAATCGCGCGTCTAGGCCGACTGCTCAATTGGCAAAATGGAGGTTTCCGTCGTCGGCAGCGAAAGCGTTGCCACCAAACCGCCGCCAGCGATATTGTTGATACGGAAACGACCACCCGATTGTTCGGCAAAACCTTGAACCATCGACAAGTCTAGCCCGGAGCCGTGACCGTCCGGTTTGGTTGTGAAAAAGGGTTCGACCGCGCGCTCCAACGTGGCTTGGTCCATCCCCGGGCCATCGTCTCGTACGTGAATTGTGATCATTTCAGCTTGTGCATCTTCTTCAACGTGAATGCCAATGCGACCGGGCTGGTCACCGATGGCATCTCGCGCGTTAATGACGAGATTTAATAGTGCGGTTTCTAAGATGACAGGGTCACAATGAACCTTCGCATCTGGATGACGGACATTCATATCCAAGGTGATGCGCGCCGGCAATACCCGCGACAACACTTCGTGTAGTCGTTCGAACAATGCGCCTACTGTTTGGTCTTCAAGTTGCAGGTGTGATTGGCTGACGTACGCCATAAGTTGTTTGACGAGATCGGCGCCGCTTTGCGCCGCTGATTGAGCATCGCTCAAGTACTTCTTGTTATCGCTGGTGCCTGAGGCGAGCTCGATGTTGGCCAGTACAACGGTTAGAAGATTGTTGAAATCGTGTGCAACGCCGCTGGTGAGCTGTCCTAACGCCCGCATTTTCTGGTCCTGGAGCTCTGCCCGAAGTTTGGTTTTCAACGCTTCACGTTCAGCGATGATCTTGCGAAATCCAATGCAGAAATAGCCAATCGCAAACAAGCAACCGAGGAACGTGGCGATACCAACGCCGAACGATGAAGTTTCCATTGCTGCCACTATCGCAACACCGATGGCTGGTATGACCACCGCGAGTAGATCGACATAGGCCGAATAACTGAACTCGTTGTTGTTATAGAGACAATGCAGCGCGGCGCCGACCACGCCGCACGCAGCAAGAATCAGATAATCGCCGCTGCCGAGAGTGCTGATGTAAATCACCATGGCACCGTACCAAGCCGCGATGAACACACTGATGAGGGTTGTGATCAGTAGTGTGCGGTCGCTGACGCGTGTGCGCGGTTGGCGAAGAAATGCCGTATAGCCTGCGTTGAGACCCACGTATCCGAAACCCCACACCAACATGATGAATTGCGATGTGGCGAACCACAAAGCGACGCCGCAGCAGAGCACGACGAAGTTACGCAGAAAGAGATCGGACAGGCAGGCGTCGCCGATCTGGTACGCCGCAAATTGCCGGTCCAGTTCCGATAATGTCATCGCTTTGATGCTGATACCCCCCCTTCTGGGTCAGCCCCGTCGATCCTATGATTAGGGAGGTAAGTTTACTAGAAAAGAGTTCGACAACCGTATCCGGACACGGGCGGTTTTTCCCATTTGTCGATTAGTTGATGCGGAATCGACTGCCGGGCGCTGGCGGCGTCGTGGCGGGTCCTGCGAAGCATTGCGCGATAGCCATCCAACGGGTAGCGATTGGGCCACTGACTGCCAATTCTGTGTCGGCAATATGGCGTACTTGTGTGACGACTTGGCAGAACTCAGTCGCTGTGCCTTGGATGCATTCATTGGTGTCGAGATCGCCGAACGTCCATGTCTCGCCGGAAGGTGCCTCAAGGATCAAGGTTGGCACGATGTCCGGTGGCGAATCACCATGGACGCTGAAATTGAACCCGATGGTGTTGAGGCCGAGCATGACAATATGACGTAAGCGATCGGTATCGACGCGGACCCTACCAACCACATCATAAATCGCTTGTGCATGTGCCCAGGTTTCCATCAGTCGGGCACTGATGCAGGAGCGCACACTCATCGCGGGGCCACCCCATGCGACACGATGCTTGGGATCCACGTCGGCGTAACACTGATAGGTATCTACCGCGCTCGCCCACCAGCGATCACGAATCTCGTCGTCGGTTAGGTTCGTCAGCAAACGCGCTTCGTAGTCTCTCAAAGTCCCACCACTTTGAAAGTTAGCCATCATGTTCTCGATAAATGTCGCGAATGCTGAAGGATCGCGATACGTGAGGCTTGCCGCCTCGTTCCATATTGCAAGATGCCCGAGGACGTCGACAATCCGCCAGGACTTGAATTGTGTTGTGATGGAAAGATCGGGTAGCTCGTTGACCAAACCGGCTAGCGCTTCGCTTTCCGCAAAAAAATCATCCGCCTCTTGCATGGTTACCCGCCTTCGCTTTCTAGCTTCAGGAGTAAGCTGCCAGCAGCAACTTGGTCGTTCTCTGAAACGACGACTTGATCGACAACACCTTTTCTCGGCGCAACGACGTCATGCTGCATTTTCATCGCTTCTACAACGACCAATTTTTGGCCGGCATTGACAGCTTCGCCGGTCTCGACAAAACACGCAACGATTCGGCCATGGAAAGGCGCGACGACTGTATCCGAACCGCCAGATGACGGGCTGTCGTGACGACCAGTTGGCCGCGTGAATGTCGCTTCGAAGGTGGTGCCGGATAGCCAAACCGCTTGATCAGTCATCAAGTAGTCAAAGCTCACCGGTTCGCCTGCGACGACGAGATCGAGATGTTGCTCCTCGTGACGGGTGAGCGTGATCGCCACGCCATCAATCTCGAAGTCCGTCGCGGAGCGCCAGGACATGGTCACGCTCGCTGTGCCATCGGTTGTCAGATAGTCGAAGCGAGATTCGGCGTTAGCATCATGTCGCCAAGCGAGAAGCTCGGTATTCATCGTATGCCGGTATCGTCGTTGTTGTTCCAATGACGACGCAATGGTTGCTAGCGCCGCCGTCGATGGCGCGTCGCTATCTCGAATCTCAGTCATTTGAGATTCGATAAACTGCGTGGTGGCATCGCCCGCCGCAAACGTTCTATCTGCTAAGGCTGAGAGCAAGAACTGCCGGTTCGTTTTCGTGCCTAACAGGGTGGTTTCTCCAAGGGCTTGTTGGAGTTTGGTGCGCGCGTCTTCGCGAGTGACGCCATGGCAAACAATCTTCGCAACCATCGGGTCGTAGAAAGGAGAGATCTCATTACCGGTTTTGATCCCGCTGTCCGTTCGAGCAAGCGTCGTCGAAGGCGCACGCCAGAATTTCACCGGACCGGCTTGTGGCATGAATCCATCCTCCGGATCCTCTGCGTACAGGCGGGCCTCGATCGCGTGACCATTGATCTGCACTGCGTCTTGAGTGATCGGCAACGGCGCGCCTTCTGCGATCGCGATTTGCAAAGCGACGAGGTCGAGGCCGGTAATGGCTTCGGTGACCGGGTGTTCGACTTGCAGTCGTGTGTTCATTTCAAGGAAATAGAATTCACCCTCGGCGTCGAGCAAAAACTCGACGGTCCCGGCGCCGACATAATCAATATCCCGTGCTGCAGCTACCGCAGCTTGTCCCATTGCTTCTCGAAGGGACGAATCGACGACAGGGCAGGGAGCTTCTTCAATAATCTTCTGATGGCGGCGTTGTATCGAGCAGTCGCGCTCACCAAGATGAATGACATTTCCTTGTTGGTCGGCGAGGACCTGAATTTCGACGTGTCGAGCGGACACGATCGCGCGTTCGAGAATCAACCGCTCGTCGCCAAAAGCGGCCAATGACTCTGAGCGTGCAATCCGCAAGGCGTCGGGCAGATCATCGCGCGACACGACAAGGCGCATGCCGCGGCCACCGCCGCCTGCAGCCGCCTTGACCATGATCGGAAAGCCGATATCGTCGGCGCGAGAGATGAGGTGTTCGTCGGATTGGTCATCACCTTGGTAACCGGGCACGCAGGGTACGCCCGCGCTCAGCATACGTGCCTTGGCGGCCGCCTTGTTACCCATCACAGCGATGGCATCCGCTGGTGGTCCGATAAAGGTGATGCCAGCTTCACCACATGCTGTCGCCATCGCGGCATTTTCCGAGACGAATCCGTAGCCTGGGTGAATCGCATCCGCGCCTGTTTCACGTGCCGCGTCGATAATGCGTGTGATGTTGAGATAGGAATCGCTGGCGGCGGCACCACCAATGGCGATACTGAGATCGGCAAGTTCGCGGTGTAGTGCGTGTTCATCCGCGCTCGAATATACAGCGACGGATTCGCGACCCAGCGACCGGATCGTACGCATTATGCGACATGCGATCTCGCCGCGATTCGCGATGAGAATTCGATTCAACCGCGTCATTCCGCCCACTCCGGTTTGCGTTTTTCGATAAACGACGCGATGCCTTCGCGCCCCTCATCGCTCCCGAGTCGGCCCGCGAATACATCCGCGGCGTGTTCTATCACAGCCGCCTTATCCCGATCGGTGAGATGTCTCAAAAGCTGTTTCGTCGCGGCCACCGCACCGGGCGCGCATCGGAAAACGTCGCGTCGAATGTCCGCTTCCTTCGCCATCATTGCAGTAGCGTCTTCCACGACGAAGTCGGCGAGTCCGATCGCTGCGGCATGCTCTCCATCGAACCGCGCGCCGGTCAGCATCAAGCGACGCGCAGTGGCAGGGCCAACTCGCTGTAGCACCAACGGTGCAATCTGTGCGGGCACGATGCCAAGTTGAGTTTCGGTCAACGCGAATTTTGCATCCTGCGTGGTGATGACGACATCGCCTGCCGCCATCATTCCCATGCCGCCTGCGATCGCCGCGCCATGTACGCACATCACAACAACTTGCGGCATTTCGTTGATCAAATGGAACAGCGCACCTGCGCGCTTGCTGACGTCTGTGATGCTTGCGACAGAGTCCGCATCGATGGTTTTTTGAAATCCTTTCAGGTCACCACCTGCACAAAACACCTCGCCTTCACCGTGGAAGGTGATGCCTCTTATCGCCACGTCTGTCGCCGCGCGGTTTAGTTCGGCGGTCAGCTCCAGCACCATCTCGTCGGTGAGTGCGTTGCGAATGTTTGGCTGCGCTAAACGAATCGTCAGCCAGCCCCTCTCAAGCGTTGTCGTTATCGTAGGCATATCAAATTCTCGCGACACCGAAGCTGTTTGCCCGCACTGTCGTGCGTTTGGCGGCGTCCACGGTATCCAACAGAAACGCGAGCGTTTGGCGTGTTTCTCTGGGATCGATCATGCCGTCATCCAGCATATGTCCAGACGTATAAAACGCATCGGACTGGCCATCGAACAGCGCGGTTAACTGCCGCTCTTGAGCGTCCAACATTGCTTCCGGTAGATCTTGGCCTTTCGCCTTAGCCGCTGCCATCGCGACCATCGACATAGTCTTTGCCGCTTGGTCACCGCCCATCACCCCGGTTTTCGCGTTCGGCCAGGTCAACAGAAAATCAGGGTCCATCCCGCGTCCACACATGCCGTAGTTGCCTGCGCCATAGCTCGCGCCGATGTTGATGGTGATGCGTGGAACACGAATATTTGTGACGGCCTGGATCATTTTAGATCCGTGCTTGATCATGCCGCCTTGCTCATATTGTTTGCCGACCAGATAGCCGGTCGTGTTTTGCAAGAAAATAACGGCATGTCCCGCCTGATCACATAGCTGCAGAAATTGTGTGGCCTTGGCCGCCCCCGCCGGATCAATGGGGCCATTGTTTGAGAGAATGCCACAGCCATGTCCAGCGATGGCTGCTTGGATGCATACTGTGCTGACGCCGAAATCCGGTTTGAAATCGACGATGTCAGACCCATCGACCAGTCTCGCGACGACTTCCCGTACGTCGTAAGGCTTGCGGTAATCGAGTGGAACAATGCCCGCAATGTCGTCCGCTGCTAGCGTTGGTGGCTCAAAATGTCGTGATGGACCGGCGGCGATATTGTCTTGCCAACGCAGTTTTCCGATCACATCACGGCCGATGCGAATCGCTTCTGCGTCGTTGTTTGCTAAGTACTCGACCAGCCCCGACACGCTCGCATGCATCTCCGCACCGCCGAGTTCCTCGTCAGTCGCGATCTCTCCTGTCGCTGCTTTCAACAACGGTGGGCCGGCGAGAAATGCCTTAGCACGCTTACGCACCGCGATCACGTAGTCACTCATGCCGGGCATGTAAGCGCCGCCCGCGGTGGATGACCCATGCAGGATGTTGATGACGGGAAGGCCAGCTGCACTCAACCGCGCCAGGTTGGCGAAAAAAGTACCGCCCGCGACAAAACCGCCGACCTTATATTGCATCAGGTTGGCACCCGCGCTTTCCACGCAGTGGATAAATGGCAGTTTCTGTTTAAGTGCAATCTCTTGGGCGCGGAATATGCGGTACGCCGTGGGCTCCGTAAGCGCACCCGCTTGAATGCCGCTGTCGCTGACAGAGATCATGGCACGGACCCCACAGACGAAGCCGATGCCAACAATCACATTGCCACCCGGTAGTGATTTCGTCTCGTCGTCACCGTCGGCCAGGTAGCCAGCAAGATTGCCGATAGCGAAAAACGGCATGCCCGGGTCGAGTAGCGAGGCGAGTCTTTCTCGCGGCAGTAATTGACCGCGCTCGACAAAGCGGGCCTTGCGTTTTGCAGAAACAGCGGCGCCTCGTGCGTTGAGCGCTTGAAGCTTCTCGGTTAACTCGAGCATCCCGCTTCGATTTTCATCAAAGTCCTTGGTGTTGGTATCGATACTCGATTCAAAAGTGGCCATGTTCTAGCTCCTCAACCATTGCGATCGGCAACTCGACTTCGATGTCGAGTAGCAATTGCGCATAACCTTTTCCTTGCGGATCGTTTCTAAGACTGGCGATGCCGCCACCACCGAGAACATCGTGCAATACAAAGTTAATGGCACTAAACCCCGGCGCTAAATATCGATCGACGGGTTGATCTGTGAAATGAGCAAAGCGTGACTGAACCCGCTCGGGAGTCAGGTCTTGCCAAATATAGGGCAGGTATTCCGGCCGACGCGCGATGATGCCAATGTTGGCTTTATCACCTTTGTCGCCGCTACGGCCCCACGCGATCTGGATCAACCTTACTGGTGTCGTCGGCATATCGGGGTCGGTGATCGCGGGTGCCTTGTGCGGCGTTACGGAGAATTCTCCGTTGGCATCACGGAGCTCGCATCGAAATTGGTCGCCATTTATGTGCACCATCGGCAGGACGTCTGGTTTGGGTATCAAGAATGAAAACAACCGAACGACCGGCGATGGCTTTGGCCTGCCACCCGCGAACGACGTGAGACTCGGAGGACCAGCCAAAGCTGCCCCAATGGTTTCTTTGAGCAAGATACCGATGCCTTTTGGTGAAGCGTGTCGTGCGGCGACTTTTAACTGTACTTCCCGCGCGCTTTTCATCTTGCGTGCCGCGCCATAATGACTCTCGTCTCCGATGAGCTCGATCAGCGTCTGATCGAACGGCGGCAAATCAGAGGCATGCAGACCTTTTTCTGCACGTTTTAGTGTTGCTTCGGCGAACAGTCTAGCCTTGTCGCTCGCCTGATCCCCGTAAAACAAGAGTGTTTGTCCGCCGCGAAAGCCATCATGCCATGTCGCGCTCACTTTGTAGTCAGATGGGGGCGCGTATCCTCGGCAGCCGCTGACCCGAACGAGATCACGATCAATTTCGGTGATGGCAACTTCGCTGAAGTCGCAGATCACATCCGGCAAGGTGTAGCCCTGCGGGTCGCCGACTTCGTACAGGAGTTGCTCTGCAACCGTGCCGCGATTCACTACGCCGCCAGTATCTTTGGGTTTGCCAATCGTGAATACGCCGTCGTCCGATACTTCCGCAATCGGATAACCGATGTTGTGCATGCTGTCGGCGATGCTAAGCCAATCCGTGAAGTTGCCACCGGTTGCCTGTGGGCCACACTCAAGGATGTGGCCCGCGATACTGCCAGCGGCTAGTTGGTCGAACGCGGTTGCTGACCATCCGAAATGATGAATGCACGCGCCTAGTGTCACCGCGCTATCCACACAGCGTCCCGTAATCACAATGTCAGCGCCGCGGTTAAGCGCTTCAGCAATAGGAAAAGCACCGAGGTAAGCGTTGATGCTCGCAATTCGGTCAGTCGGCGGGAACGATTGATCGGTGAACATCTCGCGGTATTCAGAGAACGCCTCTCGCTCAGCGATCAGGTCATCGCCAGTGACGACCGCAACTGTCAGATCGAGATTGTGCTGGTTGATCAAAGCTTGGACCGCATCGCCGCACGCGAGTGGATTGACGCCGCCTGCATTCGAGACGATCCGGATGCCTTTGTCGGCTATCGTCTTGAGATTCGGTGCAAGCGCTGCGGTGACAAAATCGCTCGCGTAGCCTTGCTCCGGTGATTGGGTTCGAGCGCGCGCCATGATCGACATCGTCACTTCCGCCAGGTAGTCGTAAACGATGAAGTCGACGTCACCTTGTTCGGCTAACTGGCATGTCGCCATCGCCGTCTCGCCCCAAAACCCACTGGCGCCGCCGATTCGCAAAGAACGCTTGGTCAACGTCTTGTTTCCCCCCACCTATTCGTCTTGCGCAGTATAGACTGAATCCGTTACGACCTGTCGCCGGTTGCCTGCAGACACAAAAAACCCGGCAATATGCCGGGTTTTTCGTGGTTCTCGTGAGCCGAAATGCAGCTCAGCGAGTTAAGCGCAGTGCTTACCAGCGGCCACCGCCGCCACCACCGCCGCCGAAGCCGCGATCGTTTCTCGGTTGACGGGGGCGTGCCTCGTTAACCGTGATTTGACGGTTGTCCATGCTGGTGCCGTTAAGCTCAGCAATGGCTTTTTGCGCCTCATCATCGCTGCCCATTTCGACGAAACCGAAGCCTTTGCTTCGGCCGGTCTCACGGTCGCTAATGACGACTGCTGAATCAACAGTACCAAACGGTTTGAATGCTTCTTCAAGCTGCGTTTGGTCGACGGAATATGGCAGATTGCCAACGTATAGTTTTTTACCCATGGTCTGAAACCTCCTTTTGGGCCATTCGTGCGCTCAAGAGATTTCAGGCACCATGCCAGGAATTCGGTCGAAGCGATCACGGCTCGCGCAGACACACCGACAAAACAACTCGACAAAGGCCAGCAAAAGGATTGCTTGCGACAGTGTCAGCGAAGCCCGTCGGGGGGGTCGGTCAACGCGACGGGGCTAGTATACTATGTTTAACCTTCGTCAGAAGCCGTCGTCGAAAATATTCATCGGATTGCAACAAATGCCTGTCGGTATAACGCGACAACGTGCGGATTTTGCACGGTTGTGGTGCCGACCGCGGTCTGGTTCATCCAAATCACGCGTTGCCGAGGGTTTCGCGGAGTTCGAATTTCAAAACTTTGCCTGCAGGATTTCGCGGTAGCGCGTCCACGAAATGCAGTCTCAACGGCATTTTGTAGCGTGCGAGCTTGCCGTCGCAATGGTCTCGCAATTCATCGAGGGTTAGTGTCGCTTCGGGCTGGCAAGCGACCACCGCCGTGACCGCTTCCCCCCATTTGTCGTCGGGTAGGCCGATGACAGCGACTTCTGCAATCGACGCATGCTCAAACAGCACACTCTCAACTTCCGCGGGATAAACATTCTCACCGCCGCTGATCACCATGTCTTTCACCCGATCGCTGATGAATAAGAACCCATCATCATCGATGTAGCCAGCGTCACCGGTGTGGAACCAGCCTTTTGCATCAATCGCCTCAGCCGTTGCCTCTGGGCGGTTCCAATAACCTTGCATTACGTTGCAGCCGCGGTAGAGAATTTCACCGACCTCGCCGGCGCCTAGTGGCTTGCCTTGGGCATCCGCGATGCGAATCTCGCCCAGTATGCCAGGCTTGCCAGCGGAACCCATTTTGCTCTCGAGGTGTTCGCTGGTGAGAAAACTGACAAAAGGCGCCGTTTCGGTCAGGCCGTAGCCCTGATTGAGCGCGACATTGCGCGCGCCATAGATCTCGAGTAGCGATTTCGGTACCGGCGCGGCGCCGACGATTAACATCCTCAAAGACGTGAGATCAGCGTCTTCGAATTGTGGCTGCTGTGCCATGAACAAAAACATGGCGGGCGCACCAAACATGATCGTACAGCGATGCTTTTCAATGTCTGCTAGTGCCAGTCCAGGGTCGAATGCACGATGCAGCACGACGACCACGCCGTTCTGGAGAGCATTCAATAGCGTGACGTTGAGTCCGCCGATATGGAACAACGGCGCGGCGACCAACGAGATATCTCCCGTCTGAATATGGATGTCCATCGATGAAGCGACGTTATTCCACACCAAATTGCCGTGGCTTAGCATGGCACCTTTCGGTTTTCCGGTCGTACCTGACGTATACATAATGACGGCGGTGTCATGCTGATCGGCGATATACGTGGCCGCCAGCGGCTCATGTGCATCAATCCAGGCCGCGTTGCTCACCCAGTTGTCCGCCGTTGTTTCGGTGGCGACAAAATGTTGGCAATTCAATTCGTCTCTGACGCTGTCGATCACGGGCCGCAACGTGGTATCAGCGAATAGCGTGTGGATGCCAGCGTCATTGATCATGAACGACAGCTCTGGCCCGGTGAGTCGAAAATTCAATGGCACGAAAATCGCGCCGATGGCCCAAGCGGCCAGCATCGTTTCGATGAATTCAGGGTGATTCACGCCGACAAAGCCGACCCGATCGCCTTTTCTCACGCCGTTCGTGGCGAGGCCTGTCGCTAAGCGTTGTACTCTTTCGGCGAGTGCGGAGTAGGTCAGCGTCGAGTCTTCGAACACGATGGCGCGGCGATCCGGATTCAGTACGCCGCGACGCAAAATCATGCCGGCAACGTTGTAGTCAGGCTGTGGTCGGTACATCGCTAATTCCCCCTAAAGCAGTGTCTACCTGATGGTAGCGGATTCATAGGCCGTATGCGTGGCTCGTGCCGCGTGCGGCGAGCCGGTAGCGGCGTCTCTAAACTCACGATCTGTTCACAGTGTCAGAGAGAAAATGTGGTATTCTATTTCCTGTTATTTCAGAAATTTTTGAAAATTATGCAAATTACTGATTATCAACAATCTTTCGTGCTCCATTTCGGAGAGATGGGTAGCAGGTGGGGTATCAATCGAACCGTCGGGCAGATCTACGCGCTGCTTTATGTCAGCGAGCGCCCATTGAATGCCGACGATATAACGAGTGCGCTCGGCATTTCTCGTTCGAATACCAGTATGGGACTCAAGGAGCTGCAGTCATGGCAGCTCGTGCAGTTGCGTCATATCAGCGGCGACCGCCGTGACTACTTCACGGCGCCGGACGATGTTTGGGAGATTTTCCAAACGCTGCTTGTTGAGCGACGTAAGCGCGAGGTCGAGCCGACGCTCACCATGATCCGCGATGCGTTGATGGTGCCACAAACGGATGACACGAATCAGTACGCCGAGCGTCGTATGCGCGAGATGCTGGATTTGATCGAAATGACCACCAGTTGGTTGGATGACATACAGAAACTCGATCAAGCGACCGTCATCAAGTTGATGAAGCTCGGCGGTGGTGTTCAGAAATTACTGGGAGGTGCGAAACGCTTCTCCAGTAAAAAGGCAGGTTAGCCGACAAAGGTTGCGTCATGTTTTCAGCAGATCCCCTATTACTCTCGAGAATCCAGTTTGCAGCGAACATCAGTTTCCACATCCTGTTTCCGATGATTACCATCGCGCTGGGTTGGTTCCTATTGTTTTTTAAGCTGCGCTACAACCGAACCGGCGACGAGAAATGGATGAACGCCTATCGACTCTGGGTCAAAGTGTTCGCATTGTCTTTTGCTCTCGGCGTTGTCAGTGGCATCACCATGAGTTTTCAGTTCGGTACCAACTGGCCGGGCTACATGGAAACCGTCGGCAACATCGCCGGTCCACTACTCGGTTATGAGGTGTTGACCGCATTCTTCTTGGAAGCGAGCTTTCTCGGCATCATGTTGTTTGGCTTCAAGCGCGTGAGCAACCGCGTTCACACGTTGGCGACGGTATTAGTGGCCGGCGGCACCACGTTGTCGGCGTTTTGGATTCTCGCCTTGGTCTCATGGATGCATACACCGGCTGGATTTGAAATGCGCGATGGTGTCGCCCATGCCACTGACTGGTTCGCGATAATCTTCAATCCGTCGTTTCCCTATCGATTTGTACACGCATTGATGGCGTCATTCCTCACCGTCGCGTTTTTGCTAGGCGGCATCTCGGCATACCGATGGCTACGTGGCGACAAAACCCCTGCGGTGATGGCGGTCATGCGCACGGGTATGTATGTGGCTGCCGTGCTTGCACCGTTGCAAATCTTCTCGGGTGATTTACACGGCCTGAATACGCTGGAACATCAACCGGCCAAAGTTGCAGCGATGGAAGGACTCTGGGAGACCCGGGAAGGAGCGCCGCTCGTTTTGTTTGGTATTCCAGACGAAGAAACGCGCTCCAATCGCTACGCGCTTGAGGTCCCCAAGTTAGCCTCATTGATTTTGACGCATGATCCGGATGGTGAAGTCAAAGGTATCGATGCCTTTGACGGCGCGCACCCACCTGTCGGCCCAGTCTTTTGGGCGTTTCGGATCATGGTTGGAACCGGGCTCGCGATGCTTCTTATCGGTTGGTTCGCAACCTGGCAATTGAAGCGGCGAGGTGAGCCGTCGCCACTCATCGCGCGGGTCATGATGTTCATGGCGTTTGCAGGTTGGGTCGGCGTGTTATCCGGTTGGTACACAACAGAGATTGGGCGCCAACCGTTCTTGGTGACGGGTGTGTTAAAGACCGCGGATGCTATCGGACCGGTCACAGGGGGTGCTGTGGCAACGACACTATTGATTTACTTGGTGCTTTACTCGGTGCTGATCTTCGCTTACATCAGCGCTGTCTATTACCTCGCGCGACAAGCGGGCAAGCCGGCGGTCAAGGTTCAAGAACCGACGGCCTATGGGCCGCAGGTCTTGCCGCTACAAAAGGTCGGTGATCATGCCTGAGTCGATTCCGTCGCTAACATCGCCCGAGGGCTGGTTGCCTCTGGCCTTTATGGCGTTGATGGGCATCTCGATACTGGCCTACGTCATTCTCGACGGCTTTGATCTCGGTGTCGGTATCTTGATGCAATGGGTGCCTGACACTGAGAAGGACATCATGTTGTCATCGATTGGGCCATTTTGGGATGCCAATGAAACATGGCTTGTGATGGGCGTTGGCATCTTGCTCGTCGCATTCCCGACCGCTCATGGCGTTATTCTCGGGCAACTGTATCTGCCGATCGCTGTCATGCTGGTCGGTCTCACGCTGCGCGGTGTGGCCTTCGACTTTCGGGTCAAAGCCAATGACAAACACAAAGAGACGTGGAACCGGGCATTTTTCGCGGGCTCTTTGCTCGCATCGCTCGCGCAGGGCTACATGCTTGGCCGCGTGATTACCGGTTTCGACAATGCCATGCCAGCGATCGCGTTCGCTTTGTTCATTGGTGCCTGTCTTGCCGCTGGCTACGTTTTACTAGGCGCCACCTGGTTGATCATTAAGACCGAGGGTGACCTGCAACTGAAATCCGTACGGTGGGCTAAGCAAGCCATCATCGGTATGGCCGGTGGCATCCTCGCCGTTTCGGTGGCCACACCTATGGTGAGCCGGAAGATCTTCGAGAAATGGTTGTCGTTCGAGAATATTTTGATGGTGTGGCCGATTCCTCTGACGACGGCGATAGTGTTTTTCATCGCTTGGCGGACGTTGTCGCGGCTCCCGATTCGATTCGCCGACAACAATCGTTACGGTGAGTGGGTGCCTTTCGTATGCGCTTGCGGCCTATTTATGCTCTCGTTTCATGGGTTGGCGTACAGTCTGTTTCCTTATCTTGTGCTTGATCAAATCACTATTTGGGATGCGGCGAGCGCACCTGAGTCACTGAAGATCATACTGATTGGCGCGCTGTTGGTTCTGCCCGTCATTGTCGGTTACTCGGTGTTTGCCTACCGCGTCTTTTGGGGTAAGACGTCGAAACTCGAATATTATTGAGGCATCTCTTTCTCATTGAGGGTGATCAGCGTCACGCCACAGAAATAAGGAACATCGTACAATCCTCGGATGAAACTCAACGGTTGGGTCATGCTGCTGTCTTCGCTCACGCTTGCGGTCTCTTTTTGGAATCGCAACGAGCTGCCGCGCGATATCCCATTGGTTTCAGGCATTGAGCAAGAGCCGTCTCAGCGTCGCACGCGTGCTGCTCCGTTTGACGTGAATTGGGATGACAATACCTATCGCGTCGAACCTCAGTACGACTATGAGTTGACTGGTCTCATCGTCTCTTACCGGCATCAAGATGGTGAGACTCGGATGCACCGGTTGACGAATGACAAACTCAATATGTTGGACTTGTGCGTTGTATGGGGTGAGAACGCGGGTAACCCGCTGCTCAATCGATTCAAGTTTTGGAATGGCGTGTTCACTTGCAACTGGCAAACTCGCGATCGCAGTGCCTGGCAGACCTTTGATAACTTTCAGATCTCCAATAACCACCTAATCTCAGCCGACGAGGGGATACGCGATGCTGTTCATTCCATCCGTATTGGCGATCAAATTCGCGTACGCGGCGTACTCGCGAACTACATCAGCCCTGGTGGCGCAAAGCGCGGGACATCGATCACGCGCGAGGACACGGGTAATGGCGCTTGCGAAACAATTTACGTCTCGGAGTTCGAGATTCTCAGGCGTGGAAAAAGCGTCTGGAGATACGCGATGTACGGGTCACTATTGTTGCTATTGTTGTCGCTCGCTCGGCACTTCTTCACACCGCATCGACCATACTGATCACTGCCGGAATTGTCGGTCAAAGCGCGTTCCAAACATAAAGCCGACCGCCGGCATGACGATGCCAAGTCCTGCATAGACCCAGCCGCACGCCGCGATCCATGGGCCGCTGACAACAAAAGTCAGTATCACTGATAGCAGCCCGAACAAGCCGACGATCGACCATGTCATCACTTCAAAGCGTGTCATGAAGATCTCTTCGTCTGAGAGTGAGAGTGTTGTCGCATGGTTCAATGCATGCAGGAACAACAGCACGAGGCAGGCATTGCAGGCCATAAAGCCGACCCCGTAGATTCGGAACAGACCGAGTGCTTGTTCTTCCGACGTAATTTGAAACGACGTCGGTAGCCAGCCATTGGTCATGGCGCTGATCGCTGCGGTTGCCATGGCGCGCAATGGATAAACATAGATCATAATGATGAAGATCAGCGCCATACTGACCAGCACACTAAACGTCGTATCCATGCCGTAGTGCCTCGACCAATTTCGATGCGCCACCCAGAACATCATCAACACAGCGAACCCGAACAGGAACGCGGGAATACTTCGGAGCGCGATCGTCAGCTCCTCGTAGCTAGTGGGTACCGAGTCGAACGATATCACCAGCAGTGTCAGCGCAAACGCAAACGCGGCATCGACAAATGTCTCTAGGCGGGTCGCGTCGCGTCCGCGGTCTTTGAAGATTGGTTGGTTTTTCGTCGCGGTCGCGTTTGCGTCTGGCATCTTGCTACCAGTGGTAGTTAGTACCCGCAAACTATCTCCTTTTCTGCCAGCGCTGACCAGTGTCAGATGTCACACTGACCGAAGGATCAATAGCCAAACGTTGGGATGCGAAGACACGTCCAAAAGCGGTGAAGCGCCTCGATCGTGTGATAAGTATCCTGCATCGAGTAGGGTTTGGTGACGTATCCCGTGACTTGATTGTCATAGGCGAGATTGATGTCGGTTGGTCGGTCCGAAGTCGACATCACAAAAACGGGGATGCGCTTCAGATGCTCGTCTTGCCGCAATTCGACCAGAAACTCGTGACCGTTCATCCGGGGCATATTGAGATCGAGAAGTATGACCACCCGATCGCCGATTTGCCCGGCGGCATTCTCTGACCTAAGTAGCTCCAACGCTTCGAGACCATCATTCGCAAATAGCAGAGGATTATCGATGCCCAAGCGTTTGACCGCCCTCGTCATCTTTTCTTGATCAAGTTCATCGTCCTCAATCAATAGAATGCTGAAGTGTTCGTTGTCGTTCATGCAGCGAGTCCCTCGTCGGCTGCGGCCGCTGTCAATGAATGTGCGGGCCATTGAATGAGCACGGTGGTGCCTTTCGCGTCCTCGCTCTCAAGCGAGATGGCGCCACCAGCGGTTTGTACGATTTTTCGCGCTATGGTCAGGCCCATGCCGACGCCGTTGTGTCTGCCACCGGCATCGAGCACTTCGAACGGCTCGAACACGCGATCCCAAAAGCGCGAGTCGATGCCAGGGCCGTTGTCCTTGATGACGATCTGGTAGT
>JBCAZE010000144.1:0-7953 GCA_039700805.1 Pseudomonadota bacterium | reverse complement strand
GTCCGGGGAGCCCGGGGTAGTCAACCCAAGCAACATCGGGTTGTTGCTCCAACCATTGTGCCAGCGAGAGCGCGTTGTCGATGTGGCGTTGAACGCGTAAAGACAGTGTTTCGAGCCCTTGTAGCAACAAGAACGCGTTGAATGGACTCTGTGATGGACCGAAATCGCGCAGTCCTTCGACGCGTGCCCGAATCGCAAATGCGATGTTTCCAAACGGTCCATCGACGCCGAAGACTTCGGTAAATACCAATCCGTGATAACCCGGAGATGGCTCTGAGAACATCGGGAATTTTCCGTTAGCCCAATCAAATTTACCGGAATCGACAATCACGCCACCGATCGAGGTGCCATGGCCACCAATCCACTTAGTCGCTGACTCAACCACGATATCGGCGCCATGCTCAATCGGTCGAATAAGGTAGCCACCGCAACCCAGCGTGTTATCGATCACCAGTGGAATGCCATGCTCATGGGCAAGCGCCGACAACGCCTCAAAATCAGGGATATCGAAACCGGGGTTGCCGAGGGCCTCGGCGTAGATTGCTTTGGTGTTTTCGTCGATGGCAGCGCGATAGTCGTCCAGGTTGTCACCCTCAACAAACCGAACATCAATGCCAAGACGCGGCAAAGACACTTTAAATTGGTTAAAGGTGCCACCGTAGAGCGAACTCCGTGACACGATGTTATCGCCGGCTTGGGCGAGCGTGGTTATCGCAAGAAACTGCGCCGCTTGACCGCTCGATGTTGCCACCGCGGCAACACCGCCTTCCAGGGCCGCAATACGCTGCTCAAACACGTCCGTTGTTGGATTCATTAAACGGGTGTATATGTTGCCAAATTCTTGGAGCGCGAACAGCTTTGCTCCATGTTCTGCATCATCGAAGGTGTAAGACGTACTTTGATAAATAGGTACTGCCCGCGCGTTGGTACCTGGCGCAGGCTGCTGTCCTGCGTGGATTTGCAACGTATCGAAGTGCAATGGTCGTGTGTTGTCCGTCATATCTCAGTTCCTTGGTGTGGTTTCAATTCAAAATACTGTTATGCAGTGGCCGCAAACGTCGTTACGCGCGACGCCGCTCGTAATGCTGCAGTGATGTCTCTGACCAAATCGTCGCCGTTCTCTATCCCGACCGACAAACGCACGAGATTATTTCCGATGCCAGCAGCGATCTTGCTTTCCTCATCCATCGGCGCGTGCGTCATTGTCGCTGGGTGGCAAACAAGGCTCTCCACTCCGCCGAGCGACTCAGCCAGCGAAAACAAGCGGAGCGATCGAACAAAGTCCCGCAGATCAACCTGTGCATCATCAACGTCGAAACTAATCATGCCGCCAAAGCCGGACTGCTGACGCTTGGCGACTTCGTGACCTGGGTCGGTCTCAAGTCCCGGGTAGTAAACGCGGGCAATGCGCTCATCCGCAGCAAGCACTTCAGCGATTCGATGAGTATTTTCTTCATGACATCGCATACGCGCGTGCAACGTGCGCAAACCACGGAGCGTCTGATACGCGTCAAATGGTGCACCAGTGATACCGAGACAATTGGCCCATTGGGCAAGTGCCTCGCCTTGTCGTGCGGTACGGCACACGACGGCGCCCCCAACGACATCGCTATGACCATTCAGGTATTTCGTGGTCGAGTGCACCACGATATCTGCGCCATGTTTGATTGGCGTCTGCAACGCAGGCGACAAGAACGTGTTGTCCACTGCCATTGTCGCCCCGATCTTGCGCGCGTGGCTGGAGATGAAACGAAGATCGGTCACTCGTAGCAAAGGGTTGCTCGGCGTTTCGACCCAAAACAGCGCAATGCGCTCTCCAAACTGCGCCACAACATCTTCAATCGCCGAAGGGTCTGTTTGGTTGATGAATTCGACGTGAATCTGATGGCGACTATCTAACAAACTCAGCAATCGAAACGTGCCGCCGTAACAATCGTGCGGTGCAACGACAACGCTCCCTGGTGTCAGCGACTGCAGGACAAGGCTGATGGCTGCCATGCCGGACGATGTCACAACACCGAACTCGCCACCTTCAAGATGACAAAGCGCTTGTGACAATTGATCGCGCGTGGGGTTACCTGAACGCGTGTAATCGTATTGCCGTGGCTCGGCGAGATCTTGGAATGTGTAATTCGAGGAGAGATAAAGGGGTGGAACAACCGCACCATGCTGCCGATCGGTCTCAATACCGGTGCGGACTGCATGAGTCTCTAGGGCGTAATGTTCAGACATATTCGTATCCTCAACAGCAGAGTTACCGCTCATTGAGAAACTATCGAATATCGGAAAATAGGAAAGACGCCGCCCATCAGAAACCTTGTTCCTGCTGCAACGCTACCCTCATCTCCCGTTAGGCATGATTGCCATCCGAAGGAGTTGGCACCTTGCCCGCTGGTTAGGCTGGCAGGTTGCCCCGGCTTCAAAGGGCCTGTCCCTCCGCCGGTCTCGATGAGTTTTGTGGATAGTTATATCGCGAAGACTGAATGTCAAGACGAATATTCTGTTTTTTTACTTGCATGTGAAATTACCAGTCGTTATAGTCGCACCAATGTATTAACACGCTAATACACTATTACACTATGAAACCTAATAAGCAGCCCGACTCACGCCAGCAAAAAGCGAATACTAAAGCGCTCGCATCGGCCCTGTCCGGCCTGACAAACCCGGACGAAGTGCACGCTTTCCTGATCGATATCTGCACGCCAGCTGAACTCCAAGCGTTAGCAGACCGTTGGCAAGTCGCTGTCTTGTTAGAACGCGGACTCTCTTATCGCGCAATCAACGAACGCACAGGCGTTAGTGTGACCACGATAGGACGCGTTGCACGATTTATGTCCCAAGGCGCCGGCGGCTACACCGCTGCACTAGGCAATTGATCCCCCTACAGGAAACCTCTCATGGCTAGCCAACAAGAACGACTGCAAATCGCAGTTCAAAAATCCGGCCGTCTCACAGAAAAAACAATGAATCTGTTGTCACGTTGCGGACTCGAGATTCGAAAGAGTAAAGATCAGCTGTTTTGCTACGGTGAGAACATGCCGATCGACTTGCTACTCGTTCGCGATGATGACATTCCTTCACTGGTCGGCGAGGACGTCTGTGATCTTGGTATCGCGGGCTTGAACATCATCGAGGAGAAACGCCTGAACGGTACGTTCGGGGACAATAACGCGCCCTACCATGAGTTGCGTCGTCTTGGCTTTGGACAATGCCGGCTGTCGCTTGCCGCAGCCGACACTACGAGTTGGGAAGGACCGCAATCGCTTGCTGGTAAGCGTATCGCCACCAGCTATCCCGCGCTTACGAAAGACTACCTTCGCAAGAACGGTGTCGATTCCGAGGTCGTTTATTTTTCCGGCGCGGTCGAAATCGCGCCAAGGCTCGGGAAGGCGGAGTTTATTTGTGACTTGGTTTCAACGGGCTCAACACTGGCAGCCAACCAACTCGTGGAGCTCGAGACGATCCTGCTTAGCGAGACATGCCTAATCCAGACGAATGCGCCATTGAGTGATGTCAAACAACGTTGGATCGAAAGGCTATTGCTTCGTATGCAAGGCGTCATGCAGGTCAGCGAAAGCAAATACATTATGCTTCACGCACCGCGTGCCGCATTGAGCGAGATTCGCGACATCCTACCCGGCTCGGAAGCACCAACAATTCTACCGCTCGAAGGACTCGAGGATCGTGTTGCCGTGCATGCCGTTTGCCGCGAGAACGTATTTTGGGAAACGCTTGAGAGCTTAAAGGAAGCCGGTGCGAGCTCAATGTTGGTGCTACCGGTGGAGAAGATGCTGGCATGAAACTCCCCGTTTACCAATGGCAATCGCTTGGAGAGCGAGCGCAAAACAAACTACTGCAACGCCCGGCGATCCAGTCGTCGGCGCAACTCAAAGATGACGTACGCGCCATCATCAACGACGTCCAACGACGGGGTGATAAGGCGGTCAAAAAGTACACGCAGCGCTTCGACAACGCCACCATCGAAGCGCTCAAAGTCGAGGAAATCGAGTTTGCCAACGCCGAGCTATCACTCGGGTTCAACGAACGTGAGGCGATTCTACAAGCGATCGACAACATTCGCTGTTTCCATGAGGCTCAACGAAACGTCGACATCGATATCGATATCGAAACGGTATCTGGCATGCGCTGCCAAAGACTCACGCGCCCAATACGCGCTGTAGGTCTTTATGTACCGAGTGGCAGCGCCCCGCTACCCTCCGCGGCGATGATGCTGGCTATTCCGGCATCCATCGCAGGTTGCCCAACACGCGTTTTGTGCACACCACCCAATGCGGACGGCACGGTCGATCCTGGCATTTTGTTCGCGGCACATGAAGCAGGTGTGCGTGATGTCTATAAAATCGGCGGCGCCCAAGCCATCGCGGCTATGGCATATGGCACGGAATCGATTCCAAAGGTCGACAAACTATTTGGGCCGGGGAATGCATTTGTCACTGAGGCGAAATCACAAGTTGCCTCAGACCCGCTAGGGGCCGCGCAAGATATGCCGGCAGGTCCGTCCGAGGTGCTGGTCATTGCAGACGGCAGTGCAAACCCTAACTACGTTGCCGCAGATTTGCTGTCGCAGGCAGAGCATGGCCCTGACTCGCAAGTGTTGCTGCTGACGGACTCAGCGGAGCTCATTGAACACGTGTCGTTAGCTATCGAGCGACAATTAGAGTCACTCGATCGTGCTGAGATCATCACCGAGTCGTTATCTCACAGCGCGTTGATCGAAGTCGATTCGATTGAGTCAGCTATCGCCATTAGCAACCGCTATGCACCCGAACACCTGATCGTAAACACCAAAAAACCAAGGCGCTGGTTGGATCGAATCACCGCCGCGGGGTCGGTGTTTCTTGGTCCTTTGACACCAGAGTCCTTAGGCGACTACTGCAGTGGTACGAATCATGTGTTGCCCACCTATGGCTACGCCCGAAATTACAGCGGGCTTGGACTGGAGCAGTTCTGCTTGCAGATGAGTGTTCAAGAAGCGAGTCCGCAGGGTTTGGCAAACACCGGCCCTGTTGCCGAAGTGCTAGCGACGCTCGAAGGCCTCGACGCACACGCGCTTGCCGTACGACTACGGTTGGATGACAACGATGTCGACTGATGCGAAGTTGCTCTCGTTGGCACGCCCAGACATACGGACGCTGAAGGCCTATGTTCCGGCGAACTACGCGGACGGCCTGACTCGGCTCAATGCCAACGAGGCGCCGTGGACCAGTGCCAGTGACCACTCAACGAGGGGCTTGAATCACTATCCTCCAGCGCGCCCGCAAACACTGACCGAGACGCTAGCGGACCATTATGCCGTCGACAATGAACACCTATTCGTGACCCGCGGCACCAGCGAAGCGATCGATTTGTTGATCCGTTGTTTCTGCCGACCGAGCATCGACCGCGTCGTCATCAGTCCCCCGACATTCGGGATGTATCAGGTCTACGCCGACATCCAAGGTGTTGCTGTGGATCGTGTTCCGTTGCACATTGACGATGCCCGTACACGTTTGCCCGTCGACGAGATTATCGACGCTTGGACCGGCACGCACCGACTAGTATTTGTGACGACACCCAACAATCCGACCGGTGGGCTCGCGGATCCTGATGATATTGAACGCCTCGCAGTGGCACTACTCGGTCGCGGCATTGTTGTCATTGATGCGGCGTACATCGAGTTCGCAGACCCGACTCAAGTCATGTCGCTTGCGCGTTTTCCCAATGTCGTTGTGCTTCGCACACTGTCGAAAGCGTTTGGAATGGCGGGCGCTCGCTGTGGCAGTTTGATCGCCGACCCTACCCTGATCGATTTGGTTGCGCGTGTGATGCCTCCTTACGCGATGCCAACACCGAGTATCGAAGCGACGACCAGTGCGCTTGTCGCAGAACAAGAATCGATCATGCCGGCACGAATCGCCGAGTTGATCCAGAACCGCGAGCAATTGAAGCAAAGCCTAAGCGGGCTCCCCTCCGTGACCAAAATTTGGGATAGCGATGCGAATTTTCTTTTGGTGGCTTTTGACGACGCCGCTGCCGCGATGCAGGCCGCCTATGAGGCCGGCTATCTACTGAGGGATTTCAGCAACGGCGCCGATACGCACAATTGCCTGCGAATCACCGTTGGAACGCGCGAAGACAACAACAAACTTCTATTAGCACTTGGGCAAGTAGCATCCACATGAACGCACGCAAAATACTTTTTGTCGATCGTGACGGTACCTTGATAGCAGAGCCCGCCGATGAACAAGTCGACAGTATCGCCAAAATTCGTCTTGTCGAGGACGTGATCCCCGCGTTGCGGACCCTGCTGGACGCCGGTTACGAGCTCGTGATGGTGACTAACCAAGATGGCCTTGGCACACCGTCGTTCCCAGAATCCGACTTCCAACCGCCACATGACTTCATGGTGGCGCTTTTCGCATCGCAAGGTATTCGCTTTGCGGAGACTTTCGTCTGCCCGCACCTGCCAAGCGATCAATGCGCCTGCCGGAAGCCAAGCGCTGGATTGCTGACCAAGTTTTTGGCGGCGAACACGATCGATGTTGAGGCATCTGCAGTCGTAGGAGACCGGCAGACAGACTTAGGATTAGCTGAGAATCTTGGATTGCGCGGTTTCCTTCTCGGTGAGGACTGCAGCTGGAACGAGATTGCCCGCACGCTGGTCACGCGGCCGAGGTCTGCTCAAGTGACACGCACCACAAGCGAAACCAGCATCGATGTCACGATCACGCTCGACTCGGAAGCACCATCGCGCATCTCAACCGGTATCGGCTTTCTCGATCATATGCTGGAACAAATTGCCCGACATGCAAGGCTCCAGATGCTGCTTGATTGTCAGGGTGATCTTCACATTGATGACCACCATACGATCGAAGATATTGCGCTCTCGATCGGTGCGGCCATGCGACAAGCGTTGGGCGATAAACGCGGGATTGGTCGATACGGGTTTTTGATGCCAATGGATGAATCGCTGGCGCAAGTAGCGATCGACTTATCAGGTCGACCCGCAAGTCGCCTGGATGTCGACTTCAAACGAGAGACTGTCGGCGGACTGGCAACCGAAATGGTCCGTCACTTCTTCGAATCGTTAGCGCAGTCGCTTGGCGCTGCGATACACATAGAAGCAAAAGGCGAGAACGCGCATCACATCGTTGAAGCGTGTTTCAAAGGTGTCGGAAGAGCACTGCGGCCTGCCTTAGCGAAATCGGGCAACGACATTCCGTCAACTAAGGGGTTGCTATGACCGACAACGTCGCGATCGTAGATTCAGGTGGTGCAAACATCGCCTCATTACGTTTTGCGTTCGACCGGCTCGGCGCTACTAGCGTATTGACCACGGATCCTGATCGGCTCGCGGGTGCTGATCGCGTCGTTCTACCCGGTGTCGGCGCGGCCGAAGCTGCGATGGACCGACTCCACCAGCTCGAACTCGTGTCGTGCCTACAATCACTGTCGCAACCGACGCTAGGCATTTGCCTCGGCATGCAATTGCTCGCCGCACAGTCGGACGAAGACCAAGCGCGCTGCCTTTCCATAATTGATGGAGACGTTGCACGCTTTCCTGAAAGCCGCGACGCACCGGTACCACACATGGGCTGGAATCAAATCCGCGATCTTAGTGAAGACCCATTGCTCGACGGCATCAGTGAGAATGCTTATTTCTACTTTGTTCACAGCTACGCTTTACCGGTCGGCGCTGACACCATCGCATCCTGCGACTACATCATGCCATTCAGTGCAATCGTGCGACGGGACAATTACTACGGTACGCAGTTCCACCCCGAGCGCTCAGCTGAAAACGGCGCACAGTTACTCCGGAATTTTCTAACATTATGATCGTCATTCCCGCACTCGATATTCGCGATGGCCAATGCGTACGTCTCTTGTACGGTGACTATGATCGACAAGATGCAAGTAGTCGCAGCCCAGCGCGGCATACGCCTCGGCTTGTGC
>JBCAZE010000143.1:0-8066 GCA_039700805.1 Pseudomonadota bacterium | reverse complement strand
CCCACACGCTGCGCGGCACAATCAAACGAATCGTTCCGCGTCCGAATGAGGCGATCAACGAAACATGGATTGCCGACCGCGATCGTTTCTCCTATGAAGGCATCTACAGCGAAGAACGGTTGCAGACGCCGCGAATGAAAGTCGATGGCGAATGGCGCGATGTTAGCTGGCAAGAAGCCCTTGAGGCGGCGGCAAGCACTCTGCGTGACGCAGGCAATGACACGGCATTTATCGTGTCACCTTCGGCAACGCTCGAAGAGGGGTTCTTGCTGTCACGTCTTGCGACGCACTTAGGAACCGCCAGCATCGACCACCGCTTGTCGCGTCGGGACAATCGTGATCAAACCAGCGATCCTGCATACCCCTATCTTGGTATGTCGATTGAGGCGCTCGATAGCATCGATGGTGCATTGATTGTGGGGTCGCACTTACGTCAAGAGGCGCCGATCTTGGCGCATCGTCTGCGCAAAGCGGCGGTTGACAAAGGTGCAGCGATTGCGAGTGTTGATACGACGCGCCATGAGTATTTCTTCCCGATGCTTGCGCAGGTCGAGGACGGGTTGGTAGCTGGCGTTGCTGCAATTCTGAAAGCTGCCGCCGATCAGGCGGGCCGCGCAGTCCCAGCAGTCGCTGAAGGCTTCGTCGGCAGCGTCGACGTCACCGAAGCGCATCGCCGCGCTGCGGGGGCGTTGCTTGAAAAAGACAATGCACTGTTGCTGCTCGGCTTGCGCGCTGTTTCTCATGAAGCATTCAGTGAGCTTAGGTTACTGGCCGTCGCGTTGGCTGACCTAACCGGTGCGACACTCGGTTATCTGTCCGAGGGCGCGAACAGTGCTGGCTTGTCACTCGCCGGCGTTTTGCCCCATCGTGCCGCGAACGGCGAAGCGCGTGAAACCGCCGGATCGGATGTTGCAGACATGGTGGCAAATCCAAAGACCGCGACGGTACTTTGGAATGTTGAGCTTGAAGATCTCGCTGCCGTCAACGCGGGCACGTTGCAGGCTTCCGATATGATTATTTCTTTCAGTCCGTTCTTTGATGAGCGTACTGCAGGTGTTGCCGATATTGTGATGCCGATTGGATCTTTCGCTGAGACCGCTGGCACATTCGTCAACGTCGAAGGGCGGGCCCAATCTTGGCACGGCATTGCAACGCCAATCGGCGAGGCTAGACCAGGATGGAAGGTGCTACGCGTTCTTGGCAACGCACTTGAATTGCCAGATTGCGAATACACCGACGCGGCGGCGGTCAGTGCCGCGGCGTTGACGTTGATTGGTATCCGCGAGGGCGACAACCACTATGCGGGTGAATATAGTCCGCAGCATGTGAATGGCGAGGATGCGTCCGACAGCATGTTCGAGAAATCGATTTACGAAGTCGATTCAGTGGTGCGCAGGGCGAGAGCATTGCAACTGACCCGAGCCGGTCAAGAAGGCAGTGCACATCGCCGGCCGGAGATGAGCGAATGATTCAACGGTTTGTCGCTTTGGTTGCGCTGGCTTTGTTGCCATCGATCGCTGTTGCAGATTCTGGGGCGCCGGCGTTTTGGTTGTCATTGCCGGAAGCGGTACGCACGACAGTCTGGACGACAATGCAGATCTTGATGGTGACCGTTTGTCTCATTCTTTGCGTTGCGTACATGACACTCGCGGAACGGAAAATCATCGGCTACATCCAGAATCGGGTTGGCCCAAACCGGGTTGGTTTCAAAGGTTTGCTACAACCGTTCGCCGACGTCTTTAAGTTGCTCTTCAAAGAAGTCGTTATTCCTAGTAACTCGAGTCGCTTTTTGTTCGTGATCGCGCCGCTGCTCGCTATCACTCCGGCGTTTGCCACGTGGGCCGTGATGCCCGTGACGGACACCTTTGTATTAGCCGATATCGATGCAGGGCTTCTGTACGTACTCGCGCTGACTTCGATGGGTGTTTATGGCGTTATCTTGGCGGGATGGGCAACAAACTCTAAGTATGCCTTGCTTGGCGCTATGCGCTCGGCGGCGCAGATCGTCGCTTATGAAATTGCGATGGGCTTCGCTCTGGTGGGTGTATTGATGGCGGCCGGAAGTCTGAATCTGGGTGAGATCATCCTCGCTCAGCAAGGCGGTGTGACGAGTTGGTTCGCGATTTGGTTGCTGCCATTATTCGTGATCTATTTCATTTCTGGCGTCGCGGAGACGAACAGAGCACCGTTCGATGTCGCTGAGGGCGAATCAGAAATTGTTGCTGGTTTCCATGTGGAATATTCAGGCGTCGCTTTTGCCGTGTTTTTCCTTGCCGAATACGCGAACATGATTTTGATCGCTGCGCTGACAGTGATTTTCTTCCTAGGCGGCTGGTTGTCGCCGTTTGAAGGGCTTTTGGGTAATGAGTCATTCTTGGGGCAGCCGAGTTTTTTCTGGTTTGCTCTGAAGACCTCTTTCTTCCTTTTCTGCTTCCTCTGGTTTCGCGCAACCTTCCCACGCTATCGCTACGATCAGATCATGCGTCTTGGCTGGAAAGTGTTTATTCCCGTCACCATCGTTTGGATTGCGGTTGAAGGCGTAATGGTCTGGCAACAGTGGGGGCCATGGGCGCGCTTTGCAGCGACGTCATAGAGGACTAAGACGATGAGAAGTTTGTTAAAAACATTTTTCCTCGCTGAGCTTTGGCAAGGGTTGATGCTGACAGGGCGGAACTTGTTCCGTAAAAAGGTCACGATCAACTACCCGGAAGAGAAGACACCGCAGTCGCCGCGTTTTAGAGGCTTGCATGCGTTGCGTCGTTACGCCAATGGGGAAGAGCGTTGTATCGCCTGCAAATTGTGTGAAGCCGTGTGCCCAGCGTTAGCAATTACCATCGAGTCGGATGTGAGCAATGATGGTACCCGACGCACAACGCGTTACGACATTGACTTGTTCAAGTGCATCTATTGCGGCTTCTGCGAAGAGGCTTGTCCGGTGGACGCGATCGTAGAAACGCGTATCCATGAATATCACATGGAAAATCGGGGCGAAAACATCATGACCAAAGACAAGCTACTGGCGATTGGCGAGCGATACGACGCGATGATTTCGGCGGACAAGGCGGCGGACTCCGACTATCGGTAATCCGCACGGGACAACCAACAGAATAAAGGACCGACGGCAAAACCGTCGACGGGGATAACAAGTGCTTATTGATTTGCTGTTCTACACGTTTAGTGCTGTGCTGCTCGGTGCTGCGCTGGGCGTTGTGTTCTCGCGCAACCCGATACACGCCGTGATGTTTTTGGTACTGGCGTTCTTCAACAGTGCCGTGCTCTGGCTGCTGTTGCAGGCAGAGTTTCTCGCGATCGTGCTGGTGCTCGTCTATGTGGGCGCGGTGATGGTGTTGTTCTTGTTTGTCGTGATGATGCTCGACATCAATGTTGAGAAGCTTCGCGACGGCTTCACACGTTACGCACCGGTTGGTTTGTTGATTGCTCTGATCATGGCGATCGAGCTCATCCAAGTGATTTCGGTTGAGAGTTTCGCCATCCAAAGTCTCGTTGAGGCGCCTGCGTTGCCAGCGGACTACAGCAATACCAAAGCGCTCGGCGCCGTACTGTACACCGAGCATGTTTACGCGTTTGAACTGGCATCGGTCATCTTGCTTTTAGCGATCGTTGCGGCAATCACTTTGACCATGCGTAAGCGTCCAGGTCTGAAAGTTCAGGACATCAATAAGCAGGTTGCCGTTCGTCGTGAGGACCGTGTCCGCTTGGTTGAAATGGAAGCGGAGGAGCGCCAATGAGTATCGGACTCCAGCATTATCTGATGCTGTCAGCGATTCTATTTTCTATCAGCGTGGCGGGCATCTTTATCAATCGCCGCAACATCATCTTGTTGTTGATGTGCATCGAGTTGATGTTGCTCGCTGTGAACTTCAATTTTGTTGCGTTCTCCCGATATCTCGGTGATACGACTGGACAGGTGTTCGTCTTCTTTATTTTGACCGTCGCCGCCGCGGAGGCAGCGATTGGCCTTGCGATTCTGGTGGTGCTGTTCCGTAATCGTCGGAGTATCAATGTCGACGAACTGAATGAGATGAAGGGCTAAGCCATGCATACAGAACATCTCATTATTGTCCTCGCACCGCTGCTCGCCGCTGTGATCGCGGGATTGTTCGGCAAACAAATCGGACGCGTTGGCGCGCATTGCGTGACGATTGGCGGGGTAGCGCTTTCATTTGCGTTATCAGCCAAGGTGTTTGTGCACGTCGGTGCGGGCGGACTGCCTGAAAACTATAGCGTTTACACCTGGGCTGTCACGGACGGTCTGCGTATGGAGGTCGGGTTTCTCGTCGACCGCTTGACCGCCATGATGATGGTGGTTGTCACGTTCGTTTCATTGATGGTGCATATCTACACCATCGGTTACATGAAAGATGACCCCGGTTATCAGCGTTTCTTTAGTTATATTTCATTGTTCACCTTCGCGATGCTGATGTTGGTGATGTCGAACAATTTCTTGCAGCTGTTCTTCGGCTGGGAACTTGTTGGCTTAGTGTCGTACTTGCTGATCGGGTTTTGGTACAAAAAGCAGACGGCAATCTTTGCCAATATGAAGGCGTTTTTGATCAACCGCGTTGGTGACTTTGGATTCCTGCTAGGTATTGCTGGGGTTGTCGCCTTCACAGGCTCCTTGGATTACCAGGATGCATTCGCCGCGGCACCGCAATTGGCCGAAGAGACGATTGAAGTGTTTGCTGGGTCGCCCTGGAATGCAGTGACGGTCATCTGTATTTGCTTGTTTATCGGTGCCATGGGTAAGTCAGCGCAAGCACCCCTGCACGTATGGCTGCCAGACTCGATGGAAGGCCCTACGCCAATTTCTGCGTTGATCCACGCCGCGACCATGGTCACGGCAGGGATTTTCATGGTCGCGCGCATGTCGCCATTGTTCGAGCTTTCAGCGACCGCGCTCAGCTTCATTTTGGTCGTTGGTGCGTTCACGGCGTTTTTCATGGGCCTCCTTGGCATTATCCAAAATGATATCAAGCGGGTGGTTGCCTACTCGACGCTATCGCAGCTGGGTTATATGACCGTAGCGCTCGGCGCTTCTGCCTATGCCGCTGGTGTATTCCACTTGATGACACACGCGTTTTTCAAAGCACTGTTATTCCTGGCGGCCGGCTCCGTCATCATCGCGATGCACCATGAGCAGGACATTCGCAAAATGGGCGGGCTTCGCAAATACATGCCGATCACCTATTGGACATCGTTGATAGGTTCATTGGCGTTGATCGGGTTCCCGTTCACGTCCGGGTTCTTTTCCAAAGATGCGTTGATCGAGGCGGTTGGTGAAACCGCGCATCTTGTCCATGGTTGGCCGCAGACCATCGCTTATTGGAGTGTGCTTGCTGGCGTCTTCGTCACAGCGCTCTATTCGTTCAGGATGTTCTTTTTGGTGTTCCATGGCGAGCCGCGCATGGATGACGAAACCAAATCACATTTGCACGAGAGCCCCTTGGTTGTCACGGTGCCACTCCTACTGCTAGCGATTCCTTCGGCGGTTATCGGGTACTTTACCGTCGGTCCAATGCTGTTCGGCTATTTCTTTGACGGCGCAATCATACCGAACCCAGCGACGGACCCATTGCGGATCCTCGGCGACGAATGGCACGGGCCGGTGGCATTCGTGTTGCACGCGGTCAGCGGACCTGCATTTTGGCTATCCATCGCGGGCCTTGCGAGTGCTTGGTTTATTTGGTTGAAGAATCCATCCATCGCCGACACCGCAGCGACCAGGTTTGCTGCGATAAAACGCGTCTTGGAGAACAAGTACTATTTCGACGACCTTTGGATCAAAGGCTTTGCCGGCGGTGGTCGGGCGCTTGGCAAAGGGCTTTGGCGTCTGGGTGACGAAATCATTATTGATGGCGCGCTTGTGAATGGATCGGCTCGACTTGTCGGTTGGTCTTCGGGCGTATTGCGTCGCATTCAGGGCGGCTATTTGTATGTCTACGCTTTTGCGATGGTGCTGGGGCTCACCGGTCTGCTTGGCTGGCTGCTGCTCAAGTCCTGAATAACAACAACGGAACAAGATCGCGACTATGACTTTCGAGAATCTATTAAGCCTGCTGATTTGGCTGCCGATTGTTGGCGGCGCAGCAGTCCTATTGATCGGTGATGGCGGCGATGCTGCTTCTGCGCGGGCCAATGCGACGCGATGGTTCGCACTTGCAGTGTCAGTGATCATGCTGGTGCTATCGATTCCGTTGTACACCGGATTCGACCCATCAACCGCAGCGATGCAGTTTGTGGAGAGGGCGCCTTGGGTTCCGCGCTTCAATGCGGAGTATTACCTAGGCGTTGATGGGCTCTCGGTACCACTCATTCTATTGACAACGTTCATTACGCCATTGGTGATCATTGCTGGCTGGCGGGTGATTGAGAAGCGTCCGGCACAGTACTTCGCTGCATTCCTATTTCTCGAAGGCCTGATGATCGGTGTGTTCTGCGCGTTAGATGCAATGCTGTTCTACGTCTTCTGGGAAGCGATGCTTGTACCGATGTTCCTAATCATCGGTGTTTGGGGTGGCGCACGCCGGATCTACGCGACGATTAAGTTCTTTTTGTATACATTCCTCGGCTCCGTGTTCATGTTGGTCTCGCTGATCTACATGTACACGAAATCCGGCAGTTATGACCTGTTGGCATTTCATCAGTTGCCATTGTCACTCACTGAGCAGACGTGGATCTTCTTGGCATTCCTAGCCGCATTCGCGGTCAAGGTGCCGATGTGGCCGGTACACACTTGGTTGCCGGACGCGCACGTAGAGGCGCCGACCGGCGGCTCCGTTGTGCTTGCCGCGATCATGCTGAAGATGGGTGGTTACGGGTTTGTCCGATTATCATTGCCGATTACGCCAGACGCGAGCGGTTCGCTAGCTATGTTGCTCATTGGTTTGTCGCTTGTCGGTGTCGTGTACATCGGTTTCGTGGCGCTCGTACAGACTGACATGAAGAAACTGATTGCCTACTCGTCGATTGCACACATGGGTTTTGTGACGCTTGGGTTTTTCTTGTTCTGGCCGATCCTGACAGCAACGGGGGCAACCAGTGGTGCATCACTGGGTGTGACAGGTGCGATGGTGCAAATGATCTCGCACGGTCTTATCTCCGGCGCGATGTTCCTCTGTGTTGGCGTCATGTATGACCGCATGCACTCCAGAGCCATTGCCGACTACGGCGGCGTGATCAATAGCATGCCGAAGTTCGCGGCATTTATGGTGTTGTTCGCTATGGCCAATGCGGGACTGCCTGGCACATCAGGTTTTGTTGGTGAGTTCATGGTGATCCTCGCGAGCTTCAAAGCGGATTTCTGGATCGCATTTTTGGCGGCGACGACGCTGGTTCTTGGCGCTTCCTACACGCTTTGGATGGTGAAGCGCGTGTTGTTTGGAGAGATAGCAAACGACAACGTGGCGGCGCTCAACGATATCAACGGCCGGGAGTTTTTCATCCTTGCGATTCTCGCCGTTAGTGTTTTGGCATTGGGTGTTTGGCCCGAGCCTCTGGTCGAAATGATGCAGGCAAGTGTGGATGCGTTGGTCGAGCACATTGGCCAGAGCAAGTTTTGAGGCGGAGTGTTTAGTTAATGAATTTTGCAATGCCCGAATTCGGATTGGCTCTGCCCGAGATTGTCTTGCTCAGCGCACTGTCTATTGTGTTGGTTGCCGATCTTTTCGTCAGCGATGAAAAACGCATTATCACGTTCTGGTTGTCGATGGTCTCATTGGCCGCGACGCTGGCGGCAGTGGTGATTTCAGAACCTGTGACGCGAACGCTGACGTTCTCTGCAAGCTACGTCAGCGATCCTTTGTCTGCGGTACTCAAGATCGCTGCCACGATTTGTCTCGCTCTGGTCTTTATTTACTCGCGGGACTACTTGATGCGCAATGCGCTCAGGAAGGGTGAGTTTTATTTGTTATCACTGTTCGGTCTGTTGGGTATCTTCGTCATGATATCCGCCAACAGTTTGTTAACGCTTTATCTCGGTCTCGAAATGTTGTCGCTGTCTTTATATGCACTGGTGGCGTTCGACAGAAACTCGCGCATCTGTGCGG
>JBCAZE010000142.1:0-8096 GCA_039700805.1 Pseudomonadota bacterium | reverse complement strand
CAACAATCATTGTATCCTTGAGATCCGGCGTCGCCTTGGGGTTGTCTCGCAGGTCATCCGCTGCTGTGATCGAATCAAGAATTTCTATTGGGAATCCCCAGCCTTCACAAATGCTTCGACCGATTTGGGGGTGCCAACTGGCGTCATCATCACAGCGTGCTTTGAGATCGATCACAGCTTCCGGAAATTGATCCGATTTTTTTAGCATGTACAGCTTACCGATGTCATGCACCAATCCCGCTAGGTAGGCTTGCTCAGGATCGACAGGCCCCCATGCCTTCGAGATTACGGAAGCCGTCGCCGCGGTAGTGACACTGATGCGCCACAAGAGCGACAAGCCTTTGGCAATCTTCGCATGCTCTTTGCTGACGAACAGCTGCTCTACAGCGAATGCAACGGCCTTGTTCCTCACCTCATTCAAGCCCAACCTCACAACTGCGGCGTTGAGACTTTCGACAGGTCGCCCGGTAGGATTGTAAAAAACAGAGCAAGCCATCTGCATCAGACGCGACGCAAGCATGGGTTCGAGGTTCAGTAGCTTTACCACTTGCGAGACTTCACAGTCATCGCGCTGGATGGCATCGCGGATTTTAACCACAGCATCAGGAAAAGAAGGCAATTCAATCTTGCCGGACTCGAGCTCGCGAGCCAGCATATTGAGAAAGCCCATCGCGATCGCTGGATCCATCAGGCAATGCCCCCGACGCCTTCTTTGCGATGCAGCTTGATCATCAACTCTGCCTCGCCTCGCGACATATCGAATCGATCGGTGATCACCTCAGCATCGACGCCTTGACGCACAAGAGCAACAGCCTCTGCTATTGCAGGTGAATCAGGTACACGAGAAACGTCGCGGTCGGATTTACGTAGTTGATTAACTGACTCCCTGAGTGCAGTGAGTTCGTCTGCAAAGCGGGCGTTGAATTCTCCACCGCTAGATTCACTCACGTCTAGGTCGCTGCGGACCAATTCCGAGAGTCGTTTGAGTAGCCCATCGTGCTCATGGAGCTGACGCCGAACGCCGATTAGCGTCAGGAACGTCATCACAAACAACGTGGCGAATACGCATGCGAGGATTTGTGGGTAAGTGACTTCGATAAGACTCATAGCCGTGCCTCCAGATAGTCGACGAAGTCTCCCATCTTGCTTCGCAAGCGCAGTAGCGCCTGACCATGAATCTGACAAACACGACTTTCACTGACTTCGAGAATCATGCCGACTTCTTTGAGATTCATGTCTTGCTGATAGTACAAAGACAAGACCAAGCGCTCTCGCTCCGGCAAACGACTGATGGCCTCGGCAAGATGCGCTTTAAATTCGGTTTCTTCCAACGCGTCATCTGGCAGCGCATGATCATCGGACGCTACCTCTGGTGTGCGATCCGAGTCCACGTACGGCTGACTCAGACTAAACAAGCGGCAGCTAACGGAGTCTTTCAAAATCGCTTGATACTCATCCAGCGGCATACCAAGCGAATCCGCGACTTGTTGCTCTGTGGGATGTTGGCCGGTTTCTGTTTCGAGTCGAGCAATCGCCTCAGTGATGTGACGATACCGTCGATGCACAGATCTTGGTGTCCAATCGGACTTGCGAACCTCATCGAGTATCGACCCGCGAATCCGGATACCTGCGTAGGTCTCAAAGCTAGCACCCCGTGAAGGGTCATAGTGACTCGCGGCTTCGATCAAGCCGAGCATGCCCGCTTGTATTAGATCGTCCAGTTCAATATTCGGAGGAAGCTTAGCCATGATGTGGTGGGCAATCCGCTTCACTAGAACCAGATTGTCAGTGATCAGGGTCTGCGCGGCCGCATCCGCTGTTTTTTTCTTTGCCTGTGCGTAACTCATCAGTGGATCCTTCCAACGGTTTTTTGTTGTTCCTGTACTAGCCTCTCGAAAAAGAACTTGAGGCCGCCGCTCGGCTCATGTCGTTGTTGCCAGCCATCGACGTAGGACGCCAATTGGTGGAATGCTTTGGCAGACCAACTATCGGGATAGGCTTCAACGACCGCGCGTTGCTCTTGAACGGCCTTTTTGAGATAGCCATCCGACGGTATGGTCCCCGCGTGCGTCAAAACCACATCGAGAAAACGATCGGTGACTCGCACCAACTTCTCGAATAGCTCTCTGCCATCGACACGACTACGGCACATATTGCTCAGCACATTGAAGCGCCGAATGCCGTAGTCACGACTAAACACTTTGATCAACGCGTAGGCATCAGTGATTGACGCGGGCTCATCACAAACAACGACCAGCGCATGCTGCGCAGCCTGTGTGAACCGTGCGACGTTCTCGGCGATACCCGCCGCTGTGTCGACAACCAATACATCAGGCTGTTTCTTCAGTCGGCCGAATGCAGAGATGATCGCCGCCTGAGAGGCCTGGGGAAGATCTGCCATGGTCCGATCACCGGACGACGCGGGTACGATTTGGATACCGGCTGGCCCATCCATCATGACTTGATCGAGATCTGCCTCGCCCCGCGTGAGGTGCGCAAGGTTGTGTGTCGGCTGTAAACCAAGCAACACATCGATATTGGCAAGACTAAGGTCCGCGTCCATCAGCATCACGTCGCGACCGAGTCGACCGAGAGCCACCGCCAGATTGGTAGAAACATTGGTTTTTCCAACGCCGCCCTTCCCACTCGTCACCGCGATTACTTTGGTGGGCTTCGCGGACACGGCGAGTTTCAAATCTTCAGCTTGTTGTGAGTTATGCATTGGCTCGCTCCATTGCCAGATAGTGTTGTGCCATGTCCTTCTCCAGAGGCAGAAACCGCTCATCGGACGCGTAGTCGAGCGCTTTGTGCATCAGCCAAAGTCGCTTCGTTTCCGCCACATGAAGGTCATCAGGTACTCTTTGCCCATCTGTCAGATATGTCAGCGGCAGATCGTTGCGAATCATTACCGAAATAGCGCTACCCAAACGGCTGGCTTCATCGATTTTGGTCAGGACACAACCTGCGATTCGCGACTGACTGTATTGCCGTACCGTCTCGTCAAGGACATCCTCATCGGCCGTCGCAGATAACGTGAGATATAAGTCAACGGAGCGCTTCTGATTACCCAGCCCATCAAGCATGGATACCAGACGACTATCGCGCTGACTCACGCCCTCGGTATCGATCAACACCAGTCGGTAGTCAGCGACCTTCTCGAGTACCGTTGAGAGCTCGTAGGCATCTGCGGCTTCGAAGACGGATGCATTGATGATTCTGCCGAACGTTCGCAGTTGCTCTTGTGCGCCGATGCGATAGCTGTCCATCGACACCAACGCGATATCACGAGCACCCTGCTGCACGGCGAAGCGACTCGCGATTTTTGCGATGGTCGTTGTCTTGCCGACGCCGGTTGGACCAACAAAAGCGGCAATGCCGCCTTCTTTCAATAACCGATCATCGGTTGCGGGCAACGCACTGGATAAGGCACTGATGGGCTGACGCCAGGTATGGCCTGCCAAATCGGTTTGAACATCGATTTCGTTACAAATATGTGCGGCGATGTCGCTTGCGATGCCTAACCGAACTAGGTTCCGCTGCATTTGTGCACCCGAAGGATCACGCGTGACTTTTTCTTGCCACTTTAGGCCAGCAACCCGCGCCTCAAGCAGCGCTCGCATATTGCCGATTTCCTCGCGGATGGAGCTCAGCTCCGTTTCCTTGCTGTCGACGATTTCGATACCGGTGACATGGGCGTGACCGATACGTCTGGATTCTGTTGTGGTATTTGCTCGTTCCGCGCGCTGTATGAGCGAGCGCAAAGATTCAGATGCTTCGTCGCCAGGCGGCGACTCGTTCGACGGCGCATCGTCTGCACTTTCTAGCCTTGGCTCCGCGATATCTTCTTCAGGCACATTATCTGCCTCTGCCGACGGTACCGCCGAAGCGCTCCCTGCGACCCCTTTGCGCAGCGCTTGATTGATCAGCGCCTCGTCGTAGTCCAATGCCGCGATGATCTCGACATAGTCGCCGACGCGCTGATTGGACAAGATGACCGCATCGGGACCTTGCTCCAACCTCACCGCTTTCAGTGCTTCTCGCATTGTCGGTGCAAGAAATCGTTTTATTTTCATCTGACGAGCTCCCTGCTCTCCCATTCGCTTCCTGCGAATTCCCTAACTATCCGACGCTGGCCACCATCCTGATTTTTCGGTCATCCGGTACTTCGTTGTACGCAAGTACGTGGAGGTTTCGAATGCCCTTCATCATCTTGGCAAGCCAAGGTCGAACCAAAGGTCCGACCAACAATATCGCCGACTCCCCGGCTGCCTCTCGATCTTTCGCCTTTTCGCCGAGCGACTGATGAATACGCTCGACAAGACCCGGCTCCAAACCAGAAACAACACCGTTCTGTGTAGAGTTATTCAAGATCTGTTCCAACTCTGGCTCGAGTGTTAAAACTGGCAGTTCTTCCGCGCTATCACTGATGTTTTGGCAGATCTGGCGGCCTAGGGAGACGCGAACGGCACCCGTCAAAGCGTCGGGATCTTGACTCTTGGCGCCATGGTCAGCCAAAGTTTCGGCGATTTTGCGAATATTCCGGACCGGAATCTGCTCTGCCAGTAAGTTCTGCATGACGCGAAGGATGGTCGCCATCGGCAGTGTTTTCGGTGTCAACTCCTCGACCAGTTTTGGCGCGGTCTTGGCCAAGCGGTCGAGCATCTGTTGCAGCTCTTCGTGCCCTATCAACTCGTGCGCATGTTCCTGCAGAACCTGACTGATATGTGTGGCAACAACGGTGCTCACGTCGACGACGGTATAGCCCAGCATTTGCGCTTCCTCTTGCTGGGACTGGTCAATCCATAACGCATCCAAACCGAATGCGGGATCCTTGGTTTTCAAACCGTTGAGCTCACCGAATACCTGCCCTGGATTGATTGCGAGTTCCTTATCCACCTCAATAGCGCCGCTGCCGAGTGGAACACCCATCACGGAGATTCGATACTCCGCGGGTTGCAAATCAAGGTTGTCGCGTATGTGGACAGCAGGCAACAAGAAACCCAAACTCTCCGTCAGCTTGCGACGCACACCTTTGATTCGATTCACCAACGGGCCGCCGCGCTGACGATCAACCAATGGAATCAATCGATAGCCGACCTCGAGACCGATAATGTCCAAGGGTGTGACATCGTCCCAGGATAGATCTCGTGTTTGCGGCTCCGGCGCCGGTGCTGCCTCCAAAATTTCGGGCTCGGGTGGCGGCTCTCGCGTCAGACGATACGCGCCATAAGCACATAGCGCGGCCAACGTTAAGAATGCGAAATTTGGCATGCCAGGGATCATGCCCAGAGCAAACAACACACCACCAGTGACCGCGAGCGTCTTCGGCTGTGTAAAAACCTGGGAGACGATTTGACCGGTCATATCTTGCGCTTGCGATACGCGTGTGACGATGACCGCCACGGCTGTCGATAGCAACAGCGACGGCACTTGCGCAACGAGACCATCACCAATGGTCAAGAGCACATACACTCGACCCGCCTCCGCAAACGTCAAGTCATGTTGCAACGTGCCAATGAACAAACCACCAATGACGTTGATGAACAGAATCAAAATACCCGCGATCGCATCGCCTCGAACAAACTTGCTAGCACCGTCCATCGCGCCGTAAAAATCTGCTTCGCCCGCCACTTCTGCACGTCGCGTTCGCGCCGTGTCTTGATCGATAAGGCCAGCATTCAAATCGGCATCGATCGCCATCTGCTTGCCAGGCATGGCATCGAGCGTAAATCTCGCTGTCACCTCCGATACGCGACCAGCACCCTTAGTCACAACGACGAAGTTGATGATGACCAGAATGCTAAACACCACCAGGCCAACTGCGAAGTTGCCACCAACCACGAAATCCGCGAACGCCTGAATCACGTTGCCAGCCGCATTTGTCCCGGTGTGGCCCTCAAGTAAGACGACGCGAGTGGATGCGATGTTAAGCGCCAGGCGCAGCAACGTAACCACCAACAACACTGTCGGAAAAACACCGAAATCGAGTGGGCGGGAAACATAAATGACGGTCAGCAAGATAGACAAGGACAATGCGATATTGATCGTGAATAGCGCATCGAGCGCAAACGGCGGCAGCGGCAAAATCATCATCGACATAATCATCAACAATAAAACCGGTACACCGAGCCCTCGCCCGACTTGCTGCAGATTTAAACGACTAACAAGCTCAGCCATCCTGATCATCCTCATGGTTCATGGTCGATGGTTTTTTTACATAGAGAGACTCGTCCACTTCCGGCACCGGCGGCTTGATACGCTGGCCGCCAGGACGGGCCTCTTTCAACTGGAAGATATACGCAAGCACCTGAGCCACAGCCGTATACAACCCAGTCGGAATCGGTTGACCGATGCGCGTGCTATGAAACAGCGATCGCGCCAGCGGCGGCGCACTGAACAGTGGTACACGATGCTCACCACCAATCTCCCGTATCTTTGCGGCCACCAAGTCTTGGCCTTTGGCAACAACTTCTGGTGCTGCCATACGCTGATTGTCGTAACGTAAGGCGACGGCGTAGTGCGTCGGGTTGGTGATAATGACATCGGCGTAGGGAACAGCCTCCATCATGCGTCGTGTCGCGACCTCTTGCTGCATCTGACGAATTCGCTGGCGAACTTCCGGCCGCCCATCAGTCTCTTTCGACTCGTCCTTGACCTCTTGGCGCGTCATACGAAGCTTCTTGGCGTACTCATACATTTGCCAAGGCACATCGATCGCCGCCACAACAATCAGCCCAACACTGACGACGAGTAGCGTCGTTAATGCCAAGCGACCACTTCTAGCGAGCGCGACGTCAGGAGCGAGCTCGCCGAGCCTTAGGACTTCGCCGGCGATACTTTTCATCCAGAACATCGCAATCACGACGACCAGCCCGACCTTCGCAACAGATTTGCCAAGCTCGACGAGCGCACGTGCAGAGAACATGCGCTTGAATCCTTTGCCGACATTTAGCCGTTCGGCCTTCGGTGCCAGCGTGCTAAAGCTAAACGCGACACCGCCCAGCATGGTCGAGAACACCAAGGCCGCGAGGACAGTGACAACCAGGATCGGCACCAGAATACTGATCGCATTGACCGCTTGCTCTGCTATCGATACAGCCATCATGCGTTCATCGAAAATGTTGATGCGCTCGATACTGAAGCCTGCTGCGAAACTATCCGCTAGCCTCGTACCCAACGGGCCCGCCATCACCAACAGTGTTGCTGAAGCCGATAACATGACACCGGTGGTTGTGAGCTCTCGTGAACGCGCGATATCGCCCTTGCGACGGGCATCCTGCAACCGTTTAGGGGTTGCCTGTTCTGTCTTCTCCTGCGCTGACGCGTTCTGTTCAGCCATTATGGCGTCACCAAGGTCAAATCACGGATCACTTCCAACGACATCGGAAACAGTGTCGAAAAGGCCTGATCAATCACATCGATACTGATATAGAGAACGGCAAAACCCAGCATCATGGAGATAGGAAAACCAACTGCGAACAGATTCATCGAAGGTGCTGCACGACTCATAACGCCAAAACTGAGATTGATCACCAACAGTGTCGTTACCGCCGGAAGCGCAATACGTATCGCCCCAACAAAAAGCTGACTACTCCAAGTCAGGACAGCGCCAGCATCGGCCTGGTCCAAGTAGAAAAGACCGACCGGCGCAGCGGAGAAACTATCGAACAACAAGCGAATCAACGCGAGGTGGCCATCGACGGCGAGAAACAAGAGCAACGTCAGCATCAAGTACAGTTGGCCGATCACCGGTACGTTGACGCCTGTGACACGATCAATGAAAACCGCGAAACCGAGACCCATACTCATAGAGATGGTCTGTGCACCCAGCGTGATGGCATCAAACACGAGCTGGACGACAAACCCCATAATCAAGCCCAAGACGGCCTCTTGCATTGCCAACATGGCACCCGCAAGGCTGAAGATCGCTTGTGGCGGTCCTGCGCTCGGAATCACGGGCGCGATGACCAGTGTCAAAACGATGGCCAGCATCGCGCGAACCCGCGCGGGTACGAACGCACCACCGATCGCAGGCAGCGCAACAAGAAAACCGCTGATCCGAATAAACGACCAAAGATAGGCTTGTAACAGTTCCA
>JBCAZE010000141.1:0-8140 GCA_039700805.1 Pseudomonadota bacterium | reverse complement strand
GGCCATCGTGGTTACCATTCATCGGCACCGTATCCGAGACTTACAACACAGGACTATTCCTGAATTTTGCGCACTTACTATGCGAAAGCGGCGTTGACACCGATGTTGCGATTCGTGAAGCCGCCAAAATTTCCGCACAACCTGATTCATTGACGCTGTCGGCACTAATGGACTCTCGCCGTTTCGCGCATAGCAAAGAACTCTCGGCGCTAGGTATTGCCGCAAGACTTGGTCAGGCGCCCGTCGAGCTCGCGCATCAATGCGATGAGCATGCGAGTACGCTTGCGTTAGCATTGATAAGGTCGCGCGACCGGATGTCATTGTTGCTCAAACTGACACTATTTGTATTCGTCGGCCTGTTGATCATCGCCATGTATCTCCCCATCTTCAAGATGGGCGCAATCGCATAGAGGTTTTTATGAAACAAAGAGGCTTTACGCTAATCGAATTGATGATCGTTGTTGCCATCATTGGCATACTCGCCGCGATCGCTATCCCTGCTTACCAGGACTACACCATCCGTGCGCAAGTGGTGGAGTCGTTTTCTATTAGCAGTGAACTCAAGCTGTCAATCAGGGACTACTACAAAAACCGCGGTGTGTTTCCGAAAGATAACGACACAGCAGGCGTGCCGGCACCCGAGCATTTAATCGGCAACTACGTGACCCGCGTTGACGTCGTCGATGGAGCCATGCATGTCGAGTTCGGGAACTACGTCAACAGCACATTGAAGGGCAAGGTGTTGACGATACGACCACAGATTGTCAGCGCGAATCCTACAAGCCCGATTGCATGGGCGTGTGGTTATCATGTTCCGCCAGACGGCATGGAGGCTGTGGGCGAAGACCGAACAACAATCGAAAATCGATTTCTGCCCGCGACATGCCGATCATAGCGAACGACGTCGTCGCTCATGCGTCAATCTACCAATTGTAGGCATCATATAAACTGACAAGCCGCTCTTGATTGTTATACTATAACGTTTTGTTCGACTACTCTCGGCAAGCGTTACTATGAACGTCCGTCCAAATTCCCCAGCGAAACTCCCCGTTACCGTGCTTTCAGGATTTCTTGGCGCAGGTAAAACCACCGTCCTCAGTCACATACTGAACAACCGCGAGGGCAAAAAAGTCGCGGTGATCGTCAATGACATGAGCGAAATCAATATCGACTCAGCCATTGTTCAACAGGAAGTCAGTCTCAATCGTAGCGAGGAAAAACTCGTCGAAATGAGTAATGGCTGCATTTGCTGCACGCTGCGCGAAGACTTGTTGGAAGAAGTCACCAAACTCGCGAAGGATGGTCGGTTCGACTACCTGTTGATTGAATCAACGGGTATCTCCGAGCCTTTGCCGGTCGCAGAGACGTTTACGTTTGCCGATGAAGATGGCGTGTCGCTGTCTCAAGTAGCTGATCTCGACACCATGGTGACGGTCGTCGATGCGGTCAATTTTTTGAGAGACTTTGATGAAGCCCAGTCGTTGCAAGAGAAAGGCGAATCGCTTGGCGAAGAGGACGAACGTAGCGTCGCAGACCTGCTGGTCGACCAGGTGGAATTCGCCGATGTGATTTTGATCAGCAAGACCGACCTGGCTAGCGACACCGACATTCAACGGCTAACCGGAGTCTTGAAATCACTGAACACCACGGCGCGTATCGTCCCCATCGCACATGGGGCGGTTGGTTTGGATACTGTCTTGGATACCGGCCTGTTTGATTTTGAAAAAGCTCAATTAGCACCGGGGTGGCTAAAGGAAATGCGGGGTGAGCATATCCCTGAGACAGAGGAGTATGGCATCGGCAGTTTCAGTTATGTCGCGCGCCGCCCCTTTCACCCAAAGAAGTTCTACGACTTCCTACACAGCGAGGACAGGCGTGGAAAGCTGATACGTTCTAAAGGCTATTTCTGGCTTGCGACAAGACCGGAATATGCGGGCTCCTGGAGCCAAGCAGGCGGTATCGCACGTTATGGTTTTGCGGGACTGTTCTGGAAGGCTGTGCCGAAATCAAACTGGCCAACCGACCCAGACTATTTGGCATCCATCGAAAGCAACTGGGTTGAACCGTTTGGTGATATGCGACAAGAGTTGGTTTTCATCGGACAGAATCTTGATGAGCAAGCCATCACTCGAGCCTTAGACGCGTGCTTATTGACCGAGGACGAGTTACTCCAAGGCCGGGCGCATTGGGCGACACTTGAAGATCCATTTCCAGCTTGGGAGCAACTGCGATGAGCGCTACGATTTCGAACCTGCCTGTCGGTAGCAACACCGCCAACCCGACGAAAGCGCTGCGACGCACGGCTGCAAAAGGCACCACCGTTGATGTTTTGGCCGATGTCTATGACGAGCGAAACAACATCGTCATTTGGCAACGACCAATCAGCGATGACTTGGACAGCGCCATCAGCGCGTTTCTAGGTGAAACACAAGCCCTCGAAGCCACACTCGTTGTCACGCCCGGTCATGTCGAAGAGCAGATTCGGCTGGCCACGGGCAAAACGCTACCTGAAACGCTGGCGAGGGACTTGAGCGACCTGGTTGAAAAGTTCTGTTTCTTGTTTGAACTTGAGCGCGCCGGTATGCGCCTCGCAACTTTGGATCGCGCGATGTGCCCCCGCTTTCATGTGGATCGCGTGCCCTGCCGCTTGATCACAACCTACAGCGGGATCGGCACCGAATGGCTTTCTCACGACGCGGTCGACCGAAGCAAGCTCGGTCCGGGCAGCAATGGCTTGGCAGATCACGAGTCAGGCATCTATGGCGATGACAATGACATCAATCGATTGGCTCGCGGCGAGGTAGCGCTCCTCAAAGGTGAACTCTGGCCCGAGAACGAAGGCGCTGGTCTTGTCCATCGCTCTCCCGCGGTAGCACCGGGCGAACAACGTTTGTTGCTAACGCTGGATATGGCCGACTAGCCAACCTCTCGTTTCATCAAAAGACGATCTCGATCCCTGCACTGCCTGAACGAAAGGTTGCTGTGCGAACGTCCTTGCCGCGTTCCACATTCACCATGTTCGTCTGCTCCGGCCATAGCTCCCTAAGCGCGTCATGCGTAAGCCGCATGCGAGTCAAGGATTTCGGAATCGGCGCTTCAGCATAGACCCATAGATATTGCGTATCGATCTCGCTACCGACCGGTGTGAGCGAAATTTCTTCACCCGTCTGATCGAGCATCGCGAATTGCCGATGCACGTAGTCCGCGAATTGCTCGCGATCTCCCGCATTCCCCAACAAGTCGGCGCTTGCATCGAACAGCTGTTTGCAGGCGTGTTCTGCATCGTGCAACAGGAAGCGATGCATCACTTCGATATTGCCCGTTCGCTCATTGAACAGCACCCGAGTGATCGCTTCCTTTTGCTGATGACCGGCCAGCGGCGACGACAACGCCGCGAGGATTGTCACCATGCACCAAAACCCAACTCGCATGATCATTCGTTTGAGCGTTCTGTCTTAATGTCTTGCATGATGTCGCGATACTCCATGCCCTCTCTCGCCGGCGACTTGAAGATCTCAATACGCGATGGGACGATTCGACGCGGATAGTAGTTGTTCTCGACGTCAACATCCGCGGTTTCCCATTGAGGGTCAATAACAACATCAGTCAGCTCTTTGTCGGTGACGATCAGCTTCTTGACCGCACGCGCATTGCGGCGCCAAATTTCCGCTGGGAGGTCGAGGCGCTCCTTGTCACCACCTTTGTAGTGCAGCTCAACAATAATCGGCATCACCAAGCCGCCGACATTGCTGAACTCGAGTACGTAGTAATGCTTGTCCTCTTTTAATGCGCGCTTCAGCGTTTCACGCTCCCAATCTTCGAGCTCGGCCAGGAATGCATCGTAAGCATTTCGCTCCTTGTTGGTGACAGTAAAACGATCATTCTTGTCGTAAAAGTCCTGACGATCGCGATTCTCTTCCAGCCAAATCGGGTACACGTCTTCGTTGCGCTCCACAATAATGGATGCTGGTTTGTCAGCCTCTTCCTGCCGACGTCGTGCAAAATCGATATCCGGGTCTTTTGTGTCGAGTCGCAACTTCCAAATTTTGTCGATACTGATATCGACATGGTCAGTGCTGTAGAACCAGCCGCGCCAGAACCAATCGAGATCCACGCCAGACGCTTCTTCCATCGTGCGGAAAAAGTCCGCGGGTGCCGGGCGCTTAAACATCCAACGACGCGAATATTCCCGGAACGCGAAATCGAACAGGTCGCGACCGAGGATCGTCTCACGCAAGATCATCAACGCAGCCGCTGGCTTGCCGTAGGCATTCGGTCCGAGCTGCAAGACCGAGTCAGATTGCGTCATGATCGGCACCTGATTTTCGGACTTCATGTAATCAACGATATTACGCGGCTCATTGTTCCACGGAATATTCGGGTCCCACTCCCATCCGGCTAGTGCGTCCAGAAAGCTATTGAGCCCCTCGTCCATCCAAGTCCACTGCCGTTCATCTGAATTCACGATCATCGGAAAATAGATATGACCGATCTCATGAATCACGACGCCGACAAGAAACCGCTTTTCGGCCAACGTATAAGTTCGACTACCATCGTCCTGCAGTGTTGTCCGCGGACCGTTGAAGGTGATCATCGGATACTCCATACCGCCGACTGGTCCATTGACTGACTGAGCCACCGGGTAGGGATAGTCGAACGAATAGCGAGAGTAGACCTTCATTGTGTGTATCACCGCCGCGGTCGAATACAACGACCAGAGCGGATCACCCTCTTTCGGGAAGAACGACATCGCCATGACTTCCGGTTGCACATCACCACCTTGCTGATAGCCCTGCGCGTCCCAGATGAACTTACGAGATGACGCCCACGCGAAGTCCCGTACGTTGTCCGCCTGAAAACGCCAAGTCTTTTGGTCGCGTGTGCCTTCACGCTCATTCGCGAGGGCCTCGGCCGGCGTCACAACATAGACCGGTTTATCAGCGGTGCGTGCTTTTTCAAGACGATCGCGTTGCGTTTTCGTCAGAACATCGGTGGGATTCTGCAGCACACCAGTTGACGATACGATGTGGTCGGCAGGAACCGTAATGTCAACGGTGTAGTTGCCGAACTCAAGCGTAAACTCACCACGACCTAAGAATTCTTTGTTGGTCCAGCCTTCATAGTCTGTGTAGGCATGCAAGCGTGGGAACCACTGGGCAAATAAGAAGATGTCATTGCCACCTTTGCGCGCATCATCTGGGAAATGCTCGTAACCGGAGCGGGCAGACACCGCGTTCTCCTCAACAATATTGAAGGCGAACGCTATTTCAAAGACTGTCTCCTCACCGGGCTTCAGTGGCGTGCGCAAATCGACACGTAAATTAGTGCCGACTACCGTGTGTGCCAATGCGCCGGTTGCATCGCGAACGGAAGACAAGTCGTAGCCCAATGCGTTATCCGCCATAAACTGTTGCCGACGCAACTCATCGAGACTGATCTGTGGTGGCTTGCCGTCCGCAGCATCACTCACCGCTGGTCCACGTCGACTCGCGTCAGCGAACGCCGCACTGCGCTCTGCAAGTGAGTCGTTGCGAAAACGGTTTTGATCAAGCTGTAGCCACAAAAACCGCAGCGTGTCCGGGCTTTGATTCACATAGCGAATACGCTCGACCGCCTCGATACGCCGCTTATTCTCGACCAAGGTAACCTCGATTTCGTAGTCCACCTGCTGCTGCCAGTACTGATGCCCAGGCTCGCCCCCAGCGGTGCGGTAGGTATTGGCAGTCGGCAACACTTCGTCCAACTGACGAAATTTGTCTTGAAACTCGCCCTTCGTCTGATTCACACCGGCATTCGCTGGCGACACGACGAAGACGACAGCAAGTATCAAAATAAGGCGGAGTCGAAACATGGCATTACCTTTTTGTGGAGGTCCGTTATTAATAGGCTGCGGCGGACGCAGCCCGTTATTGTATCGTGGTTTTGAAGCAGTCGCTTTTCGCGTCAAACAATGAGCGCCAGAACTACTGCACGCTGTCTCCGCAACGCTTGCATACACCGGTCATCTCGACCACGGCGCTTGTGGTCGAAAACCCATGCTTCTCGGCGAGCTCAGACAACAAAGACTCCAAGCGTCGGGAACCTACTTCATCCACTGCGCCACACGTTGAGCAGAGAAAGTACTGGCTCTCGTGCTGGTCTTGGGGATGGTTGCACGGCACATAAGACTGCGTCGACTCTAATCGATGCACCAAACCTACGTTGGTCAAAAAATCCAGATGCCGGTAGACCGTTAATGGTGCAATTTTTCGCGACTCTCGTTTCTCAAGCACCGCGATAAGCTCATACGCCGACAACGGGCGGTCGCTCTCTACAAGGGCTGTGTAGGCTGCGAGCCTTGCAGGTGTCAGTCGCGCGTTGGCGGCTTTACAACACGCTTCGGCTAGTGACCGACATTCCGCCCCTCGTGTCGTCGCATTGTCCGTGCTTTGCTTAGCCATAGCCTCAAATCCTAAGTCGTTTGGCGCAAGTGGGGTAATTCCTGGGAAAACCGTTTACGGGTCTACCAACGCCGCGTCGTCTAGCCTGTAAACAGCGCCGTCGCTCTCCGCGATCGTCACAAACTTTCCCTGCAAAAACACAGGGCCCCACGACACGCTGACGCCAGCCGGCGCGAAAACCTCAACGGCGCCTGCGGGACCCCCTGGCAAATGAAAGTAACAGCCCGGCGGGTGTGACGTGAGTAGAAAATGTTGCTGTTTCATTCCAGTTTCGAGAGGCGTCATGAACCCCGCCATCTTGACGATTTCACCAGATTGGGCGGCAACTTTGGCCGGAAAGTCGGTATACAATGTCATATCGCGTTGCTCCACGCGCGCTGCCATGAGGTCTTCCCACAATAAAAAACCGGCACCGAGAGACGGCAGCGCTTGTTCTCGCGCCTGCGTGCTGAGCACATTGACCAATACTTCGATACTGACATCACGATATTCGACAGTGATACGGTCGAGCCCCATCTTGCCGGCGATGACCGCGAACTCGGCGATACCTTGTTCATCAGACTTCCCGGCAACTGACACGTCGAGCGGCTCAAGCAGCCTGCTTGTGCCCGCGACCGAAACATCGAGCGCGGCGCCCCTTACCGGCCTTCCCGCTTCGGTAGCGACAACGACGGCCACGTAAGCAATGTCGGATTCGATCAAGTCAAGAACGTAACGTCCCTGCTCATCGAGATAGCCTCGCTCGACCAACGGCTCGATTGTTATCGAGTCGGCTGCGGATGCCTCGATGGGCTCCGGTGGTGGCACAATGACTTCGGTGCTTGCGTCAGCTGGTGCCTCGACAGCCAGTTCTTCGGCGGTCAGTGTGCCACTGGTTTGCGCTGACAACCGCGCTGAAACCAGTAGGGCTGCGGCAACCAACACCAATACCAGCCAATCAGACAATCGGTTTTTCGAGAAAAACTGCATGCTAAGCCTCCGACAACACACGCGCGACATCGGTACGGTAAGCCTGAATCGCTGGAATAATCGCGGCGACCACGCCGACAGCAACAAGCCCCACAATCAAACGAGTTTCCTCAGCGATCCATATCCAACCTGTGAGTCCGATATCGCGCGTCGTACTATTCCAACCGCTGAGCAACTCGATTGCCAGATGGCCGCTCATGATACCGAGAAGAACACCAACGAATGAAAGAATAAACCCTTCCATCAACAACGACAGCAGGAGTTCACTGCGGGTCGCGCCGAGACACCTCAAAATAGCAAGATCAACGCGGCGAGCGTGCAAAGACCCATAAAGCGCAGCGAAGACCGAAAGCGCGGCGGTTGTGACAAGGATCCAGGCAAAGGCTGCCAACCCATCGAGACCCGCACCAATCAACTGCAGCACTCTTGCCACCTCTGTCGCCGGCGCCACCGCCTGCAACTTTCCCTCAGCATTGATCGCCATCGGCAACGTCATAGCCGCAAGTGGCGTGCGATAGCGCATCAACATTGCAGTAATTTCTCGGTCGGGATCATCACCGTCAGTTGTATGCGCGGTTTCGTGAGTCTCTTCGTTATGTTCGTCATGGTGGTCGCGATTGTCGTGGACGTCGTGGTCGTCGTGGTCGTCGTGGTCGTCGTGGTCGTCGTGGTCGTCAACATGATCGATTTCATCGCTATGGTCGCCAGATCGGCCATCAGCGTCAGATTCG
>JBCAZE010000140.1:0-8162 GCA_039700805.1 Pseudomonadota bacterium | reverse complement strand
CGTGATGGAAAACCGGAGTTTTCGAAATGACCGATGAGTTAGACGAGGGCCGGCGGCGCTTTCTGGGCATCGCAACGGCAGCGACTGGGGCAGTAGCCGGTGGCGCATTTCTTGTGCCATTTCTCGGTTCGTTGAAGCCCAGTGCACGCGCACAAGCCTTGGGTGCGCCAGTCGAGGTTAATATCGCCAGTCTTGAGCCGGGCCAGATGGCGCGCAAGCAGTGGCGTGGTCGCACGGTGTACGTGGTGAGACGCGACGAATCCATGCTGAAACGCATCGATGAGACAACACCGCAAGTTGCGGACGCATCGTCAGACGCATCTGATCAACCGGAATACACGAAAAACGAGTATCGATCGGTCAAACCGGAGATTCTCGTGGTATTCGGTCAATGCACACACTTAGGCTGTGCGCCGACACCACGCTTCGAAGTCGCACCAGCAGATCTCGGTGGCGATTGGCTTGGCGGATTTTTCTGCGCGTGCCACGGCTCCAAGTTCGATATGGCTGGTCGCGTATTCAAGGGCGTACCTGCACCGAAGAATCTCGAGGTTCCACCGTATCGTTTCATCGGTGAAAACGTCGTAGAAGTCGGCACTGACACGGGAGTCGCGTAATGGCTAGAGCAGAATCGGATGTGCGCATTGGTCAGCAGAACAAGGGCGTGATGCAGTGGATTAAAGATCGCTTCCCACTGGATTCGATGCTCAAAGAGCATGTAACCGAATACTACGCATCCAAAAACTTCAACATTTGGTATGTCTTCGGTGTGCTATCGATGGTCGTGCTGGTCATTCAGCTATTGACCGGTATCTTTTTGACGATGAATTACAAGCCGAGCGCCGCAGAAGCGTTCGCATCGGTTGAGTACATCATGCGTGATGTCGAGTTCGGTTGGTTGATCCGCTACATGCATTCAACCGGCGCTTCGGCGTTTTTCGTTGTGGTGTATCTGCATATGTTCCGCGCGATGATGTACGGGTCGTATAAAAAGCCTCGTGAGCTCATTTGGATCATCGGGATGTTGATCTTTGTCGCTTTGATGGCGGAAGCATTCCTCGGCTATCTCTTGCCTTGGGGGCAGATGTCTTACTGGGGCGCGCAGGTGATCGTATCGCTGTTCGGCGCAATCCCAGGGATTGGCGAGCCACTCGTTGACCTCATTCGCGGTGACTACTCGATCTCCGACATTACGTTGAACCGATTCTTCGCGCTGCACGTTATTGCGCTGCCATTGGCGCTGCTCATGTTGGTTGTTGTGCACATTCTCGCGCTGCATGAAGTGGGTTCGAATAACCCTGATGGTATCGAGATCAAAGAGAAGAAGGACGCAAACGGTATTCCGTTGGATGGTGTGGCTTTCCACCCCTACCACACGAGTAAGGACTTGGTCGCCATTGTTGTGTTCCTGTTCATATTCTTCGCGATCGTGTTTTTCGCTCCAGAAATGGGCGGTTACTTTCTAGAACACGCGAATTTTGAGCCGGCAAACCGTTTGAAGACGCCAGAGCACATCGCGCCGGTTTGGTACTTCACGCCGTTCTACGCGATTTTGCGTGCGGTACCGCACAAGCTAACCGGCGTTGTTCTTATGGGTGCTGCGGTGCTCTTGCCGCTGTTCCTGCCATGGCTCGATCGCTCGCGCGTTCGTTCGATTCGATATAAAGGGTGGATGACAAAATCGGCATTGACCGCTTTCGTCATTGCTTTCATCGGTCTTGGTTATCTCGGACTGCAACCGTCAAGCGGTTTGTATGTTTTGATGGCGCGGTTACTAACGATCGTTTACTTCGCGTTTTTCTTGCTGATGCCTTGGTACAGTAAGGCGGATGTCACCAAACCGGTTCCAGAGCGGGTGGTATACAAATGATCAAACGAATCAAAAACGCTAGCTTGGTCGTGTCGGCGGTTGTCGGCGCAATATTCGCGGTTAGCCAGCCAGCAGTCGCTGCCGGTGGCGGCAAAGCATTGCTGGAGGCGAACAACGACGTTGGAAATACGGCTTCGTTGCAGCGCGGTGCACGCAATTTCATGAACTATTGCTCCGGCTGCCACAGTGCGAAATACGTGCGTTACAACACGTTGGGCGAAGGTCTCGATTTGAGTGAGGATCAGCTCATCGAAAACCTGATGTTCAATGCTGAGAAGACGTTTGAGACCATCAACGTTGCGATGCGTCCGACCGATGCGAACGATTGGTTCGCACAAGTGCCGCCGGATCTGTCTCTGATTGCACGTAGCCTGGGCCCTGATCATATCTACACCTTCTTGAAGAGCTACTATGCGGATGACAAATCTGCGACGGGATGGGGCAACAGCTTAAAAACTGTCAGCATGCCGCATGTCCTGTGGGAGCTTGAAGGCGTCAAGGTGAAGGTGGCGCATGCTGCTGATGAAGCGTCGACGGGCGAGGACGGCCATTCTGAAGATCAGGTCGAATATGAGACTGTGGTTGCAGGACAGCTGAGTGCCGATGAGTACGATCAGTTCGTTCGTGACACTGTGAATTTCTTGGCCTTCGTCAGTGAGCCTGTGCAGTTGAAGCGCCAGCAATATGGCGTGTGGGTGCTTGCCTTCCTGCTATTGTTCGGATTGATTTCTTACGCGCTTAAGAAAGAAATCTGGAAAGACGTAAAATAAAGGGATGATATCTGCGACGGCACCGGTTATGGTGCCGTCGTCGGTTGGCCGCCTAGGGGTGGCGCCAGCCAGGCAGCCGAGGCTGTCGGACATCACGCCCAGAACGAGAAGAAGAGACTGCGGAGAATGACATGGCGGTACTAGCCAATCGGCGCTCAATTATGAGCCTTTTTTCACGCCCAACTTGTATCTATAGCCACCGGACACGGCTGGTACTCGCTGAGAAGAGCATTAACATCGAGATCGTCAATGTCGATGGTGATGATCTTCCAGAAGATCTGATGGACTTGAATCCTTACCACACCGTGCCAACGCTAGTTGATCGCGATCTGGTTCTCTATGACTCACGTGTGATTGTCGAGTACTTGGATGAGCGTTTTCCGCATCCACCGCTCATGCCGGTTGACCCGGTGACACGGGCTCAGTTCCGACTGGCGCTTTTCCGTATCGAGAACGATTGGTACAAACTGGCCGAGCAAATCGAAGAAGCTGCCGAGAAAAAGCAGGCGACTCGCGCGAGAAAGATACTCAAAGAGAGCGTTCTTGCCAGTGCGGAGGTGTTTGCTGCCAAGGAGTTTTTCCTGGGCGACGAGTTTTCATTAGTTGATGCGACAGTTGCACCGCTTTTGTGGCGCTTAGAGTCGTACAACATCGATCTTGGTAAGAGCGGTCAGCCTATCGAGGGCTATATGGAGCGGATCTTTACACGTCCGTCTTTCCGCGAAAGCCTGACTGAGCTCGAGCAGGAGATGCGGCTCTAGCGCCGCTAGGCGGGTGTCACACGCGGACTACAAAGTGACGTCCAAACGTCCTTATCTCATTCGTGCGATGCATGAATGGATGAGTGACAACAGCCACACGCCGCATCTCGTCGTCGATGCAAGTGTGCCCAATGTGGCAGTGCCCACCGAGCACGTGAAAGACGGCCGAATCGTTTTGAACATCAGCTTCACGGCGGCACATGCTTTATCGCTGGGTAACGAGGTCGTTACGTTTCGAGCGCGTTTTAGTGGTCAGCCATTCGATGTCAGCGTGCCTGTTCCTGCGGTCCTCGGCATTTATGCAAGGGAAACGGGGCAGGGCATGGTATTCGCGGACGGAACAGAGTCCGACGAGGAGTCTAATTCTCTAGACGATGAGCCACCGCCGAGCGATGAGCCACCGCGCGGGCCGCATTTGAAGATCGTCAAATAGCACCGCTTGCGTCAAACGCTGCTTTGATCCAGCGCGCACGCGGTTTGTGCGTAGCAGCTTCAACACCATCAAACGCGATCACGTCGAACCGCATCAATCGATTCGCCAATGACGGGTTGTTGGCTAGGTAAAACTTTGCCGCGCGAATGATCCTTTGTCGCTTATGCAGCGTCACAGACGTGGCAGCATCACCAAACGCCCTGTGCGTTCGGTAACGCACTTCAACGAACACCAGCGTGTCGCGGGATTCCGCGATGATGTCGATTTCCCCGAGACGGCAACTAAAATTCCTCTCGCGAATCTTTAGTCCTTGCTGCCGCAAGGCATTACCCGCGATGGTCTCCCATTGCTCGCCAGCCGGTCCCTTGTTCAACGTTGACAGGTCAGGGTGCGTTAATTGTTGCTGTCTTCGGTGGATGGAGCGAAATCACTCTCTGTCGCCGGAAAGGAAGCGCGGTCCAGCATTCCTTCGGGTAGCGTGAGTGGTGTCAATGGTCGCGGAGAATCACCTCTAACGAACTCCGCCCAAAGCGGTGTTCTCTCGATGCGTCCGTTCGCAGAGATGATGAGATCGCCAGTTGCGCCCGGTATCACCGGAGCTAGCTCTGATTGATCGCTGGTGACGCGCTGCATAACGTCTAGCGCGTCGAAGCCGAGCGCAAACAGGCGAGGCTGCGTTCTCGCCGCAGTCAGATCACCTTCGTAACGTGCCAGCGGATTGTCTTGGGCGGCAAATCGATCGATCAGCCAACGAATATCATTGAACCGGATACCAGCGAGATCATTGCTCGGTGTTTTGGTCCGGGGGTTGTAGACGGCGGAGGTCGCAATGACCGGTAGGTCGCCGGCGTAGTGAAAGCGTAATTGCGGCTTGATGCGTTTCGCGCTGTCGTTCGTGGCACCGAGGAAAATGAAATCTGCATCTGCACGTATACGCGGTTCGAACTGCAGTGTACCGCCAAGCGTGGATCGCATCTCACGATAGCGTGCCACGCTATCATTGATCAGCATCATGCTTTGTATTTCATTCTTGTAGTCTGCTTCCGCGGGTTCGTAATTCTGATAGGCCAGCAACTCACCCCCCAGGGCGGTGAAAGCCTCGTTGAATGCATTGAGAACCCGGTCTCCCCAGTTGCTCGCTGGCACTAGTGCCAAAGCACGACGATGACCTTCCATGTAAGCGCGTTGCGCAGCGGCTCGTGCTTCATCTTCTGGTGCCAGACCAAACTGATAGCCGGCGGTCAGCATTGAGTTGTCACGAGGAAGATAATTCAGCAATAGCGTGCGTTCGCTGAGCGTGCCGCTGCTGCCGAGTTCATCGACTGGACTGCGCAGTACCGGTCCTACTATAAAATCGGCCCCGTCTTCCAATGCGCGTTGATAGGCGAGCGTGGCGCCGAGCTCGCCCACGTCATAGATGCGCACGGTCGGTGCGTCTACGCTGTCTGCATAGCGTTCTGCATATTGAACCAAGAACCCGTCGCGTACCGCCTGACCGACAATGCCGGCGCGTCCGGTCAGCGTGAGTAGGAGAGCGACTTGATTGACGTCACCTTGAGCGAGATCGCTGTCAGTGCTGCTGATCCCAGGGATGATGAATTCTAACGCCGGATGCCCTGGATACTGCCGTTGCCAAGCTGCGACGCCAGCCATGGGTCCTCCTGGCAGTGACCCGTCTGCTAGCAAGCCGAGTGCTAGCCAGCCTCGCAACTCGTTGTTTCGCGCTGTCGTAAGCGCGGCCCTTAAAGTCTGGGGGTCTGATTGAAGGAGGCCGTCCCAAATAATGGCGTGGTGCGCGGCGATCTCTTCCGGCGAGTTCAACCAGAGCTCGCGCCGCTGCATGGTCTCTAGTGCAGCAACCGGTGCATCGGTGAGAAACAGAGCTTCGCCACGCACGCCCTCTGCAACAATGCGTTGATTGAGATTGAATGAGGCGGTGTCGGCGGCTGCTAAGGCGGCCAGCGCAGAATCACCGTCGCCATCGCTGACGTGCAACGCGGCTTGCGTGACCAGCCAGTCATTCCGTAACGGTTGCGATAAGGGTTCGTCAACGCCTGCCCAGGCAATTTTGGCGCGCCGAGTGTCGCCCGCGAGCAACCACTGCCGAGCGGCCAACAGCATGTAACGGTTGCGAGTGTCTCCTGACTCGCGGCCCGCCAATTCAATATAAGCGGAAGCGGCGTCTTCATGTCTTCCTGCACGGGCATCGCGTTCCGCCGTCGTCGCGCTAACACTGCCGCCGAGTAGATCCGTCGTCTCGCAACCTGCCACGAGAGCGGCGCTTGCAATCAGGCAAAGCGTGGCAAGGCGTCGCTTTCTGAGCGATGGTAAAGTGCGTGCTGTCATAGTCTGTTAGTCCCTCGGCGGACTGGATTCGTTCGATGTGTTTGTATTATAGCGTGCGACAAATCACTTGCATTGACCTCTGGCGGCTTGGGGGTGCTTTCGCATGAGCGGCGTTCTATATGTTGCGGCGACTCCGATCGGCAATCTCAACGATGCATCCGCGCGCTTGCGCGAGGTGCTAGCAAGTGCAGGCACCATTCTCGCGGAAGATACGCGACGCAGCGGTCGATTATTGCAGCAGTTTGGCTTGAAAAAACCCTTGCTCGCTTTGCACGACCACAATGAGTCTGCGGCGAGTGAGCCTTTGGTGGCGCGAATGCTAGCGGGTGAGACATTTGCGTTGATTTCGGATGCAGGTACGCCCGCGATCAGCGATCCGGGTTACCACTTGATCCGCGCGGCGCGAACAGCGTGCGTGGCGGTTGTGCCGATACCTGGACCCAGTGCTGTCATTGCCGCGCTATCCGCATGTGGGTTGCCCACAGATAGATTCTGCTTTGAAGGTTTTTTGCCAGCGAAGTCGGTGGCACGCCGCTCGGCGTTAACCACGCTGGCTGCGGAGACTCGAACCATGGTGTTGTTCGAGTCGGTACACCGCGTCGAGGACTGTTTGCGCGATTGTGTTGATCTCATTGGTGAGATGCGGGATGCGGCGATTGCTCGAGAGCTCACCAAGCTACATGAACAAATCGTCACTGGAACGCTTGCTTCGTTGCTACAACAGGTGGCGACCGGGGGTATCCCGTTGAAAGGTGAGTTTGTACTCATCATTGCGGGCGCGCCTGAGACCGATGGGTCATCTGACGAGGGGCAGCGTTTGCTTGCGTCGCTGCTGGACGCAGGTATTCCTCTGAAGGAAGCTGCACGGGCGGCGGCGGACGTTACCGGCGCACGACGTAACGCGCTCTATCAATTCGGTCTGACGTTGAAGAGTGCCGGCTGACACTTGCCGCCTCAATCTCTTTGCCCTAATGTGCGCCGTGGAGTCGGCCGGGTAATCGCTGCGTACTATACGCGGAGGAAAGTCCGGGCTCCTTCGGACAGGGCGCCAGGTAATGCCTGGGGGGCGTGAGCCTACGGAAAGTGCAACAGAAAACATACCGCCATTTTGGTAAGGGTGAAATGGTGCGGTAAGAGCGCACCGCATTGCTGGCAACAGTCAATGGCAAGGTAAACCCCGCTCGGAGCAAGACCAAATAGGGGAGCAGTGACCGCTTGCGGATCACAACGCCGGTACCGAGCGTGCTCCCGGGTAGGTCGCTACAGCCGTCTGGTGACAGGCGGCGCAGATGAATGATTACCCTCGACAGAACCCGGCTTACAGGCCGACTCCATCTTTCCTGACATTTTCGGCGCATTTCGCGCTTTTTAGAACACTTTTCTGCCATTTTCTCGGCACAGAATCACTTAAGGGAACGCGCCACTCGGTGTGTTTGCGCAATTTCGTACGAAACCGCTTAAACCTTCGGGACCAAGCGGTCCGTCGGGATAAAACTCATCAGTTATTGAGGAAGTGCGTGTAACACCCTGAATTTACGCTTCAATTTTCCCTAATTTCGGCAGTGATTACAGGTTAAATGGCCTCTAAGTTACTGGTTCATAAACAATATTTGCACCGTTCTGTTGACGACAAAAATCGCCCTACTTATAGTGCAAGGAAGTGGGTAAATGTGGGATTTCGGGGTAAATCCGGGAAAATTCTGATCATGTTTCGTGGTGCGACCAAAATTACGCTCGACGCCAAAGGGCGACTCGCGGTACCGACGCGGTATCGCGAGCGCATCGCTGCGCGCTGTGCGAATCAATTGGTGGCGACCGTTGATCGTGATCAATGCCTCCTTATCTATCCCTATCCCGATTGGGAGGATATCGAAAGAAAACTCGAGCGTCTTCCCAGTTTCCAGAAAGCGGCGCGGCGTCTTCAGCGACTCATGATCGGTTATGCGACTGAGATGGAGCTGGACGGGCATGGTCGCGTTCTC
>JBCAZE010000139.1:6559-8216 GCA_039700805.1 Pseudomonadota bacterium | reverse complement strand
CGAATCTTTGGGCGTGGTTTGCAGGCGATCATCGGCACGGGACCGGTGGAGTCGTTGAATGCGGCGGCGAACATATTCGTGGGTCAAACAGAGGCGCCTTTGGTCGTTAAACCGTATCTCGGTGGCATCACCAAGCCCCAGCTATTCACCATCATGGTTTCGGGTACGGCATCTGTCGCTGGCACGGTGCTGGCGGCATACGCTGGCATGGGCGCGAAGATGGAGTATTTGTTGGCGGCGAGTTTTATGGCGGCGCCTGGCGGCTTGTTGATGGCGAAGCTCATGATGCCGGACGATGATCCCGCTGCAGTGGCGGCAATGCGCGTTGACAAAGTCGATATCCCTCGTGAGAAAAATGTGTTCCTCGCGGCGGCCAGTGGCGCGCAAGAGGGTGTTCGACTTGCAGTAATGATCGGCGCGATGCTGCTTGCTTTCGTGGCGCTGATTGCGTTGTTCAACGGTTTGATCGGTGGCGTCTTCGGGCTATTCGGCATTGAGGACATGACGCTCGAGCGTATCCTCGGTTATGTCTTTGCGCCGATCATGTGGCTGCTCAGCGTGCCTTGGGAAGAGGCGCAGGTTGCGGGCGGCTTATTCGGCAAGAAATTGATCCTGAATGAGTTTGTGGCGTTCTTGGACTTTGGTGCGGTTAAAGAGACGCTGAGCCCACGAACGACCGCTGTCGTCACATTCTCTCTTTGCGGTTTCGCCAATCTCTCATCGATCGCCATCCTTCTCGGCGGACTCGGTGTGTTAATACCAGAGCAACGTGATTTGATCGGGCAGTTTGGTGTGCGAGCCGTTATCGCAGGCTCATTGTCGAATTTGATGAGTGCGGCACTCGCGAGTCTGATGCTGGTTGGCTTGTAGCCGATGTTGCGACAGCGCTATTGACCGAGCGTAAATCCGCCGGGAAGAAGCTGATCAATCGTTTGTGATAGCCATTCCCCGTTGGCAGCCAAGTACCAAACGCGCGTCGATGGCGTGGCGAACTCGCGAATACGCTGACGGCAACCCCCACAGGGACTGCAGGGTTCTATATTGTCTTTGCTGCCGCCGATCACCAGGATCTCTTTGATCTCGCGTTTGCCTTGGCCCACCATCACAGAGATCGCGCCCGTTTCTGCGCAATGACCTTCAGGGTAAGCGGCGTTCTCGACGTTGCACCCGGCATGAATAACGCCATCGCTGTCACGAATGGCGGCACCCACGTAGAAGCTTGAATACTTTGCGTACGCTTTCTGCCGGATCGCTTTTGCTGTGGCGTACAGATCCTCCGGTGGTCGCGCAGCGTCGGTCATTCCGAATCGATCTCGCGGGATGAATAGCGAAGGAGTGGGGCTCGCTCTCGTTCGGTCGAGAGAATAATGCCGTTGTCTGCACTGAAGGCGATGGTCTCGGGTTGTGCGAGTATCGGCATGTTGATCGGGATCAATTCGCCGTTCATCGCCTCGAGCCAAGACAGGTCATCTCCGAGACGAATCAAGTACGACTCGCCATAGGTCATCAGCACAATGAAACGACCATCGGCCGATACATCCATTGCCGTCGGCTGGTTACGAAATTCACCATATTTTGGGAACAGCTTGAGTTCGAGCGATGTCGGCGCTGGAATGGTATTGACCTCACCATGACGAACCGCACGCAACGTACCTTT
>JBCAZE010000139.1:0-6459 GCA_039700805.1 Pseudomonadota bacterium | reverse complement strand
AGTCGGTCGGGATCGATCCGAGACACCGCGAGCCCAGAAGCTTCCGGGATTTTGTCGAAATCGAGCTCGCCAATGATCGTTGGCGATGTCGACCAGTCGGGTTCGCGCAGCGGCAATTGCTGTGCATTGGTGGTGCACGCGACATGCAATGCCAAGGCCGTGATTAGCGTGATTCTGCGAGTCTTCATGCGTTTTGACTGGTTCAGTGTTTTCGGAGTTGTTGTTCGACCAGTGCCGAACCGATACGTTCATTATCGGCTGCTTTGCCAGGTGCTTTGACCTATTATACTCACGCACATTTGAGATGCTCGCTTCTTTAGTCACGAGGACCCTTGATTGGCCAAACTGTATTTCTATTACTCATCGATGAACGCGGGGAAATCGACGGCCTTGTTGCAGTCGAGCTACAACTACATCGAACGTGGGATGAATACGCTGGTACTCGCACCACGACTGGATGATCGCTATGGCGCCGGCAAAGTCACCTCTAGAATCGGGATTGATGCCGAGGCGGAGCCGTTCGAAGCGAGCACCGATTTGTTCGATTTCGTCGGCAGTCGCCAGACGAAAGCGCCGCTGCATTGCGTGCTGATCGATGAGGCGCAATTCTTGTCACGTGACCAGGTGTTTCAATTGGGTCGAGTTTGCGACGAGCTCGGCGTGCCTGTGCTTGCTTATGGTCTGAGGACAGATTTCCAGGGCGAACCGTTTGAGGGCAGCAAGTATCTACTGGCTTGGGCCGACAATTTGAATGAGATCAAGGCCATTTGTCACTGCGGTCGAAAGGCGACGATGGTCGTTCGGCAGGATGAGAACGGTGCTACGGTGACCGACGGCTCACAGGTCGAAATTGGTGGTAACGATCGATACGTATCGTTGTGCAGATCGCATTTCAATGAGAGTTTTTACGGCCTAACGTTGCGTAAATAGTCGACAGCGGCTTGCTCACTAATCACTTCGCCGTACTTTGCCTGCATATCAAAAAGATTGGCGCGGTGCGGAGACTCATGGCGATCGCCGCAAGCCTCTTCGACAATCACGGGGATAAACCCTGAAGAAATGCAGTCGACGCATGTTGCGCGGACGCAGCCGCTGGTCGTAAGGCCGGTGATCAAGAGGCTATCGATGCCATTGGCTGTTAGGGTTGAAGCCAATGACGTGCCAAAAAACGCGCTAGGATATTGCTTTGATATAACCAGCTCGTCGTCGCTCGGTGTTAGCGGGCTGGGCCAATCGCCCATCGGGTTGCCTGCGCTAAACGCGGCCAACGGCAAGACTTTATCGGCGAACCTGCCGCCATCCAGAAGAGAAGGGTGGTACACCACATTGGTCAGAATGACCGGTATACCGGCCTTGTGTGCCGCTTCACGGACACGCAGCGCGCTGGCCAGTGCGTCGTCGACATCGGCGAACAAAGGACTATCCGGTGCAAAATACGCCTCGACAAAATCAATGAGTATCAATGCCGGCGAGCGGCCGAGGGCGAGCTGCTTATCAAAGGCGCCCTCATAGTTGTCGCTGGCCGATTGGTTAGTCGACATAGACCTTGCCGCCTTTCATGACAAAGCCCATCGTCATCAATGCGCTGATGTTCTCAAGCGGCGAGTCTGGCGTGGCAACGATATCGGCAAACTTGCCCGGTTCGATGGTCCCGAGTTGATCGCTCATATCGATGAGGTCCGCGGCATTGATGGTTGCCGAAACCAGAATCTCCATCGGCGGCATGCCGGCTTCGTTCATTAAGACTGCCTCGCGTGCATTCGTGCCATGTGCAGACACGCCGCTATCGGTGCCGAACGCGATCTTGACGCCAGCGGCATACGCGCGTCCAAAGTTATTCGCCATATCATTGCCTACTCGAATAGCTTTCTCTTTGATCGCGTCAGACATGAAATCGGAGTTGATAGCCATATTCTTGACCGTGTCTCCAGCGATAAGCGTTGGTACTAAGTAAGCGCCCGTTTGCTTGAAAAGTTTAATCGCCTTCGGGCCGGTGTATGTGCCGTGCTCGATGCTATCTACGCCAGCCTCAAGCGCGGCAATGATGCCGTCTTCTTCATGAGCGTGACTGGCCACTTTGCGGCCCATGCGCTTTGCAGCCAGTACGACTTCGCGTAATTCGTCCATCTCCATCTGTTGTCCGGTGCCGGTCGCTCGATCGGTTAACACCCCGCCCGTCGACGTGATCTTAATGAGATCTGCACCGTACTTGATGGCGTCGCGTGTGGCGCGTCTGCAATCGAACGGGCCGTCACAGATGGTTCTGGCGGTGTACAGCTCCATCAAGTCGGGCTTTACACCACTGATATCGGCATGCCCGCCGGTAATACCGACCCCGCCGGCCGCGATGATGCGTGGGCCGTCAATGTAGCCACGCTCGATTGCGTCGCGCAGCGCGAACATTCCCTGCCCATCGTTGCCGACGTCGCGGACGGTCGTGAAACCGGCCTCGAGTGTCCTCATCGCGTGCTGGATGCTACGCATATGCATCAACTCGTCGGACATCTTCAGTGCATCACGATCATTGGATGGGCCGAGCTCACCTTGCAAGTGCACATGCATGTCCATGAGTCCCGGCATCACGAAGTGATCTTTCAAATCAACGGCGGTCGCACCAGGATATTCAGCCGGGTCCACGTAGCCATCGATGACGGCTTTGATCAATCCGTTGCTCACTAGAATTGTCTGTTCGGTTTTTGGCGCTTCACCGGGTACAGCGAGCAGCTCGCCCGCGTGAATGATCGCTGACTGTGCCCATGCGGTGTTGATCGCGGCTAGGCCTAGCATTGATAGCAAAAGCCATTTTTTCATTGTCGTCTCCCGGTGTAACCCTTTAACCCCGCGCCCACTGTGCCATCGGTGTCGATTGCGCGCCAGCCTAATGTACTTGACGTGCTTGAAATTCGGATGATGAACCGCAGTTCGGCGTGATGTGGGATAGCGGGCCAAATCAAAGCGATCTTCGATCACTTGAAACCGCGGCACGAGGAACTATATCTGTACTGTGGACGGCGGGTCTCTGAGAGAGCGTCGTCACGTCACTAACAACATATTGCTTCTATTGGAGGATATACACATGAAAACGATTGATTTGACCCCTTTGTACAGAAATAGCGTCGGCTTCGATCGCATGGCCGCATTGCTCGACAATGCGCTGCGCTCAGAATCCGCTGGCGCCGGGTACCCGCCGTACAACATCGAAGTCACTGGCGAGGATCGCTACGCAGTCACGCTGGCTGTCGCCGGCTTTGGCGAAGGCGATTTGGATGTATCCGTTGAAAAGGGTGTGCTCACGGTACGTGGCCGCAAACAAGACGAAACAGAACGTAAGTTTTTGCATCAAGGCATCGCGAACCGGACGTTTGAGCGCAAGTTCAACCTCGCGGACTACGTCGAGGTCGTGAATGCGTCGCTCGACAATGGGCTGCTGACGATCAGCCTCAAGAAAGAGATTCCTGATGCGATGAAGCCACGTTCGATTGCGATCAATGGCAACAACGTGTTGTCGCATGACAAGAACGAAGGTCAGGCTGCTTAAGTCTGATCGCCGTACCCGCCGCCAACTGATACTCCCCCCGGTATAGTCGGCCATTCCCCCCTCTTAGGGCTGACTCGGCGGCGACCGAAGACCCTGGCACTCAATGAGTGCTGGGGTTTTCTTTTTTCGTGCCGGCATCAGGCGCGATGTCTTCGATGATGCATCGACGTGGAGCGCGGTATAGTGTGGTGGAAATAGCACGTAGCGGATTGTCGCCAAGTAGGGGCTGATAGGTATGCAACGCAAACGAGCGAACATCGGGCGGCTGATTGTGCTGCTATCTGTGACTGTCGGTGGCTTCTTGTTGTTCGGAAGAGGTGCAGCACCGCAGAACGATATCGTTGTTGATGCAGCGACGACGGACGAACCTCCAGTCGCTGACGTACCAACATCATCATCCGGGCGTGACGAAACGGATCAAATTCCAGCGCAGCCGGCTACTGTGTTCGCAAGTTCGTCCGACGGTTGTATGGCGTTTCTGAGTGAGGAAGAAACGTATGAACTCGGACGTCGATTATCCAGAGAGGAGATGCGCGATCGTGCGCAGCACTTAACGGTCCTTGCGGAACAATCGCGTGATGTCGATCTTTTACGCGCTGCGGCGATTCAGACGCCGGATGACCAGCGCGCGGTCGAATTAGCGCTTCTGGCGCTGGACGAAGTGCCCAACAATCCACTGTCACTTTGGATGGCGATCGAGGCCTGTTTGACCACGCCTGGAAACCCGGATTGCGATGTTGATCGTTGGCTAGATACGCTCGCGGTGGTAGATGCCGGTAACAGTTTCGTCTGGGCGTCGAAAGCCCGACGGGCAATGGAGCGATCGGACGAAGCGGCCGCACTAGCAGCCATGCGGGTTATGTCGTCAGTGCGTGGGCAGAACGCTTATTGGAGCGACCGTATCCGCATGCACTTGCGTGGACTTGAGATCACTATGGCCGATGGAGCTTTTGGCGACAGAGTCGTCGGTGCGATTGGGTACGTTGCCGCCAATGGCGTGGTGTTTTTTGATTGGACTAGACTCTGCCAGAAGCACGCCAAAGAGCCCGGCGAGTGGCGCGACGTCTGCCTCGATGTCGCATTGGTTCACGCGCAGACGGAACAGGAAATGATGTCGCGTGCGGCCGCCCACAAATGGGCCGGTGAATGGCTCAAGGACGCCGGGCGGGAAGACGAGATCAAAGAGCGCCTCGGGCGACCGAATTTCTTTGCCGATGGCGAGTACTACGAAGCGTTAGATGACTTGGAGCGTGCGATGGGTTTTGCCCTCACTTCCCCACAATATTATGAGGAGTATCTAACACGTCGCGAGAGTCAGGGTGATCTCGGTGCCGCGCGATCCATGGTCGCGGAGATAGAAGAAGCTATTGAATCGGGCAGTATTGTGGTTTGCGAGTAGGGGATAGCATCGCTCGCGCTGCTGGGTTCGAGGTCATCAGTAACCCCGCGATTGGCAGTGAATGGGTCAACACAGCGACTATTGCTGTCTAGACGATTTACCGAAAGTCTCGCTAGTCCGCGGATTCGGCGATTGTGTTGTAGGCGGTCATACCGTCATGGTTACTAGCGCTGTGAGCGCCGCCACAGGACGGGCAAATCAGAGGTGCGGCTTCCCGCGACTCAATGGCGACTTTCTCGGTGTCGTCAGTGACTTCGTCGGTTGATGTTGACTCGAAGGCTTGCGCTGCAATTTCCTGGCGCGCTTCTAGTGCCATGCGAGACATCTCCGCGGCGACGGCGCGATCTTGTGCGGAAGGCTCGGCGGGAGCCAGCGCCGCTCGCTGAAGCGTTTGTGCTTTCTGCAACGTTGCCTCGGGGTCGTTGGGCACTTCGGAGGTGTCGACGGACACTTCACCACCGACCGCATAGAGCCGACCATCCGGCCCGCGCTCGTAGGTGTAACTGATCCCACCCTTCGCGTACTGACCTGCAGCGGCCAGATGCGCTTGTTCATGGGCGCGCACTTCGCGATCACGTGCCTTCAGCGCTTGAGCCTCACGTGTTTCCGCTTCGCTGAGTGGTTGAACGCGAGAGGAGGGCGGTAGCTCCTCCGCGCTCTCTGTGTCATCGCCTGCATTGCGTGCTGCGACAGCATCGGCTTCGGCTTGAGTCTCGGGCACAGAGCCGCTTGCACCGGCATAGCTGCGCGGTGCGAATTGGGCGGAATTGTTGACCGACGAAATGGTACTCACAAGGACGACCGATAGACCCTTACTGAAGGGATAGCGACTGCACGGTGGATTTCTTTACCTGTCGTCAGACGGTGGATCGCTCGGTATTCGCTTGGTGCGAAGGCGAATACGACCATCTGCTTACGTTGGTGACGTTGTGTTACCAACAGTTTGTGTGGCGGACGTTTCTGATTGAGTGTCAGTGATGATTGGACTCATTCGAATCGGCAATATTTTGAGAGGTCGAAGCCTCGCGCACAGTAGAAATTGGGAAGCTCTCATAGACGAGGTAGTACCGCATCACGTTGTCCTCAATCCGCTCCCCAACAACGTACGGAAAAGTGCTATCGATTTTTCGCCACTCGTCGCCAAACTCAGTAAACCATCCGATCCTATCGGTGATGGCCTCTAGATTGGTGTCGAGCAAGCACACGGTTGCGCTGCAATGAAGTGTCGCCGATGTGGTGTCCAGGGCACCAACTGCTACTAGCACATCGCTAACCGCGAGCTCGTTGGCAACGGCCTGCTGATATTCAGATGGATTCATCTCAAAGGTTTGATCAACCATTTCTCTGAGGCGCACTCGATCGTGATGGAAGAGTGTCGCCCATGCGATGGCGTTATCTGAAAGGCGCCGGTTCGTCCCGGGCAGGTAAGCTTGGCTATTTGGGCTCTGAAAATTCAGCGTGTCTTCGCTGGATGGCTCGGGTTTCGACTGTTCGCCATCGACTGCCGCTGAAACGGGCGGGT
>JBCAZE010000010.1:0-36662 GCA_039700805.1 Pseudomonadota bacterium | reverse complement strand
CGGGCGCGAGATCGCCATGCGCTTGCATGAAAGCATCGAGCTCCGCTGCTGGCGTGGTCGCTAGATTGGCGCTAAACACCGCTGCTTGCATATCTGGCCAAAGCGGATAGTCCTTTAGCAAACGAGCGGTCTTCGCGTCCGGAGCGATGCCTTTGAGTGCATTTGGCCAAGCGTCGACAAACGCCGCGCGTTCGGCCTCATAGGTAGACGCGAAAACGCCGCTGGTCGCAACGAGGGCGACCAGCGGCGCAAGACGTCTTAGTAAACGTCGAGAACGCAAGTTAGCGAGACACGAAGCGCAGCAGCAGACGACGCCCGTCGCGCTCAATTTCCATGAAGAGGACGCCTGTGCTATTCGCTGATGCAATGGATTGCATGTCTTCCACACTGCTGACACGTTGACGATTGATGCTGACCACGCGATCGCCCACGCGCAAGCCTTCACTGGCTGCCGGCGAGCCTGGTGTGACGGCGCTCGCGACCACTGTGCCGTTGGTTTCGCCATTCGCGAATGACGCGCCTTCGAGGCCTGGGTGCAAGTCAGCGGCTTGAGCAATTTGCCCGCTGTTGAGCTCGTCGAGTGTGGCCTTGAAGGTCTGTGCACGTCCGTCGCGTAATGCGGTGATGTCGACACTATCGCCACTGCGCTTCAAGCCGATGGCATTGCGCAGTTCTGCCGCAGAGTCAACTTTCTCGCCGTCGACAGCGGTGATGATGTCCATCACCTCAAGGCCGGCACGTTCGGCTGCTGAGCCAGGATTGATCGAGCGTACGATCGCGCCACTGACATTCTTGACGCCGAGTGCGTCTTCGTCGTTCGCCGACAGCGTATCGATGGAGACACCGAGCAGACCGCGGCGTACTTCGCCGAAGTCGAGGATCTGCTGCATGATGCTGGATGCCATATTCGAGGGAATCGCAAAACCGATGCCGACGTTGCCGCCATTGCCGCTGATGATCGCCGAGTTGATGCCGACCAACTCGCCGCGCAAGTTCACCAATGCGCCACCGGAGTTGCCTGGGTTGATCGATGCATCGGTTTGAATGAAGTCTTCATAGCCCCCTCGGCTAATGCCGCTGCGTCCAAGGGCGCTGACAATGCCGGAGGTCACTGTGTGGCTGAGGCCAAACGGGTTGCCGATCGCGATGACGAAATCGCCGACCTTTGTTGTGTCGGAATCGCCGATCGTGATCTGGCTCAAGTCTTGTTCGTCGACTTTGATCACCGCGACATCGGTACCTTCATCGGAACCAATAACCTCTGCGGTTAGTGTGCGGTCGTCGAACAAGGTCACGCGGATATCCGTTGCGTTGGCGACCACGTGATGGTTTGTCAGGATGTAACCGTTGGCGGCATCAACGATGACGCCCGAGCCCGCGGAGCGCATCTCTCTTGGTGTGCGTGGCGACTGTCCGAAGAAGTCTCGGAATGAGTCGCGTCGCGTTTGGCCTGGCGCCGTTGAGCGCACTTGAATATTGACGACTGCGGGGGAGACATCCTGTACCAGTGGCGCAAGGCTTGGTAGTGGCTGTCCGCTCAAGCTCTCTGGCAACGCGGCCTGCGTGCCCGCTGCGAGTAGCGGGAGGAGGAGGCTCGACAATATTCGGGTGAGTTTCATAAATGCTGTTCCTGTGACTGTCATCGTGCGACGCTTCTGCGGGTGATGGGCCGCCGTCGCATCTCGTTTCTTAAAGATACCGCCAATTGAGACCTGAGATTGGCCTGATCGGTTCCCAGCAGGTCCATTAACTTACGTTTTAGTGTATTTCGGGCTCTTTTCAAGCCTGGATGCGCAGCAAAGTTGTCGAACTTGCGCAGGCGCTTGTTTTTAAGTGATTTTTACGGGAACACTATATATTGTGTCTAGGTTCTTATGTCTTATGTCACAAAAATTTCACATGATTCTCATGCGTTACGAAAATAAAGGCCCGTAAGCCATTGTTTTAAATGTATTTGCGACAAATCACTCATTCCGTATCAATGCTTGACTTCATCCTCGTAGCGGCATAATCTACCCACTCGCAAGCACAACATCTTGTGTTGGCGGCTCAATAGAAACGGATGCCGTAATAACGGCATGCTGGTCGGGGTTTGTCTGATCGGCAGGGAAGCATATTCGCTGCAAAAAAGCGTTTCAGGGAGCGGGGCGAGAGCGATATTTGTTTGCAGCATGGTCAGCAAAGTGCGCTTCTGGCACGCAAGTGTCGCGCGTTAAATCAACAGGGGTAAGAACAAGGCATGAGCATAGCCACAGATGCCGGGGCGGATAGCGCCTTGGAGATCAAAGAAATCAAAGACATACCACTCCAGGAGACGTCCGAGGATATTTGGCAAACCAAATACCGGTTATCGGCGAAATCAGGAGAGATCATCGATCACACGGTTGACGACACGTTCAAGCGCGTTGCAAAAGCGCTTGCTAACGTGGAGACACAACCCGACGCTTGGTACGAGAAATTTCTGTGGGCACTGCGTTCAGGTGCGATCCCAGCGGGGCGCATCACATCGAACGCCGGTGCGCAGGCGCACAAACCTGCAACGTCGACAATCAACTGCACCGTGTCCGGCACGATCGCGGACTCGATGGACAACATCCTTGGCAAAGTGCATGAGGCCGGCCTGACATTGAAAGCCGGTTGTGGCATCGGCTATGAGTTTTCGACGTTGCGTCCGAAAGGCGCTTATGTCTCTGGCGCTGGCGCGTACACCTCAGGGCCGCTGTCGTTCATGGATATCTACGACAAGATGTGCTTCACGGTGTCATCGGCAGGCGGTCGCCGTGGCGCGCAGATGGGCACGTTCGATATCGGCCATCCGGATGCGGAGGACTTCATTCGCGCGAAACGTGAAGATGGCCGTCTTCGCCAGTTCAATCTGTCGCTGTTGATCACCGATGGGTTTATGAAAGCCGTCAAGAATGACGATCCATGGCAGCTCGCTTTCCCGGTCACCGTCAAAGAGCTCAAAGAAGACCACATCGACCCGCAAGCTGTCATTGATGGTGCGCATGCCGATGACTATGTATGGCGTGAATGGCCTGGTGAAGGTGATTTCATGACCGATGCCACTGGTCTCGTCGCATGCAAGGTCTACAAGACCATGCCGGCACGACGTTTGTGGGACATGATCATGTCCTCGACCTACGATTTTGCCGAGCCCGGTTTCGTTCTTATCGACGCTGTCAACGAGATGAACAACAACTGGTGGACAGAGAACATCCGTGCCACCAACCCTTGTGGTGAGCAGCCACTACCGCCGTACGGTTCCTGCCTGCTCGGCTCGGTTAACCTGACGCGTTTTGTTACGCAGCCGTTTGGTGAGGACGCGACGTTCGATTGGGACGGTTTCCGTGAGGTCGTGAAGATCTTTACGCGCATGCTCGACAACGTGGTTGAGATCAACGGTCTACCACTGCCGCAGCAGCGTAATGAAATTACCCGCAAACGCCGTCATGGTATGGGTTTCTTGGGTCTTGGGTCGACGATCACGATGTTGCGCATGTCATATGGCAGCGAAGCCTCTGTCGCATTCACCGAGAAAGTGGCACGCGAACTTGCATTGGCCGGTTGGGAAGCGGGTCTTGAGTTGGCGCATGAAAAAGGCCCTGCGCCGATCATGAGCGAAGACTTCGAAGTGACTGCTGAGATGATTCGTAAGCGTCCGGAGATGGCTGCGGATGGTTATCAAGTCGGCGATCGCGTGCCGGGCCGTATTTTGCACGCACGTTACAGCCGTTACATGCAGCGCGTTGCGGAAGTAGCGCCTGAGTTGGTCGCCGAGCTCGAGCGCGTCGGGGCACGCTTCACGCACCACAGTTCGATTGCACCGACCGGTACGATCTCTTTGTCGCTTGCGAACAACGCATCGAATGGTATTGAGCCGAGTTTCGCGCATCACTATTTCCGCAACGTGATTCGTGAGGGCAAGAAGACGAAAGAGAAAGTTGATGTGTTTTCGTTTGAGTTGCTCGCGTACCGCGCGCTCGTCAACCCGGCTGCGATGCCGTTCTCAGACAATCCCGATGAGGCGTTGCCTGATTACTTCATCGCAGCGGATGACGTGTCGCCGAAGCAGCACGTCGACATTCAAGCGGCAGCACAGCGCTGGGTCGATTCCTCGATTTCAAAAACAGCAAACGTGCCAACCGATTACCCGTATGAGGACTTTAAGGATATCTACCTCTACGCCTACGATCAGGGACTGAAAGGATGCACCACGTTCCGCTTCAACCCAGAGGCCTTCCAGGGCGTTCTTGTCAAAGAGGACGATCTTAAGAACACGACCTACGTGTTCGAACTGGACGACGGCAGCAAAGTTGAAGTGGCAGGTGATGAGCAGATTGAGTACGACGGCGAGACACATACCGCCGCGAATCTGTTCGATGCATTGAAAGAAGGTTACTACGGAAAATTCTGATGAAAATTGACAAGAAGATTATTGGTTATTCGGTTAAGAAGCCGGAGGATGAGGCAGCGCCTGCGCCAGCACCAGCGAAGATCTCGAGCGAGTCCGACAATGTCATCCGCATGCACGAGAAGCTCGAGCGTCCGGAGATGCTTATCGGCTCGACTTATAAAGTGAAGACCCCGGTTTCCGACCATGCCATGTACGTCACGATCAACGATATCCTGTTGAACGAAGGTACACCGCACGAGCAACGTCGCCCGTTCGAGATCTTCATCAACTCGAAGAACTTGGATCACTACCAGTGGATCGTTGCGCTGACGCGCATTATCTCTGCGGTCTTCCGCAAGGGTGGCGACGTCACGTTCCTCGTCGATGAGTTGAAAGCCGTGTTCGATCCTCGTGGTGGCTATTGGCAACCCGGTGGCAAGTTCATGCCGTCCATCATTGCCGAGCTTGGCTACATTGTTGAGAAACACTTGCAGATGATCGGCCTTTTGAAAGGTCAGCAACTCGACGAGCACCAGCAAAAGCTCGTCGATGAGAAGCGCGCCGAGTATGAGCAAGCTAACGCGCAGCAGGATGCGTTCGCCGAAGATGGCGGCTATCCGGAAGGGGCGCAGTTGTGCTCGAAATGCTCAACGGCTGCTGTCGTTATGATGGACGGGTGCATGACCTGTCTCGCATGTGGCGATTCGAAGTGCGGGTGATTTCAAACAACTCTTGTGGGTTTGCGCATAAGTTGCGATTTGGACCCCATAAGCTGCGATTTTGGACCCCATAAGTTGCGACTGCAGCGAAGGGGCTGGGGCTAACTGGTTAGGTTCATAAGTTACGGGCACGACGCATAGGCGGAGACTCTGAGCCATACGAGCTGATTCTGGAGTCTGATTCGATCTTAAGGGGCTGACACGTTTGCCGTTAGGTAAGCGTTTCGGCCCCTTACTTTTTTGGGGCCCAGCGATACACGCACGCCAGAGTGTTTTCGAATCAATTGACACTTACGCAAGGACTGCGCGCCTTTTTTGGGCACTCAAGACCGAGCAAGACCAACGGGACTCAAAGATGAGACTTGATTTCATTGAAATCCAGAATTTTCGGAAACTGAAGTCAACACACATCGACTTCGATCATCGGCGTACGCTCTTCGTTGGAGCCAACAATAGCGGTAAGACATCTGCGATGGTCGCGATGCGGGTATTCCTCATCAAACCTGCACTTTTGTCGCTCCATGACATCTCCATAGGGAATTGGGGTCTGATTGATGCGGTAGGACGTGCATGGGAAGCGGACGAAGAAACCAATGGTCTTGATAGGCTTCTTCCCAAAATGGATATCTGGCTAGACGTTCCCTTATCCGAAATTCATCATATTGTTCACATCGTACCAACGTTAGATTGGGCCGGCGGACTTTTGGGTATTCGCTTGCAATTCGTGCCAGAAGACTCGGAAAGCCTCAAAGCCGAGTACTTAGAGGCTCGTACGAAGGCGCAAGCCACCGAAGCACTGTCGCCGGATGGACAGCTCACACCGAGCGTTCGACCAACCTGCCTCACTGACTTTTTGGACCGCGAAAATCTCAGTTCTTTGAAGCTGGAGGCATTCCCACTCGATCCGGCGAATTGCGAGCGGCCAACCCCCAAGGGTGTCGCTCAGCCTCAAGAGCTTCCAGAGGGCGCTCTGCCTTTTTCTGGTCACCCGCTACAGAAACTTATCCAGGTTGACGAAATCGCTGCTCAGCGCGATCTCAACGACAGCGGTGCTAGCGCAGACGGCGGCGAAGCAGGTAAGGGCAGAAACCGCAGCCGTTTATCGGATCAAATCCGAAGCTATTACGATGAGCATCTCGAGAGCGCTGTTGAACTCACTGAACAAGATGTTGCCGCATTGAGCGCAATTCAGGTGGCGGAACGTGCGTTTGATGAGCGATTAAAAACGGGATTCGAACACGCACTTGGCGAGCTGGCGGAACTCGGTGTTCCCGGCGTCAACAATCCGACTATCTCATTCAATACGCAGCTAAATGCCGCGGAGGGCCTAAAGCACAATACGGCAATCCAATATGGGCTACCGGGTGTTGGCGGAGAGGATGCTGAGAACCTTCACCTACCGGAAACCTATGCGGGTCTCGGATACCAAAACCTAATATCCATGGTCTTCAGATTAATGAGGTTTCGTCAGGATTGGATGTCGATTCCAAGCGGTATCAGTAAACCAGATGATCACGTGCGACCACTTCTCCACCTTGTGCTGATAGAGGAACCCGAAGCCCATTTACATGCTCAGGTCCAGCAAGTCTTCATAAACAAAGCTTACACGCAGCCCTTTGACCTAATCGCTGTTGGCTTCACGGGCTGTGTCACCGGCTAGCCGCTTCTTGCCGGCCTCCAGAAACTCCTTCGACCAGCGGTAGTACAGGTTCTGTTTGATGCCTTCTTTGCGGCACAGCTCGGCAACGCTGGATTCGCCTCGAAGGCTTTCCAGTACAATCCTGATTTTCTCTTCGGCTGAATACCGCCGGCGAGTTGCACAGCGGATATCTCGTATCGCCTTCTCGGCGCTGTCTTTCTTCTTTGACTCATCGTTCATCTTCAAGGTAACGATGAGTCAAATGTCTCTCTTGTTCAAACAGCCTGGTTGGCCCGACTACTGCTGACGGCGCACAGAATCGGGACAGTGGCCACAAGAGTCTTGCCAGGTCAATTTCAACCACGAAACTGCTTCGGGGTCAGCCCGTAGTACTTTTTCATCGCCGCGGTAAAGCTGCTTTGATGCTGGTAACCGATCTGCAATGATATGTCCGAGATCGCCATGTCAGTATGCTGCAACAGGCGTTTGCCCTCTTCGAGCCTCTGGGACTGCAAAAACTCAGATACGGAGCAGCCGTACTGCCGCTTAAAGCCGTAGTAAAGCTTGTTGCGGTTTAGGCCCAATTGCAGGCTCAGATCGGAGATGCTGGGCGTGGCAGCAAGGTCTTCGAGCAGGATATTCCTTGCGCGAGCCAAGGCCTGCTCGTCTTTCTCGGTTAGTTTTACCGCCTCGACATTAACCGGCGAATGCACTAGGTGATCAAGGGCGAGGCAGATAAGCTCAACCGCTCGGGAACGGATGTACGCCATCCGCATAGCAGCGGTTAGCTGGGTCTTCAACACATCCGCCGTGATGGCGTTTAGGCGCGAAGTGAAGTCATGAAAGTGGTGAAAGTTCTCTTTCCCTGAGAGCGACACCTGCTCGCGCAATAAGCTCGGCAAGTTGTCGCAATTCTCGCCAGTCAGTTGCTCGACCAGGGCCCGTTTGCAGCAGATCGTGATCCATGCCGAGCGCTTGTTGGCCGGTATGGTCTCGACGACAGTCTTGTCCGGAGGGTAATTGATTATGCGCCAGGAAGGCCGCACGATCTTCACGGTCTGATCCCTCGACAGGTGCATGTCGATATCAATGGACAAACTGAAATTAAAACGAATCCAGTCGCCGTCCTGGATCAGAAACTCGTGCTCCTCAAACCACACGCAATCGATGATGGTGACGAGCAGCTCATCAGTGAATTCGTAGAACTCAAGCCGTCCGGAGCAATGCTGGTCATCGGCCTCCAGCTTGTGAAACGCGCCAAAGTCGCTGTGACTGATGGTATGGCTGGGATCCCGTGCGCCAAAGATGTCCCAGCAAACGGTGCCGAAGTTCTCCCAGCTAAACAGCGTTTTAGTCGTGCCTTGAGTCAAGCGAATCGTCCCCCGGTTAGCCGCGAGCGTGCTCTATCGAGAGCACCTAGTGTCATTGGCCGGCAACGGAATAATGTGAATAACATAAATTATTTTGTCACTAGCACAAGACCGTTGCGACAAATTCCTGTCATTCTGTTTTTGAACAAGACCGCATGAATAGAATGGGGACAAAAATGCGCAAGAATCGAATCGTGTTCTGGGCCGCGGTAGCAATCGTGCCGATAGGTTTATGGCCGCAACTGGCTGCGGCACAAGGGCAAGACAGTGGGTCTGCGCGCGCGGGCCTCGACGAAATCATCATCACGGCGCGCAAGAAGGAAGAATCGATCCAAGACGCGCCGCTGGCGGTCAGCGCGCTGTCCGACGCGCAACTCAAGAATGCGGGAGTCGATTCTTTTGACCAAGTATTGAGCCTCGTGCCTAATGCGAGCCAATCCGGCGGCATCGGCGGATCCATTCAGGGCCTTGTCAGCATTCGTGGCATCTCGACGCTGGTGCGTTTTGTCGGCCTGGAAACCGGCGTTGGCTTCTATGTGGACGGGGTCTACATGGGGCGCCCGGAAAATTTCAACCAAGATCTCATAGACATAGAGCGCATTGAGGTGCTCCGCGGGCCGCAGGGCGCTGTGTTCGGGAAAAATACAATTGCCGGCGCCATCAACATCATAACCAAGATGCCGGGCGATGAGACCACGGCCATTGTTGAGGCGCAGTATGGCAACTACGACCACACCCGCCTGCGCGGGTACCTTTCCGGTGCCTTGTCAGAGACAGTTTCGGCATCGATCTCGGCGGGCTACCTGAGCCGCGATGGATTCGTCGAACACCTGACAGATGGCAAAGACCTGGACGACGCCGACCAGACCACCTTGCGTGCCAAACTGCGGTTCGCGCCGGTGGACTGGGCCGACTTCGTGCTGGCTGCGGACTACCTGAAGGACGACAGCAATCCGGCGTTCTTCGAGGTCACCGATTTTGCATTTGCACCGTTCGCAACGCCGGAAGACCAGGCGTCGCTGTCATCGCCTTTCACCACCAACAACGAATTCGAGAACTCGCTGGACAGAACCGTGCAGGGGTTATCGCTGACCAGCGGCATTGATCTTGCCGAAGGCAGTGTCGATGTCGTGCTGGCCTACCGCGAATCGGACTGGCAGGCGAGCCTGGACGATGACAAGACGTCGCTGGAAATATTCCCCGATCGCTTCAGCCAGGAAACCGAGGTGTTGTCTGCGGAAGTGCGCTACAGTCGACCGATCAACGACAAGTTGGACGTAATGGTTGGCGCGTATTACTACGACCAGAACTCGTCCGGTATTGGCGACTTCGCGTTGGGCGATTTCCTGGTCGGCGTGCCAGGCGTCAATGTGCCCATCGTGCTCACTAGCTCGGTCGAGTCGGACAGCACGGCGCTGTTCTTCAACACCAACTATTCGCTCACGGATCAGCTCTCTCTCGAGGTGGGCGGTCGCTGGCTACGAGAAACGAAAGACGCCATTCACGTGCAGCAGGATTTCTCGGGCATTTTCGGCGACACGAGCTTCCAGCGCAGCCGCACGGATAACGACTTCTCGCCGACCGTATCGATGTCTTACTTCGTCAATGACGCCAACACGCTCTATGCGCGCTACGGGGAAGGGTTCAAGAGTGCCGGCTTCAACACCGATTTTGTGACCGCCGGGGTTTCCAACCTGGAGGTAGCTCCCGAGCTTGCCACTTCCGTCGAGCTTGGCTGGAAGAGCACGCTAGCCAACGGGCGCGTGCGCTTGAACACGGCGATCTTCACCACGGAATACGAGGACCTGCAGCTGGCACAGATTGTCGGCGGGGGCGTTTCGCTCAACAACGCGGCCGAAGCGACCATCACGGGGCTCGAGACTGAGTTTGTCGCAGCGCTCGGTGAATTTGTGAACCTGAATGCGAGTCTTGGGCTGCTGGATGCGACCTACGACGACTTCGCGGGCTGCCCTGCGCCGGGGTCGACGCCGCCGGCGATCGTTGCCGCGAACTGCAGCGGCAATACGCTGAACCTCGCACCGGAGGTGTCCATCGCGTTGGGCATGCAGTGGACCTACCCTGTTGGGCATCTTGGCAACCTTTTCCTGCGCGCGGACTATAACTACCGCGACGATGTGTTCTTCGAGCCGCAAAACGACCCGCGGCTGAGCGGCGGATCGCGTGACCTGATCGATTTCAGGGCAGGCCTTGTCAACGACACCTGGGAGCTCATCGCCTGGGCGCGCAATCTCGGCGACGAGAACTACGTGAACTTTGCGGATGACCGCTCTGCGATTGGCATTCCGACCACGCAGGCCTTTGGTGCACCGCGCACCTACGGCGTCACCGCGCGCTTCAGATTCTAGGGCGAGCGAGTATAGTGGATTTTGGCCCGGGTGTTGAAGCGGGGGAAGTCGTCGTTGGTGATCTGAAGATCGCCTACGTGTGTCGCCCGGCTTCGGACAAGACGCTCTTGTTTATCCACGGCAATTCGGGCAGCAAGGCGGCGTTCTACCAGCAGTTCGCGGGCTTTGCGAACACCGAGTACACATTGATAGCCCTGGATCTCCCCGGTCACGGCGGCTCGTCGAACTCGCACCATCCCGAACAGTACTACAACTTTCCGGCGCTTGCCTTGCTGGTCAAACGGTTCTGCGACGCGTTGAATGTGAAAAGTCCTGTCGTCGTAGGTTGGTCGCTGGGTGGTCACGTGGTGCTGGAGATGGCCGGCCGAGGCTTTGCTCTGGCAGGTGCGATGATCTGTGGCACGCCGCCTATTACCACGGGAATGGACGACTTCAACGCGGCCTTCCTACCTAGCGAAGCGATGGCTGTCACCCTCAACCCCGCCCCGACGTCAGCGGAGCTAACGACCTATATTCAGGGTCTATATGGATCACTGACGCCGGTGCCAACCCAATTTCACCAAGACGCCGCACGGATGGACGGCGCGGTTCGCGCCCACATCGGAGCCCATTGGGGCACGGGTGAACAAGGCTGTGACCAAAAAACGGTGGCCGCCGGGTGGCACAAGCCCCTTGCGGTTGTTCATGGCGATGCCGATGCGTTCGTGTCCAAAGACTACCTGACGTCGATCACATGGCGATCATTGTGGCGCGACCAGATACAGTTTCTTCCCGGCGTGGGCCACGCCCCGTTTCTCGAAGCGCCTGTTGTGTTCAACGAACTGCTCAACAGCTTTGCCGCCGACGTACTGCGTTAGCATTGGATACGCATCGCGCGGGCGCAACAAGAGGTCACAGCTTTGAACATCGAGTCTTGGTTCTCGGCCACCTACGCCGAAGCGCGCAGCAAGTTTCTTGCTGCTTGCGCGGATTCCGAATTGTCGATTGAACACCACCGGAATCCGCGAGCAAACGGCGCGCGTGGTGAGGCGCTATTTACCGACGTTGCGCGAATCGGCCCGGCCGACGCTCACAGAACACTGGCCCTAATCAGCGGCACGCATGGTGTGGAAGGCTACTGCGGCTCAGGCGCACAGATCGGCTTGCTCCGGTCGGGCGCGTTTGATGCACTACCGCCCGACACGTCCGTGCTCCTGATCCACGCGCTGAATCCCTATGGGTTCTCGCATGATCGCCGGGTCAACGAAGACAACATCGACATCAATCGTAACTTCATTGATTTCACGTCTGCGTATCGCCCGCAAAGTCACTACCATGAGATTCACGATCACCTTGTGCCCGATGACTGGCGCGGGCCCGCCCGCGCGTCCGCCGACGACAAACTGTCTGCCTACATTGCAGCCCGCGGCATGTGTGCATTTCAGGCGGCCGTCACGAGCGGGCAGTACGACAATCCGGATGGTCTGTTCTACGGTGGCAGTGCACCGAGCTGGTCCAACGCGGTCATCGGGACAGTGTTGACCGACCACGTGGCGGCAGCTCGGGCGGTCGCTGTGATTGACTTTCACACCGGTCTTGGGCCGTATGGCCATGGCGAACTGATCGCCATAGGCAATGAAGCGCAGAAGACACTCTCAGCGACAATCTACGGGAATCAGGTCACCGACCCGGAGTCAGGAACCTCATCCTCAGCGCCGCTCGACGGCATGCTGGCCCACGGCATCGCAGCACGACTGACTGACACGCAACTTTCATTCATCACGATTGAGTTTGGCACGTATGACATCGACACAGTTCTGACGGCGCTGCGCGGTGACAATTGGCTCTACCAAAAAGCCGCTATGAGTAATCCGCACGCCGAATCCATCAAGGGCGAAATCCGGCGTGCATTCTACCCCGATGTGCCCGATTGGAAGGGGCTGGTCTGGTCACGCAGCCTTGAAGTAACCGAGCTGGCGCTGGAGGGGCTAGCGAGCCTTTAATCTTCTCCCCAAAAAGGTCGCCACATCGAGATGCAATAAAGCAACGCCGTGACGGACTCCTGCCTATAGGCAGCCTCGCTGCTAGTGAGGCTGGCGACAAACACGTGCTGTATCTGATCGCTATCTTACTATGTACGGGCCAGAACCGATTCTGCCGCAGAATTGCTTCTGTGCATTGACTGCAGGGCTAATGGCTGCAGAACAGCACAGCAATATCGTGGTCAGCGTTTATTGCTCCGGGGCTTGGGACGGGAGTTGATTAAGTATCGGCGGAAGACTCTGCGAGCGAGATGGTAAACGCCTACAGTAAATGGATGTCGAGATGAGTTCGCGCCAGGTCCGCTCCCGGCCGTAAGCAGACTGTCAGTCCAATCTCGAGATCAGACGTCCGGTTGGCACGGTTTGGAAAGATGTTCGATTTGCGATAGCACGCGATTTGGTCGCACCCTCAAGCGCACTGAGTAGTACTTGCTGCAAGAGCGTCCTAGTTAGTAACCAGAGTATTCGTTTCGGCCCGAAAGGGCCATTGAGTAATTAGAAGTGTTTGTACCCAAGAAGGACTGCGGATGCTCTTCTGCGGGCCAGCCTTGCTTGGCTTGTGATTAATATCTCCGACGTTGTATCGTTTCTCGGCCATGACTCGAATACCATTATTCTGGAAAGTAACAACGATATGCCTGTCATCCTTTCAAGTTGGATGTGCACTCGATCGCAATTCCGAAGTCGAGTCTTGGGAAAGCGCAGTTGATCAACCTTGCGTTGTGGCGGAATTTGTCTTTGAGACGGACTACGAGACGCTAGGGGAAATAGTTGGACGGCATGTCGCAGCCGAAAAGTCCGATAGCGGAGCGGGCGAGATTCAATTGAATTTGGTGGAGTGCGTCGCTAAGGACAAGCGTTTGCCAATAGTCTACGCCAGCTTGTATGTGAAGCTCGACCCAACAAGTACACCCCTTGCTTTGGCGGGGTCGAGCTACTCTGGCTCCTATGTTTTGCACATGTCGTCTGCTGAGCTAGAAGGCTTCCAGTTTCATAAAGAGCTCGATGTCGCGTCGATTCATAGCTCGATTGAAACATCCAGTGTGTTTACGGACGGAACGGTTTCGGTAAGGGGAAAATTGAATTTCGCTCAGGGCGAGCTAGTTGTTTCAGCGCGGATTAAATGCGTACCGGTACCAAATGACATAAGACAGATCCTGGTTGGCACCGGTGATGATTTAGCGGTGATTGTGTCGCGAATCAGGGGGAACGAATGCGAGTCAAGTAGATTCGAGTTCGATGCAAAAGGACTGACTCCGATCTCGGGCTTGCCCCTGTCACCAGTTCGGGTCAAATGGCAGAGCGACGCCAGGATTCGGCATACCGTTTGGGCAGACGCAAAATTCTGACTCTATTCACTCAAATTTGGTTGAGGGACAGGCGGTGTTATACGTTAACCCTAGTGAACCGGCACTATTTTGGAAGAATTTGACGTCACGCAAGCGACATACCGACAAAGTCTACTATCTCGACCAACGGCCGGATGACGGTGTTAGGGACGTCTTGAGTGATGTGGTAGACGACCACGTTGCGGCGCTGCGTCGGTTCGTGCGTATTCGGCTAAATGACCATCCGGACTACGAAGACCTTGTGCAGGAGACATTCCTTAGATTGGCGCATCAGGATCACCTTGAACAACGTCTTTCGAGAGGAAGGTCGAGCACTCGATCGTACCTCTTTTCGATTGCATCGAATTTGATCAACGACCGGTACCGTAAGGCGAAGGTTAGAAAGCTGTATATGGAGAGGGAGGCGTCGGACGGCGAAAGAGAAAACTCGAGTATCTCAGCTGCCGATCATGCTGAGCTTCGAGAGAACATAGAGCAGATTGGTCGAGCGGTTGAAGGCTTGAATCCCACGACACGCCGTGCATTTCTCCTCAGCCGCATTGAAGCACTGAGTTATAGGGAAATTGCAGGAGAGTTGGGAGTATCAGTAAGCATGGTGGAAAAACACATTATCCGTGCTTTGGCCGAAATACGAAACACGATGGACCGTTGAACGGTTGATTGAGAATAGAGACGTGACACAAAAGCCAGAAACGAACTCACAATTGGTGCAACGTTCGGCGAGCCGATATGTTGCGCGACTTTATTCGGGTGAAATGACTGCGAGTGAAGAGCGTGAGTTAAAGACTTGGTTGAGCAAAAGTGATGAGCACCGTCGAGAGTTCGATCAGATACTAAGTATCTGGGATCTGAGCGAGAGGGTTGCAGATGATCAAGAGTCATCCGAATACGCATCTGAACGGACGGCTCGAAGCCGCTTCACGGGTAATCGCATCCGTTACATTGTCGGCGTTGCGGCCGCAGTTTCGACGCTCATACTGGCGCTTGTCTTAGACAATGTTTGGATGAGTAGCATTGATCAACCGATGCGATATGAAACCGCGATCGGGGAGTCCAGGACTGTCGAACTACCAGACGGCAGCATCGCAAACTTGAATACAGGCACGCAGCTCTTAGTCGACTATACGCCGGAGTCACGCCGAGTAATCTTAGATTTCGGTGAAGTCTATGTCGATGTAGCGAAGGACCCCGATCCAGATCGTCGATTCCATGTAGAGGCTGGAGATCGGGTCATTACCGCTTTTGGCACGGAATTCAGCGTGCTGCGAATCGGTGACGATCTAAAAGTGGTCGTCGAGGAAGGAACTGTCGCGATCAGCGAACAGGGCCAGATTCCGCCAGTATCACCAATTGCGTCCACGCCAGCAGGCGGATCGGGGCCAGCTGTTCGACGAGCAATTGCAGAAAGAGAGAGTATTGTGTTGCAGCGAGGTGGCATCGTCGAAATTGACCGAGAAAATTTCGCCACAATTGAAGTGAATAGCATGGCCAGCGTTCGAGCGGCGCATGGTTGGCGGGACGGGGTCGTGCAATTCGATTCGCAGTCGCTGATCAACGTAATCTCGGAGCTTAATCGATACAGCCGAGAGAAGGTACTTATAGAAGATAGCGCGATAACCGGTCTTCCTGTCACCGCTATTTTGCATGTAGGTCAAGTCGAATTGTTTTTAACGTCCCTCGAAGAAATCTATCCTGTGACAGTTACCAAGTATCCTGACAGGTACGTAGTTGTTGGGCGAAGCGGCGCAGAGTAAGCCCAGCCATGTTTGGCATTTTCGTGCCAGTCGAATCACTTTTTCCAACTATCTATTGAGGGCATTCCTCCGACACACGTTATTTGAGTAGTTGGTCACAACCAACAATCTCATTAATCTAAGTAGAAGTTCGGGGGGAATCCACATGTCGCCAAAATCGAAAAAGAGTGACGCTTGGCAGCTGCTTTTGTTTGGGGTGATTTTCGCTCAGCCTGTGATGGTCCAGGCGGATTCGGAATATCAGTCCTACAATTTTGATGTCGACGCACAACGCACTGACAAGAGTCTACTGGAGATCGCCCGGACGGGAGAGGTTCAGGTACTTTTCGCACCGCAGCCGGTTGAAAAACACAATTCACCTCCGGTTCGTGGCACCTACACGGTGGACAGCGCCCTTGAGCTCTCTCTAAGCGACTCGGACCTGGAGTACGAATTTAAGACGGATGACTTCGTTCTTGTGTCGAGCAAGGGAAGCGGATCCGCATCTACAAGCAACTTGCCCAAAGTCGCGCCATCTTCTGCGCAATCCGGGATACTGCTCGCACAGCTTCAGAGCGACCAAAGCCGAGACCAAGCCATTGAGGCGCTTGAGGTCGAGGACGAGAGCTCTTTTAACGAAGAAGAAAGCGAACTGGATACGATTGTCGTAACGGGGTCACGTATCGAAGGTTACGCATCGTCAAAGCCGACCGTAGTCATTGACGCAGATCTAATCGAGAGTTTCGGTTACGACACTCTTGAAGACGTGTTTCGGTCGCTTCCGGTCAGTTTCAGCGGATACTCGGAGTCAGACGGCATTGGTGAAGATGGTTTCTTTGCCAATCCTTCAATTGAGGTTCCCCAGTCAGGCGACGTTACGATTCTAAGTCTAGGTGCTTTGGGTCCCGGCTCCACGCTGGTTCTACTGGACGGGCGCCGGCTGCCGTCAAGCGCTGTGGGCGGTGGTTCATACACGGATGTTTCCGGTATACCGCTTTTTATGATCGAACGAATTGAGATTCTACCGGCGGGTTCCGCTGCTCTGTACGGTGCTGATGCTGTAGCCGGCGTAATTAACATCATTCTCAAGAAAGACGCCGAAGGTGGCGAGTTGTCCGCGGAATTCCGACATAGTGATCACGACGCGCACTATAGACAATACAGCGGTAGCTACACGAAGAGCTGGGGCAGCGGAAAAGTGACGCTGAACGGCGATTATTCTGATTATGACGGCGCGCGGCTTGAGAAAATCTGGTCAGGCCGGCCCTCCGAATTGCTCGGTGATTGGCGTGATCTTGGCGGGTCAAGCTTCCGCGACGTTAGAGCAAGTCAACCTGGCATGATCTTCCTAAGTGACCATTCAGTAGCTGCCGGTTCTACACAACTTCCCGACTTCCTTATTCCTGCTGGTCAGGATGGCACCAATTTGCAGATCGAGGACTTAATTCCATTTACGGGCACGCTGGAAGATTTGCCGACGGGACTGTTGCAACGCTCTCATGTGACCAACCCTTCGAAAAAATGGTCTGTAAGCCTCTTTTTCGACCAAGAGCTGGGCGGCGACTACGATTTGTCCGTCGGCACTTTGTATTCAGAACAACAGTTTCCCAGGGATAATTTTGCGGGGACCTACACGACCCGTGCGCCGATTCCCGTACCTTCGAGTAATCCGTATTCGCCTTTCCGTGATTCGAGCGCCATGCCACAGGAGATTTTCGTCCGCTACACACCGTTTGCCGAAGAGGTGGCTGGAATATTGTTTGGGGACGGAAATCAACACGCGGATACCATACAATGGAGCGCCTATGCAGGAATTGAAGGGCCGTTGCCGTTCTTGCGCGAATGGACATTCGACGCGCGTTATAGCTATGGTGAGCATGAAACCTGTTGCACCGCCGAGTCCTTCGGTTTGGATGCCCGCAGCCAGTTATCGAATAACCAACAGGGTTTGGACTTCGATGGAAACCCGATTTCGGATGACCTGATTTTGAATCTGTTTGGCGACGGTTCAGCTAACACCGCCGCGATGTTCAATGCGCTCGATTCCGGTACATTGTTCAACGACCCTTCCGTGTCAAGAGTTCACCATGGAACGTTGGAGTTTTCCGGGTCTGTCGCGTCGCTGCCGGCTGGCGATATCAAGGTCTCAATTCTCGCGGAGACGCTCCGTGAAAAAATCTATAACAACGGGTCGCCCCGACCGACAGGCCTAAGGCGGGATTCAGACGCGATTTCCGCCCAGGCGTTTGTTCCAGTCTTGGGTAGTGGGAACCCGGAATCCAATTCCGCTTCGCTCGTATTCGACGGTGCGATACGCTGGGAAAAGAAAAAATCTGCCGGTGTCGTTACAGACAATTTCTTTGACTTTGCAACGTTTTCAAGAACCACTGACGTTCGTGATGCCGAGGGGAAGAGTGACATTTTCAATGCCGAAGTGGGTCTCACATGGAAGCCAATCACTACTCTGAAACTACGCGGAAGCTGGTCCGAGGCATACCTCGCTCCGAGTTTCGCGCAAAGTTTCGGCTCGACTTCCGGAACCAGTTTCCCCGGAGCAGTATTTGCGGTGTTTGGGCTCGATCCGACGGCTACGTATATCAACACGAATGGCCCCAATTCCAACTTGCGGCCGCAAACCTCAACAACGTTGACAGCAGGTCTGGACTACTCTCCGTCATTGATTGATGGGCTGGTGTTCAACGTCACCTGGTCAAATACGACTGTTGACAACTATATTGCTTCACCCAGGTCCTTCGTTCCGAACGTAGTGACGTTCTTCGCCAATGCAGAGCTTTTTCCTGAGTTTGTAACGATCACACCTGGAACGCCAGGTCCGACAGTCGAGGTAGACAATCGATTTATCAACTTCGCCGGTCGCGAGCTGGAGCGTTTAGATCTCGGATTGACGTACAGCACGGAGAGTTCCATTGGGTCTTGGGACTTCAGTGTGCAGGCGGCCCATGTCATCAAGGCGCCGTTCTTTCTGCGGGACGACGAAAGCGAAGATTTTGTCGGCACCGACAAAGGACCTGCCAAATGGCGTGGTTTTGCGAATGTCACGTGGCGACATGGTCCTTTCGCGGTCACTACGACAGTGAACTACGACCACGGCTTGAGAGGCACCGTTGTGGATCCAGACTTCAATTTTGGTGCAGGAGGTCAGCTTCAGGGATTCGCGCCGCTAACAGAGGTTGACGTTTCGTCTGTGACCACGGTCAATCTCGACGTTAAGTATTCACTGGGTAACGATAGCCCGGGTGTGCTGAAAGGCACCTCGGTGCGCGTTGGTGTTATTGATCTCTTTGATGCCGATCTTCAGTTCCTGAATAACCGAATTGGGTACAACAACATTACCGGCAATTCAGACGGCCGTACGTTCCGAGTCAACGTTACAAAACGTTTTTGAGTTGCTAACTAAGCGGAGCGCAGCGTCGCTGCGCTCCGCTCTTTTTTTGCGAAGCGTGCGAGCAATAGTCTGCGCGAACTTTTAGTCAATACTGCTCATGCACTGCGAGTTGCCTGAGTAAATGTGAACAAGTAGAGGTATTAGGATGAAATTGGGCCACAGGATTTGGAATCTAAGCTATTTCTTTATTGGAGCTGCGATTCTGATCGCCATGGACGTACGTCCGATAAACGCAGGCGAGGTCGAGAGGAGCGTCACGGAACAAATGGACATCCCCTATGAGATGTTCACGTTAGAAAACGGACTCACCACCATCGTACATACGGACAAGTCGCGCCCCACAATTTTCGCCTCTATCACTTTCAAGGTGGGCTCTAAGGACGAGCCACCGGGACAATCCGGTTTTGCACATCTATTCGAACACCTCTTGTTTCAAGGTTCGGAAAACGCTAACGACGACTACTTTAAATTCGCCGAAAAAGGCGGAGCTGGAATGGTCAACGGTTCGACGTCGCGAGATCGAACCAACTACTTCGCCGCATTTCCAAAAGAGAGCTTGGACTACGTACTTTGGCTGGAAAGCGACCGTATGATAAATCTCCTGGGCGCAGTCGATCAGGCGAAACTTGACGAACAGCGCGGCGTCGTAAAGAACGAAAAACGGCAATACGAATCTCAGCCGTATGCATCTATGAGACGAAAATACGGTGAAGGCCTCTTCCCAAAGGATCACCCCTACAATCACTCCATAATCGGGTCGATGGAAGACTTGGATAAAGCGACTCTTGACGACGTTCACGCGTGGTTTGAAAAGTACTATGGCGCGTCGAACGCGGTGTTGCTATTAGCTGGTGACATTGAGTTAGAAGAAGCAAGAGAAAAGGTCACTAAATATTTCGGTGCAGCCCAACCCGGTGCGCCACTCGAGAAAATGTCTCACTGGGCGCCGATTCCTGCTGATTCGAAGCGCGAGATCATCTACGACAATGTTGCACAAAGAGTATTGCTCCGCTCTTGGGTGCTCCCACCGTACGGCGAAAGGGACACCGCCGTTTGGGGTATGCTCAGCGGAGTTCTATTCGGGAATGAAAAATCGCCGCTAAAGAAACGTCTTATCGAAGAGCTGAAGGTAGCGACAGCTGTGAGTGGTTCGGTTTACAGCGGTGAGATCGCGAGCCAACTAATCGTTCGCGTCTCGCTAACCGAAGACGCCGATCTGGAGTACGTCGAACGATTGCTTGAGGAGGAACTGCAAAAGTTTGGGAATGATGGTCCTGATAGAGCGATTCTTGCAGCAGAAAAGGCGAAGCGGGACGTGCAATTTCTGCTCAGCGCCGAAAAACTAAGTACGCGTGGCACCATACTGGTCAGTGGTCTAATCGGGGCGGGCGATCCACATTTTTATAAGTCGGAAGCGAAATGGCGGGACGAGGCATCGCCTTCTGAGCTGGCACGATTGGCGAGGGACGTTTTCTCAACACCGCACTATCAGGCGACGTATCTGCCGTTCGGCCACAATGAAACCGGGACGCCTGACGTTGATCGATCAAAGTTACCCGATGTTTCGCTCATTTCTCAGGATGTTCCATTCCCCGAGATTAGTACGGCAACATTATCAAACGGCATAGACGTTGTTTACCTGCAGCAAGACGACCTGCCTTTGATGCGCGTAGGGGTGGACTTCGCCGTTGGTCAGATTGACGACAGCCCCGTGAAAAGCGCCGCGGTCAAAGGAATGTTTGAGTTACTCACGAAGGGCACGACTCAGTATGATGCGGACGCGCTGTCGGCGGAATGGGATTTGCTCGGCACAACACCAAGACTGCGTTCGAGTAGTGAGAACTCACTCCTATTCGCTTTTGTTCGTACACCCGACTTCGCCAAAGCAATGCACCTGATTTCTGACATGGTCCGCAATTCAACGTTTCCACAGAAAGAACTTGACAAGTGGATAGCAAAGGCGCGTATTTCCGCGTCTCAAGGGGAAGTGACACCTTCTGTGAGAGCACCGGTTTTCTTATCACGTGCGATTTTCGGCGCGGAGCACGTGCGTGGCAACCAGGTCAGCGATAAAATATTGGATGCGATCGAGAGGGCGGACTTGGTTCGATTGAGGTCCGACCGGTTGCGGCCGGACAATATGACCATCTTTGTTCTGGGTAGCCTGGAATTTGCGTTAGTCGAGCAGACGCTTGAAAAAGTGTTCTCTAGTTGGAATTTACCTGCCCCAGCCGTACCCAAGCCCACAATTAACATGGACGTGGCGTCGATTGAAAAGAAGGTCATTTTGATCGACGAACCAGGATCGTCGCAGTCAACCGTCTATGCTGCGCAATTACTGCCGCGCTACGAGTTTTCACAGGAAACTGCTCTGAAGATTTGGAACCAGGCGTTCGGCGGATCTTTTACGAGCCGACTAAATCTGAATATTCGGGAAGATAAAGGCTGGGCTTACGGGGCCAGATCACGCGTTCGAAAATATCAGGACGGCGATAGACTGTTTTCGTTCGGCGCGAAGGTACAGACCGACAAGACAAGTGATGCGATGGAAGAGATGCATCGAGAGATCAAGGAAATGTTGACGTCTCGTCCACTTTCCGCAAGCGAGTTTTCTGCGATCGTTGAAGCGCGAGCTGGTAGCGAAGTTTCAAAGTATTTGGGAGCGGACCGATATTTGGAGTCAGTCTACGCCATGTTCGGGTCGGGCTTTCCGCTGAACTACGGTGCAAGCGAAGTGTCGCGGGTGAAAAGCGTCAAGCTTGCTGATGCGAATGGTATTGCGAGGGAACTTATCGACCCCGATAAACTTACCTGGGTTGTCGTCGGTGACTTGAGTGAAATTGAAGCTGACGTCCGCGCACTCGGTCTGGGTGAGGTGGAAGTGTGGGATGCTTCTGGACATAGACTGCGGTGATGATTGATCACCGCTCTGAACCATGGCCAAGAAACGATACTATGCGGAATTTTTGCGCAATTGAGTCGTGCTCTGTTGTGCGTTGTGGGTCAAATCGTGCAACGAGCGTCCCAACGACTATTCAGCAATTACAAGTACTTACGTGTCAGTGAGCTAACTACGAACCAGGCGGTCGGAGGTTCGAATCCTTCCGGGCGCGCCTTTCCAAGCTATTTTTTGCGGACGGCGCACGCTACGCGTCGCCGTAAAGATATCTGCTCTTGGCCGCTCCCCAATCAGGGAGACCCTCAAAAGAAACATTTCACTATACAATGAGTTACATCTATCCGGGAGACGTTTAGAGAAAATAGCAGCTTATGCGTACTTTTCTGGGAGAAAATAGCGCCTTATGAGGTCTTTTAGTTGCAGCTTATGGCGTGTGTCGAATTGGCAAGTGACTGATTTATCTGGTGCAGAAGTATCAGCTTATGCTCAAATCCACACTCTGCTTGGTAACGAAGAAAAGCCTCGCTTTGCGGGGCTTTTTTTTGGGCGTCACAGCCCGATAGCCGATACACTTTTTACTGTAGCGCTACGCGGCTAATTCGACGTATAAAAAGCGCGTGCATTGTTAACAAAACTAATCTCGTGGAGTCGTCATGAAAAGTAAGCTGCTTGTCGTTGTTGCGTTCTTTGGTCTTGTTGTTACCGCCACCGCGGATGTCGCTCTGCCGGATTACTTCATGCTACGACCTGATGTGGAGAAGGCGTTTGGTTACACGCATGCGGTGAGGATTGGCGACATCGTCAAAATTTCCGGTGCCGTTAGTATGGATGACGAGGGCAGTCCGACTGCGGTTGGCGACATGCGTCAGCAAATGATCAATGTCTACGCCGATCTCGAGAAAGTCCTGGCGCATTACGGACTGACTTTTGAGGACGTTATTGTCGAGAATGTCTTCACGACTGACATGAGCGCGTTTCTCCAGGTGTCGGGTGAATATCGTCAGTCGCTGTATGGCGAACAATTTCCGACGGGTACTTGGCTCGAAGTAAAAGGGCTCGCGTTACCTGAGTTCCTGATCGAGATTGAGATGGAAGCTTACGTCCCGCGGTGATTCGGATGCGAGCCTTCGTGTCGATGGCTCGATGCTCGTGACCAGTCAGTGATACGGAAGGTCATCAAGAAGTTTCTCTGGATCGCGGCGGCGACAGCCATCGGTGCTTGTTTGGTGGTGCCACAGTATCTCTACCATCGAGGTTTGCGAGGGGTGCCCGAGGATCGTGCGCCGCTGACTGAACTCGTGGTGCCCGACCACGTTGCAGAGATCTACTGGCGATATCTCGGCGGTACAGGGGCGTCGGAAGTCTCGCCCAAAAATCCGTATCAACTCATTTTCGACGTCTTAAGTCTTGAGCCTGAAAACAAAGGATGGAACGGGGAGTACAGCCTCTTGTCATCAGCCGGACGTTCGGTGATGTCTCGAGACGAGCCGCATCGCGATTGGCAATTATCCAACGGGGCGGCGATGATCTGGATCAGTCGGAAATGGACTGTAGACGAGACGATTTCGACCGTCTTGCAAAGTGGTTTTTTTGGCAACGGGTTTCATGGTATCGATTCGGCTGCGCTGGGTTATCTCGACAAGTCACTCAACGCCCTTGACGCATCTGAAACGCTCTATCTGCTCACCATGTCGCCGGCGCCAACGCGTTACAACCCCTGGTGCTACCCGTCGACGCATCGAGAGCGCTTCGAATACGATGCGGCGAGAATCGGGCTAGATGTCGATTACGATTCGGTCGAAGTCTTGCCGGCCCCGAAGGGCGCTTGTAACTAGGCGTGTCGTGGAGCCCTAGGTCCATTGAGTGTGCCTTAGTAGCTCGCTGCTTGCTCAATATAATCCGACGCCCGCATTCGATGATACGTGGCGTTTTCGTAGCCGATATCGACAGGGTCCGGATCGACGATCTCGACCGGCAGGTTTTTCGAGAACGCGGCAGCCAGCGCCATCTGGGTGATGTTGACGCTAAATGATGTGCCCATGAAAACGATGCGATCGGCGTCATGCATGCGTCGTTGCGCTTCTTCGATGCGATACAGCGCGGTGTAGTACTCGTCGAACAACAGCACGTAAGGTTTGTACGAGTGATCGATCACCGGGGTCTCGCCGATACAAAACAGCTCGAGCAACGATGCCGCGAGGTTCGATTCGTCCACCTGATCCCAAGGTGTCGTTACCGGCGTGATTTCATCCGCACGATTCTGATCGTGATAAACGGTCATCTGGTCGATACGACCATGGATGCTGATGTAGTTTTCGTTGCCCGCTTTGCCATCGAGTCCGTCGATGTTCTGCGTGATCAGGTTCTTGTCGGCAAGCCAGTGGTGCACGGCATTGGGTCCGTGGTCGCGATAGGTGGCGAACCGGTGGTAGTACCAGCTCAAAAACTCGGCAGTGTGATGTTCGTACATCGCTCGAGTTGCCATTTCCATCGGCGTGTAGTTGCGACTGCCGACGGTCCAATATCCGTCCTCACCACGGAAGGTCGGGATGCCGCTTTCTGCGCTAACACCAGCGCCGGTGATGTAGAGCGTGTTCATGAGACCAATAGTACCGTGTCACGTGCGCCATTTGGGTAGGGCCGATCGCCGTAGGATCAGCTCATCGGTGTGCGTCGATAGCTGCGATCAGATCGTGCGTTGCTTTCTCAAAACTGAGCAGAGCCTCCAGGTTTTGCTGCTCAAGAACGGCACGGGAGATCAACGCATTATCGAAGTCCCTGTTGCTTTGCAGGCGCTCTCTGTCGATCGTGAAGCGCTCTGCGACGGGCATATCGCTGTATCGCACGTCCGCCTGCGCCATATTACCGAGAGACAACGTGGCCCGTATTGCGGGCAAATCCTGTAGGTTGCGAAGTTCCAGCACATCGTTTTCCGTGCTCCGAAGGTTGGACAAGGTAGCATCCCAACGATAGAGCGCGTCCAATAGGGCCGGCGATTGGATGCGGCTGATCGCGCCGGCAACTGATAGTTCCTCGAAGCCGCGAAATGACACGTCGAGACCATTGAATCTCACTGCAGACATGGCCAGTCGATATATCTCCTGGTCCGTAAGCGTTTCGTCCGACGCCAGCAATCGGTTGCGTAAGCTGCTTGCATCTTCAATCCGGGTTTTCAGGTAGTTGCGTTGTTTGTCGATAGCGGCCTGGCGTTGCACTAGCTCGCTTTTGAAGCGGACGAGCTGTCCGGCAATCCGGTTCTCTTCCTCACGTTCGGTGTTCCAGTTCGATACCTGAATACCGATGAACACGCCGACGACCACGATGACCAAATCGATGCCAACCGCAGTCCAGTTCTGTTCCTTGAGATGTTTAGTGATGCTCCGAAGACGCAAGCGATTACTCCTCATCGGGTTCCGTTGCTTTGCCGAGGATCGATAGCACCAGCTCCGCCTTGGATACTCTGTTTTCCGCGATCGCCGAAGAAACGCCGACGTAGCTCAGCATGTATTGGAGATCCAGCTTTAACGCCTTGTCGGTTTGCAAGACGGTGGCGAGTTGGATGAGGCCTTCCGCGCTCTGCGGCGGCGGGCAATCGATCAAAAAGTGATTGTCCGAGTCACTGACCGAGTAACACTCGGATTGCAGGTAGCGCTGCAACTCGAAGGGCACTAGCCGCCTTACGTTCTCGCGAAAATCCGGAATAACGCTGATCGTGTCGTAGCCTGCAAATGTATAGAACTCTGCGAGGGCGTTCACAAGGTCCTGATCGTTGAGTAACGCAAGATCGCCGGAGCTCATGATCTCGTCATAGGTGCCGTGCTGGAGTGAAATCGTAAACGCATGGCTGCTTTGAAAGAAGGCGCGGATGACTTCCCATGCTTGGTCGCGATCGATCGGCGCTGAAGTGGCGTCCATGGCGAAAAGACCGTATTCGATCTGACTCGCGAAGCTGCCCAAGCGGCTGTCCAGCCGGCCGCGATTAATGGTCATCTCTTGCGATAACCGATCCCTGTAATTCTCAGCGCGGCTACGGTCGTTGACGCTTTCGTTCCAGTTGGCCACCTGAATACCGATGAACACACCGACAACAACGATGACAAAGTCGATGCCGACCGCGAACCAGTCTTGTTCCTTGACGTGCTTTTTGATTCGACGAAATAGCATCACGGGTGCCGGACATTTCGCTGTTGCCAGCAGGCGATCAACTCGCGGTGTTCTTCACCAGGTCGTCTAGCTGCGTGAATTGTTATTGCTTTCAATGACCTATCCGCTATGTACCCCTTGGCATGGTAGCGTAAACCGTGCGATCTCGGTAGGGAGGCTTTTGATTATGCGAATGCCACCAGGCGGCACACGAATTGCTCGTCGTCTTTCGTTCTTGCTGGTGGTGTTCAATGGCCGTGACGATACGGCCTAAAATTGCGATACTTGAGCCCTAGCTTGATGTATCACATCAGCCCAATTATCTAGGGGAATTACGATGAAAGATCTGAAGCCGGCAATCGCCGCCTTGGTCATGTTGCTGTTGTTGACGGCCTGTGGTGGCTCGGACGACACACCTGTCGCGTCATCAGACGCCGTCGCGGAAGATTCCGCTGCCACCAATGACGATATTTCGGTTACTGCCGAGGAGTTGGAAGGCAATCCATTCTTGGAAGAATGGGATACGCCATTCGGCGCGCCGCCGTTCGATGTCATCAGCGATGACGATTTCCTCCCGGCCTTTAAGAAAGGCATGTTGGAGCAACGCGCTGAGGTCAAAGCGATTATCGAAAATCCTGACGCACCGACGTTCGAAAATACGATCGTCGCGCTTGAAAAAGTTGGTGGTTTAGCGGCCAAAGTCGGCTACGTTTTTGGGCCGTTGTCCGGCACTGAGCTGAATGCGAAGAAGCGTGAGCTGCAAGGCATCATCTATCCGATGTGGACGCGAGAGTCCGACAAGATCTCGTTGAGTGACGATCTGTGGCAGCGGGTCAAGACGGTGTACGAGGCGCGCGATACCCTCGATCTCAATGAGCAACAAGCACGGCTTCTCGAGCTCACGCATCGTGGTTTCGTGCGCTCAGGCGCAGCTCTGGATGCTGATACCAAGAGTAAGGTCGCTGACATCAACGCAGAGCTTTCTGGGCTAACGACACAATTCGGTCAGAATCTCTTGGCCTCTACCAAAGCGTTTAAGCTTGAGATCACTGATGAGTCAGATACCGCTGGGCTGTCCGACTCGTTCAAATCCAGTATTTGGGATGACGAGCGACAAGCTTGGGTCATCACATTAGATCGCTCGGTTTACGAGACGTTCATGACGCAATCGGAAAATCGTGAGCTGCGTGAAAAAGCGTTCAATGGATACCGTTTGCGTGCGACAGAAGGTGATACGGATAACGGCCCGCTGGCCATCAAAATCGCGCAGCTGCGCGCGGCACGGGCTGAGTTGCTGGGCTATGAATCACACGCGCATTACATCTTGGAATACAACATGGCGCGCACACCCAAAGGTGTCGAGGACTTCTTGCTCCGTGTTTGGCGTCCGGGCCTGACCCAGGCGAAAGAAGAGCGTGCCGATATGCAGGCGATGATCGGCGATGCCTTTACCTTTGCTGGTCATGATTGGTGGCATTACTCAGAGCAACTGCGCAAAGAGCGCTACGATATTGATGAGAATGCGTTGAAGCCGTACTTCGAGTTGGGAGCCGTCACCGACGGTGCCTTCGAAATGGCCGAGCGTCTCTTCGGCATCACCTTCACGCCGCTGGATACGCCTGTGTGGAACGACGTCGTTACCGCTTATGAAGTGCGCGAGGCCAATGGTGATTTCTTGGGCGTGTTCTACTTCGATATGTACGCGCGAGATTCGAAACGCGGCGGTGCTTGGATGAACGGTTTCCGTGCCGCGTCCAACATTGAAGGCGAGGGGATTCGCCCGATCGTTTCGAACAACATGAACTTGACGACGCCAGCTGCCGGAGAGCCCACGTTGTTGCGCTTTGATGAAGCTTCAACGTTGTTCCACGAATTCGGTCATGGGCTGCATGGCATCATGACCAAAATCGACTATCCGAGTTTTGCAGGCGTCGACGGCCCACGCGATTACACAGAGTTCCCGGCGCAGATCCTGGAGCATTGGACATCGCAGCCAGAAATGCTTGAGATGTACGCGAAACATTACGAAACCGGTGAGGTCATCTCCGAGGCGCTGGTTGAAAAAATGTTGGCCGCATCCAACCACAACCAGGGTTTTGCGACGACGGAGTTCATCGCAGCGTCATTGCTCGATTTGCGTTGGCACATGCTGACGGCTGAGGAGGCCAACGCGATCACCGATGCCACCGCGTTTGAAGAGAAGGTACTCGACGAGTATGGCCTCATTGACGAGATTGAACCACGCTATCGTTCGCAGTACTTCAGCCATATTTTTGCCGGTGGGTACTCAGCTGGCTACTACGCGTATCTCTGGTCAGAGATTCTCGATTCAGATGGTTTTAACGCGTTTAAGGAAGCAGAAGATATCTTCGACCCTGTCGTTGCGGGAAGGCTCAAAAAGTGGGTCTACGAAGCGGGTGGCTTGAAACCAGCGGATGAGTTGTATCGTAACTTCCGCGGCGCAGATCCGAGCATCGAACCGTTGCTGATCGGTCGTGGCTTCAGTGTGGATGCTGAAGACGAGAGTTAATCTCGAGAAGTGACACGAGAGCGGCACGGGCAGCGATGCTTGTGCCGCTTTTTTTTGTCAAAGAGACAACGCGCGCTCGATCGTCCACCAAGCACCGACAACGCCGATCGCGATCGATGCGGGACGCACTAGCCATGGGCGGTATCGCGCTTCGAACACCTCGCCGTCGAGTTTGCGCCATAGACTGACCAGCGCAAGGGCCGCCGCGACGATGCTGAGCTGCCCGATTTCGACGCCGATGTTGAAGCCGATTAACGCACTCCAGAATTGATTATCGGGCAGTCCTAGTTCGCCGAAGAAGCCGGCGAATCCCATGCCGTGTAGTAATCCAAATGCAAACACGAGCGCCGGTCGCCACTTCGGCATGTCCTTGAGGAACACGTTCTCAATGGCGACAAACGCAATGCTCGCGGCGATCAGCGGTTCTACAACGCTTGCAGCGGGTGAGATCACACCGTTTGCAGTCAATCCAAGCGTGACGGTGTGGGCAACCGTAAACGTCGAAATTTGGATGAATAAGTCGCGCCAGCGAATCGAGGTCAAGAATAAGGCCAGTACAAACAGAATGTGATCCAACCCGCCCGGCAAGATATGCCCAACCCCGATGGCAACGTAAAGACCCAGTGTGTCCGCCGTGCTGCGAATGTTGCCGTCAGCATCGCGGACCGGTTCGGTCAGCCGCGCTGTGCTGCCATTGACGCTATCGATGGCAGAGAGTTGCTCACACAACAGCGGATCCAAACTGCTCTCGCCAGGAACACAGAACTCGTCTTCAGGGTGTGCCAGCACAGTGCTCATGCTGAGTACCAAAAGGCATAGGAGGCTTGCGCTGAAGAAACGACGCGTGTGGGTCTGAAACATGCGCGAACGTTACGAGATTTTTGGGCCAGCAACAATCCCCAATCGAGCGAAATGCTGCGATTGCGCCAGCCTTCCTTGACACTGATTCGAATAAAATATATAGATATCTATGTAAATAATAAGGTGGATGAATCATGTTGACTCGACGCGCACTTTTGATAACAGGTGGAGCCAGTGTTGTGGTCGTTGGCGCGGCGGCAACCGCGATCAACACGACGCAACTTGGCCGAACGGCTCGCAGTCCCTGGCTAGCCATTCAGCAGACTTTCAGTGACGCAAGACTGAACGTCTTGTCGCACGCGATTCTTGCGCCGTCACCGCACAACCGACAACCCTGGCGAGTGCGCTTAGACGAGGACGCGGAGACGTTCAGTCTTTTTGTGGATCGCGAGCGCTTGTTGCCGAAGACAGATCCTTACAATCGTCAGATTGTTGTCGGCTTAGGTGCATTTATTGAGACGGCGAGCATCGCTGCGACGGCCTTTGGTTATTCACTGGAAGTCCAGCCTTTCCCGGACGGGGAAAACGCGGAAGCACTCGATGATCGTGTCGTCGCCCATCTGCGGTTGCATCGCGAATCCGGTCGGGCCTCCGATCCGTTGTTTACGTCAATACCTGCGAGACGGACTAACCGTTTGCCGTTTGATAGGGAGCGGCCCGTCACCATCGATTCACTGCGGCAGATGCAGTCGCTCGCCGGTATATCTGAGGCGCGGTTTGGTGCGGATAGCTCGTCTGCCGGGGTTGCAGCGCTCAAAGCGCTATGCCAGCAAGCGTGGCATGTGGAGTCGACGACAGCAGAGACGCATGCGGAGAGCGTGCGATTGACGCGTATCGGTGCCGCCGAAATTGCGGACAACCCTGACGGTATTTCAATCGGCGGTGTGTTGCCGTCGGCTTTGGGTAAGGTTGGCATACTTACGCGCGAGACGTTGTTGGACACGGAAAGCACGGCATTCAGTGGCATGGTGGATTTCTACAATCAGGCGATCGAGAGTGCTTCAGCGTTTGCTTGGATCACCAGCGCAGACAATTCAAGGCAATCGCAATTACGAGCGGGAGCTGACTGGCTACGATTGCATCTCGCTGCGACACAACTCGGTATCGCCTTCCATCCGTTGAGCCAAGCACTCCAAGAGTTCGAGGAAATGGCGGTTCACTACCGTGATATCCATGAGATGTTGGGTGTCTCATCACCTGCTGTGGTCCAGGGGCTGTTTCGACTTGGCTATGCCGACGCACCCGATCCAGCGCCACGTTGGGCGCTTGAATCAAGGATAGAAACCCTTGGCTAGCAATAAAGAGCGCCGCATAGAGTCGACGTCTGACGCTGGGCTAGAAGCCGATCCGATCGCGTTCAAGGTCATGACAGAGATCGACATGATTGCATCGATGGCAACGACGGTATTCGAGCGTTTGCTTCCAGAGAATCTAACGTCGGCACAATTTGGCGTATTGAATCGGTTGGCACGACTTGGCATGAAAGAGACGGTCAGTGAGCTCGCTGTGGCGTTCATGGTGGCGCAGCCGACGATGTCTTCGACGGTCAAAAAGTTGGTTGCCAAGCGTTTCGTCACGATGCGTGTCTCGAAGACGGATGGTCGAGTGAAACATGTTGCGATCACCAAACGCGGTCTCGCTTGCAGAGAGCGTACAGTGCAGTCTCTTTCGCCACTGTACGCGATGTACGAAGCGATGGCAGACAAGTTGGAATGGGCGCCAATGCTTATGCAGTTGAATACGCTCAGGCACTATCTTGAGACGGAAGTCTACGGTCAAGACAGCGCCGAGTAGATCATTTGCACCACAAAAAAGCGGCGCCGAAGCGCCGCTAGTGGATGCGATCATCGATTTAACCGTAGTAGAACCGTTCTGCGACGACGAGCCCGTCTCGCCAGGTGCGAACGACCACTTGGTGATACCGACGCTCGCCCCATTCGGCATGCGTGTAGTCATACAGCCATCGACTGAAAGTGACGTTGTCTCCGGCACCTGTCTCGATGAGCGTCGCGCCACGAAACTCGGTGATTGCGCCGAAAAAGTCTTCCTCCCGTTGACGATTTAGCGCCTTGCCCGCCGTCGCCGGTTGATCATTCTCCTGCATGACGACGTCATCGGCGTAGTATTGGTCGAACGCATCGAGGGCGGTTCCGTTTAGGATAGCAGCGTTGATCGCTGCATCACGTTCAAGAATTGTTGTGTTAGTCATTGGTGTTCTCCAGGTGTTTTAGGCGCTGGCCATTGCAGCGCTTTGATTGCTCGGGCGTGTGCGAGCGACGCGTGTTCTGATGCTGTAATAGCCGTCAGCGAGTAGTGCCGCGACAACGCTCGCTGCGATAAGAAATAACGGGTACTCATAGCCGCCGCCTTCATTGGCGAATAGCCAGCCTTTGCTGCCATGAACCAATACGATGCTGCCCACTAAGACAGGGATGAGAGCCATTGACACCCAGCGCGTGTAAAAACCGAGGATGAGTGCTGCGCCGCCCAATAGCTCAGCGCCGATGGTGAGATACGCACAGATCGCTGGTAGTCCAAGCGAGCCAAAAAACCCAACCGTGCCTGCTGGGGTAAAAACAAAGATCTTCAGTGCCGCGTGGGCGATGAACATGATGCCCAATGAGACTCTGAGTATGAGCGCCGCATAGCCGGCATTATCTTGTGCAGTCATGATGTCTGCTCCTCTGTATGAATGTGAAATCACGATGACTTCATCGACGGAGGACACTCTATAGATTCCGAATGGAAAGATAATCAGCTATATTCGAAACTTATTCGTTCAAAATAAGAAACAATATGGATGATCTCCGGGCATTGCGTGTGTTTGATCGTGTCGTCGAGCTTGGGTCGTTTGTGGCAGCGGCCGAGGCATTGGAGATTTCACGGCCTATGGCCAGCAAGCACATCGCTGCGTTGGAGCAAGAATTGGGCGTCAGTCTGTTGCGGCGAACCACACGTCGGCTGACATTGACCGAAGCCGGTCGCCGATTCCATGAACGGACGAAAGACCTGCTGATGCGCGCGGATGAGGCGGTCGCCGAGGCCACGGGTCTGCAGGTTGAGCCCCAAGGGCAGCTGCGTATCAACGCACCCGTCGAATTCGGACGCGCAGTCGTGACACCGATCCTTTGTCAGTTGCAGGCGTCGTTTCCAGGCATTGCGGTCGACTTGACGTTGAACGACCGCGTTGTCGATATCGTCGATGAAGGGTTTGATATGGCGATTCGAATCGGCGAGTTGCCGGATTCGAGTTTGATCGCTCGGCGACTCGCGACTTGTCCGATGACGCTATGCGCATCTCCCAGCTACTTGAGTAACCACGGCACGCCTACGTCACCGGAATCTCTGGCCGAGCACAACTGCCTGATCTATCGCTGGCTGTCGCAAGGCTCCAGCTGGTCTTTTCAACAAGGTGTGAACGAGGTAACGGTCAAAGTATCTGGTGATTTCATTACCAACTACGGGCCAGCGACGGTAGAAGCCGCGGTTGCAGGTCGCGGTGTCATTCTCGAACCCGCATTTCTGACCGGCTGTTACCTGACGAGCGGCGAACTCCAGCAGCTATTGCCGGAATGGCAAGCGCCCGACGTTGCGATTCATGTGGTGTATCCAGGCTCACGCCTGCTGCCGGCAAAGGTTCGTGTCGCCGTTGACCATCTCGCCGCGGCGTTTGCCAAAGATCCTGGTTGGCTCACTGGGTGATGGTTAGTCATTCAATGGTGATGGCAGCGAGCGCTTCGGGTGACACCGGTTTAACGAGATAGCCTTTAACGCAGGGAAAGTGGGCAACGCGGTCCCGGTCCTCTTCTTGATCAGAGGACGTCAACATGACGACAGCGGGGCCGTCTGATTCGCGCTCTTTGTTCCAGGTGTTTAGAAACGTATGGCCATTCATCCGCGGCATGTTGATGTCGAGAAGAATGAGGTCAGGCAGGCTGGCTGCGTTCTCTTCGAGCAATGCGAGCGCTTCAAGGCCATCGTTCGCAAACAGCAAACGGCAATCCTGCCAGTGTTGGCTGATGACATGACTTGCGATAAATCGATCGATCTCTTCATCGTCTACAACCAAGACACGGGATGGCGTGAATGTAGACATGTTCAACGACTCTCCGGAAGTGAAAACGTGAACCTAGAGCCATCGCACTTTGGCTCGTAACGGATACTGCCGCCAATGCGTTCGGCGTTTTGCTTGACGAGATACAAGCCGAGCCCGCTGCCAAACGAGGTGTTCGGATGGAATCGTTTGAACATCGCGAACAGTTGGTCTTGTGCGCTTTCCGGCACACCGAGACCGTTGTCCTCAACGACAATGTCACAAGCATCATTGGTACGACGAAGCGATACCGAGAGAAACGGCTTCGGCGATTCAGGGTCACGATACTTGATACCGTTCGATACGAGGTTATCAACAATCTGGCGCAAGTAAGTTTTGCTGGTCATGACCGTCTCGCCTGGAGATAACGAGTGCTCAAGTGAAACGGCGTGCTCATCTGCAAGCGGCGCAAGCTTGTCGAACACATCGTCGATGAGCGCGTTTACGTCAACCAGTTGAAGATCGTCTGCGGGTTGCTTGTTTTTCTTAACGGTGATGATGTCGGCAATCAGTGTATCCATCCGCTGCATCGTCGCGTCTATCTTGGTGAGGATGTCACCGATCAGTGGTGACGTGTCTTTTGAAATCGCGTTGCGACCGATTCGAACCAGACCGAGCGTCGATGCGACGGGTGCTCTCAGGTCATGAGAAATTCGATAGCTGAAAGTGGTCAGCTCATGGTTTGTTGTTTGCAGCGCTGAGATCGCTTGAACGATGCGTTTGACCATCGGCCGAAAAATGAAGACCGCTTCGATGAGTAGAACGCTCAACCCACCAATTAAGAACATGGTCTCGAGACGGAGAAAGGCGCGTACGCCCGCTTCTGAGTGTGCCTGCAACGCGGAGACATAGCCGTCCAGATTTTCAACAAGGTTACGATTGAGCAGCGTATTCAGTGTCTCCAGCGCATCGACCGCAGTATCCGACGTTGGGTCGCGGCGTAGCGCCTCGGCAGCGTCCTGGGTTGCGAGCAGGAATGTGGTGATTTGACGGTCCAGCGCGGCATCGGGTGTCAGTGTGGCGGCACCAAAGTCTGTGCCATCCGAGGCGTTGGTGAGCGTCTTGAGTTGATCATGATTGTGCGACATCTTCGCCGCGGCATCCTTGAGCCGCTCGATAGCAGCCGACACACTATCGGGTGAGTCAGCGCGCGCAGCCTGCAGCGCACTGAGTGCGATCCGCTGCGACAACATGCGTTGCATGCCGGCCGTGTTAATCAGCGATGCATCGCTTGCTGAGGTGCTGGCACGCTGCGTCAGTACCGCGTATGTCGTGATGCTAAAAGTGGCGATCAAGCCCAGTGCGCATAGATAGCGCAGCGTCAGCTTGCGTTCGAGTCCTTTCGTCATACGCAACTATCCCGATTGCCGAGTTTCTTGTTTCACCACGATTCATTGGTATCGGCAGCACCCAACAAAGATTGAGCGAACACCTGTCCGTTGCACAACATAATCCGAAATGGCAGGGGCCGCGCTGATTCTGATTACCAGTGCGCCGGAAGCCGACTTCGACACATGAATACGCTGCGTTTAACGCATGGAGCGCCTATGCGCTTGTCAGTGAGCAAGGGCATTTACAGTGCTTGACCCGCGGTACCTTGAGGTGTGGTTGCCTTTTTGGTGCAGACCAATACATAATGGTCACCGGTCATACCAAAAAGCATGAACCTAGCAAAATATTGGTCATACCAATTTTCGGTTCACTAGAAATGACTCCGTCAGTTCACTTGGCGGTCAAGCAATACGCAAATCGGGGGGGATCCAAGATGCGTAATGGTCAGGTCGGTATTCGGCTTGCAGATTTTGAGGGGCTGCGTCACCGCTATGCGAGCGGTGCGCAAATTTCACGCCGGCAAACCCGTCGGCAACACACGGTATTAAGCGTGCTGGCAGCTTGTCAGCGGATGATGCGTCGCGGCAAATAGCCACGCGTCGCTGGCGGGCTATGCCTCCGATCAGCGAAAAACTTGTTAGGGGAGTTCAGGGTAATGAGTCATAAAGTCGTTTTCGGTGCGGTACTACTGACGCTGTTAGCAGGCTGCGGAAGCAGTCGCGATAGCGTCCCATTGGTACAAGGTTCCAATGGCGCTGCTAGCATCAACGGGGAAGCTGTCGTTGGGGGCACTGTGTCAGCTTCGGTGTCTGATCCTGATGGCATTCAGTCGGGCACAGAGAGTTATCAATGGTTCGCGGATGGTGTGGCGATCACAGGTGCAACTTCGCCGACGTACACACTGACAGCGAATGAGGGCGGTCTGGCATTGACCGTTGTCGTTCGCTACACCGATACCCCCGGATTACGCGAGACTGTGACCTCGACCGCCCTGGATGTGCAGTCAGCGTTTGCATTGAGCGCAACGTACGTCCACGGCCTGGTTGACGGCGCGACATGTGATATCGCACCGATTGATGCGGCGGGCTTAGCCGGCGCTTCTCTGGCTTCTGGAACCACCACCGGCGGCACCGTGAGCTTTGGTGATCTGGTACCGGTCGATGGTGCAGCGCTCATCAGTTGTACTGGCGGTACCTATGTTGATGAGGCGACCGGAGGTGTTCTTGACGCGCCTGACACGCGAGCCGTCGTCGACGTCCAAGGCGACACGGTGTTTGTTGTTTCGCCATTGACCGAGATTGCTGCGCAGCTTGCGGCACTCGCCGGCGACCTGAACCTGGCGCTTTCTACCTACAATGAGGCCGTAGGCATCAACTTTGCTGTCGCGGGCAACATCACCGAGATCGTGCCCACAGATTTGCTGATGATGCCAGCCGCGAATGACGATGCGGGTCGCTACGCGACGGCCATCGCATTGGTCTCTCAGCTCGACGCGAATGATGCCAATGCTGATGCGGGTGGTGTGATCGGCGACCTTGGCGCTGACCTTGCCGATGGCACTTTTGCACAGGCAACACTTGATGCCTTCGCTCAGGCGATCATGGATATTGCAGGTGCACCGATCGCGGGCAATCTGAATGATGACGCACTAACGACTGTTGAGGGTGCCATCAATAACCTTCCTGAACCGGCAGAATTCGAAGGGCTAAATGCTTCCGTCGCCAATGACGAGGACGCGCCGGTGTCCGGTACCGTCACTGTGATTGATGTGAACTTCGGCGAGGACGGTGTCACCCCGCAATCCG
>JBCAZE010000138.1:0-8438 GCA_039700805.1 Pseudomonadota bacterium | reverse complement strand
ATGTAGACATCAGAGCGCTCATAGTCAGAAGGGATCGGCCTTGGGGTATGCACGAAACCAGCGCGCTCGTACAGCGACAAAGCAGGCCCCAGAGAGGAATGAGACTCAAGAAATAGCCGCCCACCGATCTCTGTTTGCCAGTAGTCCAGCACCGCATTGAGCAATCCGCGGCCGACCCCCCGCCCCTGCTGATCCGGGTGAACCGCCATTTTGGTCAGCTCCGTGCCCTGGTTACCGGCAGGTTTCAGTGCACACGTTCCGATGGCAACGCCGTCGTCGATAGCAAAAAGAATCTGGCCGCCAGGCTCGAGAATATGCGTTTCAGGATCGCCGAGCACTTTCGCATCGATTGGCTCTACCTCGAAGAACTGCTCGAGCCATATCTCGTTCAACTCGCGAAACGCATCGCGATAGCGAGCCTGAAAGGTGTCATAGACGATGGTCATGATCAGCGAGCCTTGAACTACGAACCGACAGTGATACGCGCAAACTTGCGCTTACCCACTTGAGCGACGACCTCAGTGTTCGCTTCAATCTCAAGACTGCGATCGGCAACTTTCTCGCCATCGAGGCGGACAGCGCCTTGCTTGATCATCCGAAAAGCTTCTGAAGTGCTCTGGACTAGACCCGCCTCGCGCAATGCATGGGCAACGCCAATCTTCCCGTCGACCGAAGACACCGCGACACTCGGCATATCATCCGGGATCGCGTTTTTCTGAAAGCGTGTAATAAAGCTGCTCTTCGCTTGCCCAGCAGTCCTCGCATCATGAAACCGGGTGACGATTTCATCGGCTAATTCGAACTTGATGTCGCGCGGGTTCTCGCCCGCTTCGATACGTTGGCGCAGACCGTCGATTTCCGACAACGGCCGAAAACTCAACAATTCGAAATAACGCCACATCAGCTCGTCGCTGACGGACATCAATTTCCCAAACATATCATCCGGCGTATCCGTGATACCGATGTAGTTGTTCATACTCTTGGACATCTTATTGACCCCATCGAGGCCCTCAAGAAGCGGCATGGTCAACACGACCTGCGGTTTTTGACCAGCATCCTGTTGCAATTGTCGGCCGACGAGTAAGTTGAATTTCTGATCAGTACCACCCAGCTCGACGTCCGCTTTTAGGGCGACGGAGTCGTAGCCTTGTACCAATGGATACAAGAACTCATGAATTGCAATCGGCTGGCCACCTGCGTACCGCTTGGAGAAATCATCACGCTCGAGCATCCTCGCGACTGTGTGACTCGCGGCCAACTTGATCATTCCCGCCGCGCCGATGTCATTCATCCAGTGCGAGTTAAACGCAACACGCGTTTTCTCCGGATCTAGGATCTTGAAGATCTGCTCCTGGTACGTCTTCGCGTTCTCATTAATTTCCTCGGGCGTTAATGGCGGACGGGTCGCATTCTTTCCCGTGGGATCACCGATCAGCCCAGTGAAATCGCCGATCAAAAACACAACGTCATGACCGTAAGCCTGAAATTGCCGCATCTTATTGATCAGCACGGTATGACCCAGGTGCAGATCAGGCGCAGTCGGATCGAATCCGGCCTTGATGACTAGCGGGCGATCCGCTTTTAGCCGTTCCGCAAGGCCGCCGTCGGGCAAAATCTCTTCGCTGCCGCGGGTCAGTTCGGCAAGTTGGTCACTGTTCTCGGTCATGGATTCTCTTAGATATCAAAGATGGTTACATCGAAGCTGGATTATGCGGGCAAACGGAGCATGTATGAAGGCCAGTTGCCGGCCTGTGGATAGTTTGCACGAGATACCTGTGTTTTGACTATTACAACCGCAAAAAGTAGTCTTCCGTAAACTTCTCTCGAGTACCGTTCGTTGCGTGGTCAAAACAGCCCGATAAGGCACGATTACAACAACACCGCCAGCCTGCCTCCGAGACAGCAGCCCTCCTATGCCAAATTTGTTTGGTTTGCAGCCGGACTCGGCCTCCCATTGCTGACGGTTATGCTGGCGATGCTGCTGCGAAATCAAACTGTCGACCACGACTCACCGGTTGCCGCCGCAGAGCCGGCCATGATCGAGCCGAGCGCGCAGGCGCTGACATCGTTAGACACAGCGGTTGTTGCAGAGAGCGTCGCTAACCCAATCGTCGCACCAGAATCCCCGCCTCCGGTACCCGCTTACGATCAAATCAAGCTCACGGTTAAATCCGGTGACACCTTGGATCAGTTGTTTCGTCGAAGCCAGTTATCCGTCGCGGACTTGATGACAATCGCGACCATTGAAGAAGCCAAAGAGCCATTGCGTGTCTTGAGACCCGGTGATGAACTCATCATCGCGCATGAAGAAGGGCGCTTGATGAGCCTCACCCGGCATATCGGGATTCATCAGACACTCAGTGTCGTCCGCGACGACAGTGGTCAGTTTGTTGCTGAGATGCTGAAACGACCCGTTGAGTATCGACAAAGCAAGAAACACGCAGTGATCACGGATTCTTTATTCGTCTCGGCGGCAAATGCTGATATGTCCGACAAAGTGATCATGAACATCGCCGGCATCTTCGCTTGGGATATCGATTTCGTCTACGACATCAGAGTCGGTGATGAGTTTTACGTCATCTATGAAGAGCTGTGGCAAGACGGCAAGAAAGTCGATGACGGAGAAATATTGGCTGCCGAGTTCATCAACCAAGGACGCTCGTACAAGGCCTTGCGCTACGTGAAACCCGAAGGCCGTAGCGACTACTACGACGATACCGGCCGCAGTGTCCGCAAGGCTTTCGTTCGCGCACCCGTCGATTTCAAACGAATCAGTTCACAGTTCAATCCGAACCGTCGACACCCAGTGCTGAACACGATTCGCGCGCATCGTGGTGTGGACTACGCGGCACCAATCGGGACACCGATCATGGCCGCTGGCGATGGCAAGATTATCGTGCGCGAACGACAGCGGGGCTTTGGCAATGTCGTCATGCTCCAGCATGGTGGCAACATCGTCACGGTGTACGCCCACATGAACAACTTCCGACGCGGACAGCGTGTCGGCTCACGGGTTAAGCAAGGGCAAGTGATCGGCTTTGTTGGTAAGACCGGACTCGTGACCGGCGCTCATTTGCATTACGAGTACCGAGTGAATGGCGTGCATAGAAATCCGCGTACTGTCTCTCTGCCGCAGGCGGATCCGATCGCGGAAGAATTCAGAGACGATTTCAATAAAGTGACAGCCCCAATGCTGGCCGAGCTCGAACAGTTCAAGCGCCTCACGCTTGCCAGTGCCAGCGCGAGCACCGAAACCGGGACTCTGTAACACTTCGCAGCGGCATCGTTTGTTATTCTTGTGAGCCCTTGGTCAATTCGGCTCGCGTAACACCCATGTCATCACCCCGACTATTCGTTGGCTTGATATCCGGCACCAGTGCCGATGGTGTCGATTGCGTGCTGGTGCGTGAGACAAACGGCGACTGGCAGACTGTGGCAACGCGGCATCACCCGTTCGACGCCGCCTGCGCGAAGACGCTTGCCGCCGCACTCGATCAACCAAAAACACTCACGCTGCCGGAAGTTGGTTCGCTGCACACAATGCTGGGAGCCGTATTCGCGGAGGCGACGCTTGAACTACTAGCGGACGCGAAGACAGATCCGCGCGACGTCATTGCTGTTGGCAGCCATGGTCAAACACTGTTTCATGCGCCGGCAGCGACACATCCCTTTAGTCTACAAATTGGTTGTGGCGCCACCATCGCAGCACAAACCGGAATCACTACAGTCAACGACTTTCGAGGCGCGGACTTGGCGGTCGGCGGCCAGGGCGCACCGTTAGCACCATTGCTGCACAAAGAGTGGTTCTCTCAGCCGGGCACGACGCGTGGCGTATTGAATCTCGGCGGCATCGCCAATCTCTCCGTGCTCGAGGGTGACCAACTGATGTTGGGATTCGACACAGGTCCGGCGAATACCCTCATGGACTGGTGGGCTCGCCGAACAGGGTTCGGCGGGTTTGATCGCGATGGAGCGGTCGCCGCGTCTGGCACCACCAATCCTGACTTACTCAGTGCATTGCTCACTGACCCTTATTTTGCCAAGAACGCCCCGAAAAGCACCGGTCGCGAGTATTTCGATGCCGGATGGCTGCTCGAACGTCTGAGCATTCGCGAACGCGACATCGAGACACTGCCACGAGACGACATCGCGATGATCATGAGCACACTGTGCGATCTCAGTGTTACGTCCATTGCGAAAGCCATTGAGCATGAGAGCGCAAGCATCACTGAGATCATTGTGTGTGGTGGCGGTGTACACAACAGTGAGCTTATGCGACGCCTGCAAAACCAGCTGGCACCGATTAGCTGCCAAAGCGCCTCCGCGTTTGGTCACGACCCCGACTATATAGAAGCGAGCCTATTCGCTTGGCTTGCCGCAGCGAGAATTGACGATCGCGCGCAATCATTAGTGCAAATTACCGGCGCACGATTGCCGGTCACCCTCGGCGCTGTCCATCATGCGCCTGGAGCGAAACAAAATGAGCACATCAGCTAGTAAGGACTCACCGGATAGCAGCGCGACGGCAGCCGACTTGGTCTCGATGCCGCAACACTTCGCGAATCGAGAACTCAGCTTACTCGAATTCAACAAGCGCGTGCTCGCACAGGCTGACGACGAATCGATTCCTCTGCTAGAGCGACTACGCTACCTCTGCATTTCCTGCACCAACCTCGATGAGTTCTTCGAAATTCGTGTCGCAGGACTAAAGCAGCGTGAGGAAATTTCCAGTGCGGCGGCAGGACCCGACAAACTGTCGGCGCAAGAAGTACTCACGGCCATCGCAGCGTCGGCCCATGCGTTAGTCAAAGGCCAATACGAAACACTGAACGCGCGATTGCTGCCGGCATTGGAACAAGCAGGCATCCGGTTTCTGCGTCGGTCCAAGTGGAGTGATGAACAACGAGAATGGCTGTATGGGCATTTTCAAAAACAGATCTTGCCTGTGCTGACGCCGCTCACATTAGACCCCTCTCGACCGTTCCCTCAGATCTTAAACAAGAGCCTTAATTTCATCGTTGGGCTGAAGGGGCGAGACATATACGGTCGACCGAGACATCGTGGTCTGGTCCAGGCGCCACGCTCACTACCGCGTCTCATACAGCTACCCGCAGACCTCGACGGTAGCGGCGAGGAAGACTATGTATTCTTATCCTCGATTATCCACGACTTTGTCGACGAGCTTTTTCCGGGACTGACCATCAATGGCTGTTATCAATTTAGGATTACCCGAAATGGCGATCTCTATGTCGATGATGAGGAAGTCGAAGATCTGATTCGCGCACTGCAGGGTGAGCTCGCGGCGAGCCGTTATGGTGCGGCGGTCCGACTGGAGGTAGCCGAGGAATGCAGCGAGGAACTCAGCACATTCTTGCTCGACCATTTTGAATTAACCGAGCACGACCTTTATCGCGTCGCAGGACCTGTGAATCTGAATCGTTTGATCATGGTCGCCAATGACTCTCCAAAACTGGAACACAAGTTTGAACCGTTCACACCGGACGTACCGCAAGCACTCATCGAAACAGATAATGTGTTTGATGCAATACGTAAGAATGACATTTTGCTGCATCACCCGTTCCAGTCTTTTGCTCCGGTGATCGACTTAATCGCTAGCGCCGCTGCTGACCCTGATGTCCTCGCCATCAAGCAAACACTCTACAGAACAGGCCCCGAATCGCCGATTGTTGACCATCTCGTTGCCGCCGCCCGAGCTGGCAAGGAAGTGACCGTCGTCGTCGAACTGATGGCACGTTTTGATGAAGCGGCAAACATCGAGCTTTCGACCCGACTGCAGGAGGCCGGAGCACACGTCGTCTTTGGTGTGATGGGCTACAAGACCCACGCGAAAATATTGCTGATTGTTCGGCGTGAGGACGGTGCGCTCAAGCGTTACGTCCATCTCGGCACCGGCAATTATCACCCTGGCACAACACGTCACTACACCGACTATGGCCTTCTAACGACACGCAAAGAGATTGGCCAAGATGTGCACAACGTCTTCATGCAGCTCACGAGCCTTACGAAACTCGGCGGCAACAAGCTGCTGATCACCTCACCGTTCGAGTTGCACGGGCGCTTGCTCAAGAACATTCGCCGTGAACAGAAACACGCGCTGGCTGGCAAGCCTGCACGCATTATCGCCAAGGTCAACGCGCTAATCGAACCCACCATCATCAACGCGTTATATGCCGCCTCAAATGCAGGCGTAGAAATAGACCTGATCGTGCGTGGCATCTGCATACTGAGACCTGGGATTAAGGGGTTATCGGAGAATATCCGTGTTCGGTCCATCATCGGTCGATTCCTCGAACACTCACGTGTTTACTTTTTTTCGAACGATGGCAACGAAAAACTGCTGTGCGGTAGCGCTGACTGGATGGAACGCAACTTCTTCAGGCGTATAGAAGTGTGCTTCCCATTGCGTCGCAAATCGCATATCCAACAGGTCAAAGACGACTTACAACGTTATCTAGATGACAATATGGAGGCATGGGAAATGCAGGGAGATGGCAGCTACCGCAGAGTGACCAAATCACCTGATGAGACTGGCCACAGCGCACAACGTGCACTGCTATCACAGTACGGCGCGAACATTTAGGCGTCCGAATTCAATCAAAGATGACGTCAGTGCCCCATTGCGCGAGATAGATTTTTTCGCGCTCAAGATCGGCGCGTGTCAGAGGGTTCTTTAACAGCCACGCGCTATCGAAAGAAAGCCGGACCCCGTCTTGGTGAAACATAAGAGACGGGGGAATCACATCGCGGTCGCCACGGTTTCGATGCAACAGCACGGCGAGACGCAGCAGAATAGCGAGACGCCGCAGTGCGCGCTCGCCATCCGATCCTAAGACGGGCGGCGCTTCTGCGCTTGGCCGCTTGCGCTGGTTGGCGATCAGGAATGCCAACATCTGCTGCTCGGTGGCGGGAAATCCCGGCATGTCAGCGTTGCCCGCAATGTACGCGCCGTGCTTATGAAAATCGCCATGGGCAATATCGAGCCCAATCTCATGCAGGTGCCCCGCCCAGCGTAAGAAACGCAGGGCTTGATCGCGGGGCAGTGCAATGTCGGCGTGCACTTGCTCAAACAACGCCTCGGCCGTGTCTTTGACGCGCGACGCCTGGGCATGATCGATGTGATAGCGGTCACCCAGCGCGGCAACGCTTCTGACTCTGGCATCGGAATGTTGCAATCGTCCGACGAGGTCATACAACACCCCTTCGCGCAGAGCACCATCCGAGCCCATTAAGGCATCAATGTTCAACGCGCTCATCACTTCAGCCAAAATCGCGAGCCCGCCGGGCCAAACCTGTGCGCGGCGTTCAGACAAACCCGGCATCTTTAGTCGATCGATGCTACCGGCTTCGATCACGCGCTCAATCAGTGCGTCGACATGCTCACGCTTCAGCACATCATCGGCAGCAACCATGCCAAGTTCACGCGCAACGCCGATGGTCGCGCGGATGGTTCCGGAAGCGCCGATCGCACTTCGCCAACCAGAGCGGCGGAAAAGGTTTTTCACTGGACGCAGTTTGAGCTGCGCAGCCGTACGGGCCTCGGCGAATCGCTTCGCAGTAATCACACCATCAGGAAAGTTGCGCTCAGTTTTGATGACACAACCCATACCGAGACTTTGCAGTGTTAGCGCGTTCAAGCCCTCTCCGACGATCAGCTCGGTGCTGCCGCCACCGATGTCGATCACCAATCGTTTGCCGTCGGCTGCAGGGAGGCTATGCGCAACACCAAGATAAATAAGGCGTGCCTCTTCGACGCCCGAAATGATCTCGATATTGTGGCCTAACGCCTCCGAAGCATCTCGAGCGAACTGGTTATCGGCACGCGCGCGCCGCATTGTATTGGTACCGACCGCACGCACTCGGTTGGCGGACATACCACGCAGACGCTCACCAAACCGGGATAAACAGGCGATCGCTCTCGCACGCGCCGTATCCGAAAGCTCGCCAGTCGACGACAAGTCTTCGGCGAGTCGAACCGTCTCACGCAGTCGGTCGATGATGGTGATCTGGCCATGCCGCAGCACGCCCACAATCATATGGAAACTATTGGAGCCTAAATCGACGGCGGCGATCATCTCGCCGTTGTCCTTACCACTCGCTACGGCATTCGGTGCCGCCGCAGAGACCACCCCGTCGGTCACTGAGTCAGACTGAGAACGAAGATCCGCAGCCGCAGGTTGTCGTGGCGTTAGGGTTGCGAATGATGAACTGGGCGCCTTCGAGATCTTCTTTGTAGTCGATCTCAGCACCCATCAGATACTGAACACTCATTGGATCTACCAGCAGCGTGACGCCTTGATTTTCAACGGCCAAGTCCCCGTCTTCCACCGTCTCGTCAAAGGTGAATCCATATTGAAAGCCGCTGCAGCCGCCGCCGCTAATAAACACGCGCAGTTTCAACGAAGGGTTTTGCTCTTCTT
>JBCAZE010000137.1:0-8443 GCA_039700805.1 Pseudomonadota bacterium | reverse complement strand
TCAAGCCCGACGGTGTCGAAAAGAACCTGATCGGCGAAATCATTGGCCGCTTCGAAAAGGCCGGTCTGGAAATCGTTGCTGCGCGAATGATCCAACTGACGCGGGAGCAGGCGGAAGGCTTTTATGCGGTTCACAAGGAACGGCCCTTCTTCGCTGATTTGGTGAGCTACATGATGTCAGGTCCTGTCGTTGTACAGGCACTCCGCGGCGAAAACGCTGTTGCGGTTAATCGTGACTTGATGGGCGCCACTAACCCAGCTGATGCGGAGCCGGGCACGATTCGCGCTGATTTCGCGGCGAGCATCGAAGAAAACGTTGTACATGGATCCGATGCCACGGAAACGGCTGCAGTGGAAGTCGAGTTCTTCTTCCCTGAAGGCGTTTGCGAGCGCACACGCGGTTAGGCTGAACCCCGTGTCCGAAACGGTTAACTTGCTCGGAAAGTCTCGCGACGCCCTTGAGGCGTGGTTTCAAGAGCAGGGCGAGAAGCCGTTTCGGGCGCGTCAGCTGATGCAATGGATGCATCAGCGGCAAGTTTTGTCCATCGATGAGATGACAGACTTGTCAAAAAAGCTGCGTTCGCGGCTAACCGGCGATGTTGAATTCGCACTTCCGCGGATTATCAACAGATTCGATTCCGCGGATGGCACCGTCAAATGGTTGCTTGCTGCGCGCAGTGGCCAAGCGATTGAAACCGTTTTTATTCCAGAGGACGACCGTGGCACCTTGTGTATCTCGTCACAGGTGGGGTGCGCGCTCGACTGTGCGTTCTGCGCCACGGCAAAACAGGGATTCAACAGTAACTTAACCACGGCCGAGATTATCGCTCAGGTTTTCGTGGCCATTCGCGATTTGCCGCGCCGCGCTAACGGCGACCCCGCGGTCACCAACGTGGTGTTTATGGGCATGGGTGAGCCATTGGCGAACTACCGCGAGGTCGTACCGGCACTACAGCTGTTAATCGACGATTTAGCGTATGGCCTGTCGCGCCGGCGAGTTACGCTCAGTACATCAGGTCTCGTGCCACAAATCGACAAGCTGGCGCACGATTGCAATGTTTCGCTAGCCGTATCGCTACATGCCACTAACGACCCATTGCGAGACCAACTTGTGCCGATTAATCGGGTGCATCCGATCGCTTCTTTATTGGACGCCTGCTGGCGCTATGTAGAGGCATTCGGTAATCGTCACATTACCTTCGAGTATGTCATGTTGGATGGCGTCAATGATCACCTGGCTCACGCCGATGAATTGGTCGCTTTGGTAAAGGGGCAACCCGCCAAGGTTAACCTGATACCGTTCAATCCGTTTCCAGGCGTGCCGTTTAAGCGCAGCAACGCAAAACAAATTGCCCGATTCCGAGATCGATTGCGCGAGCGCGGGGTTGTGACGACGGTGCGCAAGACCCGCGGTGATGACATCGATGCTGCCTGTGGGCAGCTTGCGGGTCGTGTGGATGACCGCGTTAAACGACCTCTCGGCGCTCGGACGCGTGACATCGTGACCAATTAGCCAATCTGGCGGCTTTCGTAACGGCAATAGGTCAGCGATTGCGGTACTATTTGGGTCCTGATCTAGAAGCGGGAAGACAGGTTGTGCGCAAGTTCATCATGATCCTTATGGCGTTGGGTTTCACGACGGCGTGCGTGACTGAAACATCCGGCGGCCGACAGTACAAAGAATCGAAGGAAGATGCCGCGGCTTACAATTTTCAGCTGGGCGTTGAGTACCTTCGGTCCGGCAAGCTGCAACTGGCCCGAGAGCGGCTCGAAAGTTCGATCAGCCAGAATCCCAAAAACGCCGATGCCCACTACACATTGGCAATCGTCTATCAGCGAGTTAATGAAGAAAAACTAGCCGATCAGGCTTACCGCAGCGCGATTCGATTGGCGCCTGATGACGGTAGCGTACAAAACAGCTACGCCGTCTATTTGTGCGGGCAGAAAGAATACCGGCAGGCCGAGCAGTACTTTGTCAAAGCGGCGCGAAATCCGCTTTATTCGACACCAGCTGCGGCGTTAACCAACGCCGGTGTTTGTATGCGAAGCAAAGATGATTTGGATGCCGCGGAGCGTTATTTCCGCAATGCGCTCGAAATCAAATCAGACTATGCGGATGCGCTGTTACAACTCGCTGTCCTCAAGTTCGAAACCGATAATGCGCTGAGCTCAAGGGCGTTTTTACAGCGACTGATGTCCGCCGGAGTTAGCAGCGCGGATGTGTTGCTCTTGGCATGGCGCGTCGAAACCCAGCTTGGCGATCAGCGCGCTGCTGGTCGTTACGCAGATGAGTTACGCGAGCGCTTTCCCGAGTCCCGACAGACACGTGTCTTGGAACAGGGCGGATAATCGTCAAAGCCGACGATGAGCAGCGAGAACGAGTCCGAAGCAATTGTTGAAACACCGGGGCCGTCGGGTCTTGGTGTATGGCTACGTGAGGCACGAGAGGCTCAGTCCCTCAGTGCAACGAGCATTGCGGAGGCGCTACGTCTCGATGCAAGCATTGTCGAAGGCCTGGAGGCCGAGAATTTCGATGCGTTGGGTGCAACGGTGTTCGTCAAAGGACACATCCGAGCGATCGCGGGACATTTAAAGCTCGACGCAGACGAAGCGGTGGAGCGGTTTCACAACAGCGCTGGGCTCGCGAAAGACGCGGAGCCTGAGTTGATCGTCAGTTACAACAAACCGATCAGAAAACCCGGTGTGACGCCGGCTGCACTGTTCGTCGGCGGTATGCTCGTCGCCTGCCTCATCGGTGTCGCCTTGGTGTATCTATGGCCGTTGTTTGGCGGCGAGAGTGGCACGCGCGCCATCGCCGAGACCACTGAGTCGTCGACCGAGGTGCCATCTGCGACGCAAGCAACGAGCGATACGATAGCAACCGCGGACACGCGCGCTCCTGTTCAAGCGACGTCGTCCCCCAGCGCGACCGATGCTTTGATTGCGGCGCGTGCCGCGGCGCAAGATCGCCAAGCCGCCGTTACTGGGCCCGTAGAGGAATCGCTCGCACCGCAGGTGGTGGCCGCGCAGCCGGATTCGCCCGCGCCCGGACAGGGGCTGAGGCTTCGATTCAATGACACCTGCTGGTTTGAGGTGCGCGATGCCACTGGTACCCGCATCGCCTACGGAACCGCTAGCGCTGGAACAGACCGTTTGCTAAATGGTGTCCGACCATTGCGCGTTATCCTAGGTGTCGCCGATGTTGTCGACGTCACTGTCGATGGCGAAGCCTATACGATCTCAGCGTCGGAACGACGAGGCCGGTCGGCCAGACTGACGATCAACTGATACTAACGACCACACACGGAACATCCTAATGACCCAGACGGTACGCCCGATTCGCGGTATGAACGATATTGTGCCACCCGCCGGCGATGCTTGGCTTGTGCTCGAGCGCGCGGTTGAGCAGCTGCTCGCCGAATACGGTTATCAGCATATGCGTGTGCCGCTTTTGGAATTTACGGACTTGTTCAAACGCTCGATTGGTGACGCAACCGATATCGTCGAGAAGGAGATGTATACGTTTGACGATCGCAATGGTGAGAGTCTGACGTTGCGGCCCGAGGCAACAGCGGGTTTAGTTCGTGCGGCTATCACCAATGGTATGACGCACAACCAGCGCAACAAGATCTGGACGTCGGGTCCGATGTTCCGATATGAGAAACCGCAGAAAGGTCGTTATCGCCAGTTCCACCAAATTGATGTAGAGGCTTTCGGCTTCGCCGGGCCGGATATCGACATTGAGATGATCGCGCTGTCGGCGCGGCTCTGGCAACGGCTCGGTTTGTCGCGGTTGAAGCTGGAAATCAACTCCCTCGGGACCCCGGCATCACGTGCAGCTTATCGCACGTTGCTTGTCGATTACTTTGATGCGCACCGCGATGCCCTCGACGACGACAGTGTGCGTCGGCTGGGCACGAATCCGCTGCGAATCTTGGATAGCAAGAACCCCGAGATGCGCGCGTTGATTGATGACGCGCCGCTGCTTAATGAACACCTCGATTCGGAGTCGGCGGAACATTTCGCGACATTGACCAAGGGCCTCGACGCTCTGGGTATCGAGTACACGATCAACCCGCGGTTGGTGCGTGGCCTAGACTATTACTCGCGCACGGTATTCGAGTGGGTGACGGACGCGCTAGGGTCTCAAGGAGCAGTATGCTCTGGCGGCCGCTATGATGGTCTTGTCGAGCAATTGGGCGGCAAATCTGTGCCAGCGATCGGTTGGGCGATCGGCGTTGAGCGCTTACTCGCTTTATGCGAAGCGGAACAAGTACCACCGACCGTGGTCAAACCCGACGTGTATTTGGTCGCTGTGGGTGATGCGGCAGTCGCAGCGGGTTTAACGCTGTCGGAGGCCCTTCGAGATCAGAAGCCGGGCATTCGGCTAGAGCGCAATTTAGATGGCGGTGGTATGAAGGCGCAGCTCAAGCGTGCGGACCGCTCGGGTGCCGCTGTCGCGATGATCATCGGGCAGCAAGAAGCCGAAGCGGGGACGGTGACGATCAAGCCGTTGAGAGATGGTGGTGAGCAGGTGACCGTACCGACGGCAGAAGTCGCGGCACATCTTGGGTAAGCGATCGAGCATCTTATTGTGCGCTCGACAGTAAAAATGCGCTAAAATAGCGGGCTAATTTGCGTATTTACGGAATTGATTCGGTGAATGATTTAACAGAAGAACAACAGGTCGAGCAGCTACGCGACTGGTGGAAAGAGAACGGAACCAGTTTGATGGTGGTCCTCGCTGTTGGCATCGCAGGTGCGATCGGTTGGGTGAAGTGGCAAGACAGCAAACAAGCCACACGAGAAGCGGCGGGAACGTTATTTGATCGTGCGGTTGATGCAGCCTCGAGAAATGACAGCATTACGCTCGATCAACGTGTGGATGAGTTGGTTGCTGAATACGGCGACTCCGCGTATGTACCGCTCGCCAAGCTGCGTCAGGCGTCGGTGTTAATGGCGGATGGCGACGCTGCAGAGGCGCGCGGGTTGCTCGCGAGTTTGCTTGTCAGCGAAAAAGACACGGCGCTTGCGCCCCTCATCGCGACGAGATTGGCGCGCGTTGAGATTTATCTTGACGAGCCGGAGGCGGCGCTCGCGACGCTCGATGGTGTTAGAGCTGGGCGGTTCGAGCCGTTTTTTAACGAAATTCGCGGGGATGCGTTTGTTGCGCTTGGCCAATCCGAGGACGCACGCAATGCGTACCAGTCGGCCCTTGATGATCCTGGTCAGCCACAATTGATTGATACGGCGTTTGTTGGCATAAAGCTCGCCGAGCTTGCGACGGCTGACGACGACCCGGTGGTAGCGCCCTGATGAGACGCCATCTGCATCTGACTGGACTAGCATTGGCGCTGATACTCAGTGGTTGCTCGATCTTCGGTGGCGAGGAAGAGGACGAATCTGAGCAACCGATGGCGTTGACGGAGGTTCAGTCATCCATCGATCTGAAACGTGTTCTTTCCACGAAGATCGGTGACAGCGGCGAAAATTTGCGTCTAGCGCTTCGGCCTGCCGGTGACGGCACGCGGGTTTATGTCGCCAATGCCGACGGTGAGGTGACCGCGTTTGATGCTAAGACACATCGCAAAGTATGGTCTCGTAAGCTGAAGTCGAAATTGACGTCAGGCCCGGGCGTTGGCGAGGGTGTTGTTATCGTTGCTGAAGGCAATGGTTCGGTACTCGCACTCGATGCCCGCACCGGCGAAGACCTGTGGGAAAGCAACATTGCAGCCGAGGTGCTCGCACCGTCAGTGATTGCCGGCGGGAGAGTGTTGCTGAGAACGGTCGATGGTCGGCTGCTGGCGCTCGACGCTGATGACGGCGCCTTATTGTGGTTTGTTGAGCAGCCTGTGCCGAGGCTTTCGCAACGTGGTACCGGCGCGCCGGTGGTATCGGGTGATGCGGTGATTGCCGGCTTCGACAATGGTCGCATCATGGGTGTCGGGCTGCTCGATGGCGAAAAGCTGTGGGAGCTGCCCTTAGGTATTCCGTCAGGTCGATCGGATATCGACCGCATGGTCGATGCGGATGGTGCGATTGCTGCGGTTGGCAACGATCTTTACGTTACCGGTTTCCGGGCACGCACTGCCGCGATCGCCGCAGAGTCTGGGCAAGCCATGTGGGCTCGCGAATTCTCAAGCTACGCAGGGCTGGGCGTTGACTGGGCAAACGTCTATTTGACGCTCGATAACGATCGAATTCTTGCCCTGTCGCGACAGAATGGGGCGCAGGAATGGTCCAACGAGCAATTGTTGCGACGGCAGGTGACCGCACCGGTCGGGTTCGGTGAATACGCCGTCGTAGGCGACTTCGAGGGCTATCTCCACTTTCTGAGTGTCGGTACGGGACTATTTGCAGGTCGTGTGCGTGTCGGCAACTCGCCGATCGTCAATCGCCCTTATGTGATGGGTAATACGCTGTATGCCCAGAGCGCAGGTGGTCAGGTCGTCGGCTACCAAATCCGCACCAACGAGAAAGACTGAGCCAAGGCTCACCGCTATGTTGCCGGTAGTTGCGCTTGTCGGTCGTCCCAACGTCGGCAAATCCACCTTGTTCAATCGACTAACGCGATCGCGAGACGCGTTGGTGGCGGACTATGCCGGGCTGACCAGAGACCGCCAGTACGGCTTCGGCAAAGTGGGTCCGCATCCTTACCTTGTGATCGACACCGGTGGTGTCGCAGGTGCGAGCGACGGGGTCGAAGCGCTCATGGAGCGCCAGGCGCTGCTTGCGCTCGATGAGGCCGATGCCGTGATCTTCATGACCGATGCGCGTGACGGTCTCGTCGCGGGTGACCATGAGATCGCATCGCTGATTCGTCGCAAAGATATGCCTGTTTTCCTTGCGGTCAACAAAGCTGAAGGCCTTGATCAAGACACGGTCGCCGCGGACTTTTTCTCGTTGGGTATCGGCCAACCACTGGTCATCTCGGCGGCCCACGGCGATCGCGTGACGGCGTTAATCGAAGAGGTGCTTGCCGCCTGCCCAGAACCGACCGAAGACGGCGCTGATCAAGCCGACGTCTTGACAGTTACTGTGGCTGGTAGACCGAATGTTGGTAAGTCCACGCTAATCAATCGGTTGATTGGGGAGCAACGTTTGGTGGCTTATGACCAGCCAGGCACGACGCGTGATGCGGTCAAGGTTCCTTTTAGTCGTGACGGCAAAGACTACGTGCTCGTCGATACGGCCGGTGTGCGTCGCCGGTCGAGAGTCGATGAGGCAATCGAGAAATTCAGTATCATCAAAACACTGCAAGCCATCGAGGCAAGTAACGTGGTGATCGGTGTGATCGATGCTCGTGAAGGTGTCACAGACCAAGATGTCTCTTTGTTTTCTTTGATCATCGAACGGGGCCGTGCGTTGGTCGTGGCGATCAATAAATGGGATGGATTGGATCGAGACGGCAGGCGCGAGTTGCGCGATGGTCTCGAGCGCAAGCTTGCGTTCACTGATTTTGCACCGAAGCACTTCATTTCCGCGCTGCATGGTACGGCGGTCGGTAAGTTATTACCGGAGGTCAACAAGGTCTTTCGGGCAGCCTGCAGAGATATCAGTACGTCAGCGCTGACAGAGGCGTTGGAAGCAGCGACAACCGCGCACGTACCACCGATGAGCCGTGGTCGTCGTCCTAAACTTCGATACGCGCACCAGGGCGGTCGAAATCCGCCGATCATTGTCATTCATGGCAATCAGACTGAGCGCCTCGCCGATAGTTACCGCCGTTATCTGATCAACTTTTTTAGAAAGCGGTTCAAATTGAAGGGTACGCCGATTCGCTTGCAGCTAAAGTCCGGTAAAAATCCTTATGAGGGGCGTCGAAATAAGCTGACGCCGCGACAGCAAGCCAAACGTAAACGCCTGTTAAATTACGTCAAACGCGATAAGTAGGTGGTAGACTGAGGGCGTTTAGGGACAAGTTCGGGAGAGGACACATGAGCATTCTTGAAACCATTCTGAAGTCGCAGGGCGGTGGCCTTGTGAAACAAGTCGCGGGACAGTTGAACTTGCAAGAAGGCCAAGCGGGCGCAGCAATTGCACAGTTGCTGCCAGCACTAACGCAGGGCATGAAAAAGAACGTGGAGCAGCCGAATGGCCTTGAGTCTCTGCTCGGTGCACTGCAAAAAGGCAATCATTCTCGTTACGTTGAGCGCCCAGAAAACGTGACGTCTGCGGATACCATTCGCGATGGCAACTCGATCTTGGGGCACTTGCTGGGTAGTAAGGACGTGAGCCGCCAGGTTGCTGCGCAAGCGGCTGAGAAAACGGGGCTCGACACCGGCGTGTTGAAGAAAATGCTCCCGATGGTGGCAGCGATGGCCATGGGCTCGCTCAGTAAGGAATCCAACGGTGGCGCGCTGTCTGCGTTGCTCGGTGGTGGCCAGCAACAGTCTGCTGGTGCGAGCTTGCTGGGTGCATTCCTCGATCGTGATAACGACAGC
>JBCAZE010000275.1:0-2068 GCA_039700805.1 Pseudomonadota bacterium | reverse complement strand
CGAGATCAAGGTAACAAACCACGTGCGACACATCGCGCTGTTCTGAACTTTTGAGTGCGCGCTCGACACGCTTTTCAAACTCGCGTCGATTTACCAATCCGGTGAGGAAATCATGACTCGCGTGGTAGCTGAGTTTGCGGTTCAACTCACGCGCTTCGCTCACATCATGGAATACCAAGACACCACCCGTGATCATCGAATTGCCATCGCGGATCGGTGACGCCGTACTCTCAATGTAAAGCTCATTGCCGTCGCGACGAATCAATAAGATCGGGCGATTCGATTTCACTGCCCGACTGCGTCTCACGGCGACAACTAGGGGATTCTCGAGCGGCTCGCATGTTTCTTCGTGAAAAGCGCGGAACACCTCATCCAGAGGGCGTCCTGTCGCATCGTCAACTTTCCACCCTGTGAGTTCTTCCGCCACAGGATTGACGTACTCGACGATATTGTTCTCGTCGGTGGTGATGACACCATCGCCGATAGACTGCAACGTAATCTGCGCCGATTCTTTTTCGCGAAACAGCGCTTCTTCGTAGAGTTTGCGCTCATTGATATCGACTTCGACGCCGATGAGGCGTAACAAACGCCCCTTCTCGTCCATGATCCCCCGAGCCTGGCTCATTACCCAATGCCAGTCACCGTTACAATGGCGCATGCGATGGGTACTACGGAACATGTCGCTGCGCCCTTCTAGATGCGCACGCATTTTGGCTTGTACAGCGGCCATATCCTCGGGGTGTACAAGCCTGTACCAATCCGGTGCGATGTTCTCTTCATTGACATCGTAACCGAGCATTTCCTTCCAACGACGCGAGAAAGTTACTTTCTTCGTGTCGCCATCGAAATCCCAAACGCCATCATTGGCGGTCATGTGCATCAGCGCGTCGCGCTCCTGAAAATCCTTCAGCGCTAATGCCTGATCACAGGTCGTCAATCCTGCGCCAAGGTTGGCTGTCAGCAACTTCAGTAGCAGCGTGAGATCGGTGGGCCAACGCTCGTGCGTCGCTTCGTTGACGAAGCCAACGATGGCGCGCAGCGCATGTGTGTCGTCACCAGCACCGGAACGCCGAACGCCGGCAAGTAGACATGCGCCCATATGACGCTCTTCAAACAGTGTCGCAGCAGGTTTCAGATCCGGCGTTATCGCAACGCTATCCGAAAACTCAACGGTCCGTGAGCCCGCCAGTCGCTCGGGCAGCGCGCCCATATCGGTGAGGGCCATGCCTTCAAGGACCTGAGGCCGGCAACGCGTGAAGGGTGACGTTGCCGCGATCACCGTTTGAACGGTCTGACCGTCGTCAGTGAGCAACGCGACAAACACAGCATCGACTGCCGTTGCATCACGCAACATGTTGACGGGCTCTGCAAGAGAATGAACGGGATCTGCCGAATCGAGTGATAACAAACGCACAGCAATCTGGGTGTACAGGGCATCCATCCCTGGTGCGCTATCGCCTTGACCGCGCATCGTCAATGCTGGTGTAACGGTACTTGGCGAATTGTCGTGCTCAGCCATGTTGCATTTCGTGAAGCGTCGCGTACCCGGACGCCGATATCAGCGCCTGCCAAAGTGGTTTACGTTTTCCCCGACGGAAGGGTCCTGATCAGACCTCTACTCCATCCCTTCTCGATGCGTCGAATATCCTTATAGGATGCACCTTTATGGTCTCTATTCTGTCATGGTTTCGAAGGAATACAAGCTAAGCATCTGAATTCAGTGATATCCCTGAGTCGTATTTGCATAAAGTCACCGATTGACCCGGGAAAAACACCTCGCAACACGCTCATACATTTAACTTAATCACTGCCGTCAGCGGCGGGTTGCTTTGCATGTGCCGAATCCGAAAAGCCGCGAATCGCAGCCACGGCAAGGCCTATAGGCAAGCTGACGACACGTCTAAATGCGCCATCGCGCATGCTATGCTCCGGGCACTCGATCGCTGACTGAAGGAAAGACCGTGACACGCCATTTGCCATTACTTCTTGCGACTACGCTACTGTTTGCCGCAACGAGCTCGCGTGTCGGTTCACCGGGTGCGCCAGGCTGGACGATGGGTACCTCGGC
>JBCAZE010000136.1:0-8514 GCA_039700805.1 Pseudomonadota bacterium | reverse complement strand
CGTTGCCGCTGTCTTGTATGGCGATTCTGTCGACGTCTGCGTACGCGCAGCAAGAAGGACAGAACGCCGAACCCATCGAAGAAGTTGTTGTGACTGGTTCATACATCCGTCGCACCTCACAATTCGATTCACCATCTCCAATTGAGTCTGTCGATGCGACAGCAATCGAAGCGATCGGCGCGAAGAACATCGCCGATATCGTGCAGACGCTGACCATCAACACCGGGTCACAAAACAACCCGGATGCGTTTACGCAGAACTCAACAACAGGTACATCGAATTTCAACCTGCGCGGTTTGGGTGTCGCTTCGACACTCGTTCTGTTGAATGGCAAGCGGCAAGTACTGGTTGGGTTGCCGACCAATGATGGCCTCAACTTTGTCGACACCAGCGGACTGGTGCCGATGATCGCTGTCGACAATATCGAAATTCTAAAAGACGGCGCGGCGGCACTGTATGGGTCGGACGCGGTCGCCGGTGTGGTCAACTTCCTCACTCGCGACAATTTCGAGGGTTTGGAGCTCACGGCTGACTATCAGTTCGTTTCAGACGAAGGCGATGCCAGCGAATATGTGATTCAGGGCTTATACGGGGCACAGGGCGAACGCAGCAGCATTATTGCGGCATTGAGCTTCACCGACAGAACGCCACTCACCACAGCCGAGCGCCGCCTCAGCCGTCCGCAAGACGACACGAGTAACCTCGGTGGACCAGGGTCTTACTTCATCGGTGCGACACCATTTATTGACCCGACTGGTTGTGCGACATCGGCAATCGATGGCTCGAATATTGGTGGTTCGCCTTTGTTGCTGGCTCCGCCGGGAACCGTTCCTGGTCTGGATATCGGCCTTTGCCGCTTTGACTTTGGTGATTTTTTCAACCTGCAAGCGGATGAAACGCGTTTGAACGGCTTTGCAAAAGGCTCGTATGAATTAACAGACGCAATCGTTGCGACGGCGGAGTTCGGCTTCGCGCGCAACCGCGCCATCCGCGGCAATTCGCCGACGTTCCCGAACCTGCGCTTCCCGACGGTGCCGGCTGACCATCCGAACAATCCGTTTGGTCAACAGGTCAATTACTTCGGACGCGCGATCGGTAACGGCGGAGAAGTTTCGCCGTCAATTAACGAGATCGACACGTGGCGCACGGCGCTCGGACTTGAGGGTGATCTCAGCAATGGCTGGTATTGGCAAGTCGGTTATGTCGGTGCGAAGAACGAGGCTGTAAACAGCACGTTTGACACACTGGCACAAGATTTCCAGGACGCGCTAAACGGCTTTGGCGGCTCTGGTTGCGCAGGCCCGACCAACCCAGCTGCACAGCCTGGTGTTGGTGCCTGTCAGTACTTCAACCCGTTCGCGAGCTCTTATGTCCTGAACAACAACTCACAAGACGTGATTAATAGCTTCCTCGCACAGCAGGTGCTAGATACGACTTCTGAGTTGCAGACATTCGATGCGGTCATCTCTGGTCCGCTCTTCGAAATGCCTGCCGGCACGGCTAACGTCGCCTTCGGTGCGCAGTATCGTAAGGAAGAGTTGATCCACGACTACAACAGCCTCGCCAACGCGGACGCATTCGCATTCGTCATCGGTAACCCTGACTTCACCGGTAACCGCGACGTGAATGCTGCGTTTGTGGAATTAGGTCTGCCGTTGGCCGACACCTTGGATCTCCAGCTGGCGGTTCGTTACGAAGACTATGGTGGCGCGATTGGTAGCACGACGGATCCAAAGATCGCTGCGATTTTCCGTCCGACGGATAACTTCACGGCACGGGCGTCCTACTCGACGTCATTCCGCGCACCGTCTCTGTTCCAGTCCAACGGTGGCAGCACGTCGTTGAACCAGATTTCGGATCCATTGAACCCGGGACTGAACTTCGCTGCGGTACGTTCATCAGCCAATCCGAACTTGGTGCCGGAGGAATCTGATGCGTACAACATCGGTATGTCGTTGGAGGTTGTCGAGGGCCTAACATTGGATCTCGATTACTGGTCGTTCGAGTTCACGGATGTGATCATTCAAGAGAACTTCCAGGCGGTATTGAACGAGTTCTTCGATGACACCTCTCGCGTGATTCGTGTAGCAGGGCCTGGTTCTCCGGTAACGCAGATTAATGTTGGTTTCGTCAATGCAAGTTCTGTCGAAACATCCGGTATCGACTTCAAGTTGAAGTACGACTGGTCGACGGGTGCAGGTCAAATCCAGCCGTTCATCGAAGGAACGTACATCACCAAATACGATCTTGAAGATCCGCAAGCGGGCAACATCGATGGTGCTGGCCGTCGGAACTTCTCGAACTTCGGTACCTCAACACCAGAGCTGCGTTTCAACACAGGTGTTGGTTGGTTGAACGGCGCGCACTCTGCGAATCTCTTCCTACGCTACACATCAGCGTATGACGATGATCAGAACTGCTCGGACGAGACACTACCGGTATCTGGCGCATGTGCCGCTGGATTCTTCGAAATCGATTCGCAAACGACCATCGATGCACAGTATTCCGTGGATACTGCGATGTTGTTTGATAAGAGCACAGGACCGATCCTGACCCTTGGCGTGATCAACGCGAGTGGCGAAGAGCCGCCGCAAGTGTTCACCAACGGCGGGTTCGATTCGAAAGTGCACGACCCGCGCGGACGGATGTTCTATCTCCGTCTGAAGCAGTCGTTCTAGCCTGTCCGAATTAGGGGGGGACAAGCTGAGCCACCGGTCGCAAGACCGGTGGCTTTTTTTGTTGTTTTGGGCGCCGTCACTTAAACTGTCGCCCCTGTTGGCAGAAGACGTACCTGATGCATACCTATATCGACCCTACCGTTCGATCCCGTCTGATTGCCGACGGGAAGCTCCGACGCATCGATATGGCCGGTCAGCCTATGGATCCCAACGCGCCCGTCGATCCTGATAACCTTGGTGTCAATTTGTTGGGACCGATTCCTTTGCCTGTCCGGTTTGGTGACTGGCAACACACGTTTCAGTGGTTCGCAGCGGTTCGCAATGCCGAACTTGGCAAGGTCGAGGCGCTCGCTGAGGCACTGCGCAACGAAGGCGGTCAGCACTTGTTCTCTGAAATGGCATCGTCGATGGCGGTGAATAGCGTTTTAGTACTAGGTGACCCGACGACAGCCGAGATGCCGCTGGTTCGTGTGCACTCCAGTTGTTTAACCGGTGATGTGTTCGGTTCTCTTCGGTGCGAATGTGGTCCGCAATTGGAAAAGGCGATGCGGGAGATTGCAGCGAATCCGGGTGGCGGCGTGTTGGTGTACATGGCCGGGCATGAAGGGCGGGGTATCGGGCTTTGGGCCAAAGCAGCGACCTACCTGTTGCAAGATGCCGGCGAAGATACTTATCAAGCGAATCGGTCGTTGGGATTGCCCGACGACAGTCGAAACTTCAGTGTCGCCGCGGCGATTTTATTGAGCTTCATCGGAAATCGACCGTTCCGCCTCATGACCAACAATCCGAAGAAGATCGCAGATCTCAATGCTGCAGGATTGACCGAATTCAATGCCGTCAAACATGTCGCTGGCGTAAGTGATTGGAACCGGCGCTATCTCGCGTCAAAACAGCAAAAAGGTCATCAGTTTTCTGATGATGACCTCGACTAGCAACTGCACTGGTTCGCAGACTTTCGTTACGTATTGGCGCCGTATTTTTCGATCAGCGCATCCCGTCGGCTGGGGTCGATATTGATTTTCGAGAAGTCGCCTTGGATGTGCGGCAACGCGAGCAGCCGTTTGTCCATTACGCGGAACCACAGCGCTGGTACATACGCGAGCAGGTACATACCAAAATAGCCATTTGGCAGCGTTGGCAGATCCTCAAAATGGCGTAATGATTGATAGCGGCGCGCCGGGTAGGCGTGGTGGTCAGAGTGCCGCTCCAAATGAAATAACAACAGATTGCTGTACACATGATTGCTATTCCATGAATGGTGCGGCTGACAGCGCTCATATCGTCCGTCTTCGCGTTTGCTGCGCAATAAGCCGTAGTGCTCGATGTAATTGGCGGACGTCAGTTGCCACCACGCCAGGAAGTTATGAATGGCGAGGAAAGGCAGCATCATCCAGCCAAAAGCGACGATCAGACCTATCTGGAGACACGCAGTGATGGCGAGCGACTGCAGTATTTGATTGTCATAATGCCACCAAGGCTTGCCGGCTCGCGCTAAGCGATCCCGCTCAATCTTCCAGCCTCGTTTCGCTGCGCCTGGAATCTCCCGCAGCGCGAAACGATAGATGGATTCACCCATTCGTGCGCTGGCTGGGTCGTCAGGCGTGGAGACATCTCGATGATGGCCGCCGTTGTGCTCGATCCAGAAATGACCGTACGCTGGTACAGCAAGGACGATCTTCGCGAGATTGCGTTCAAGCCTGGTCTTCTTGTGGCCCAATTCGTGGCCGGTATTGATGCCGACGCCGCTGGAGAGTCCGGCGGTAATCGCGATCGCGAGGAAACCAAGGAGGCTGAGTTCCTGCGTGCCGGCCCACCAGGCAGCAACAACGAGGCTCACGAAGTGCAGCGGCACAGTGATAAAAGTCAGGATTCGATAGTAACGGTCGCGTTCGAGCTGGGGCACGACGGCAGCGGGCGGATTGCTCTCATCCTCTCCCAACCAGTGATCGAGTATCGGTGTGATGACATAACCATAAGCAATCGGTAACACGAGCCACCACTCGTTGCCCGTCATCGCATGCGGGATGATCCCGAACAACGGAAACAGCGGATAGAATACGGACTGAAGCCACAACCAGCGTTTCTTGTCGCGGTAAGTGACGGTTTCTCCGTTCGGTAATTGCGCGCTGATTGTCCCCATAGCGACTCACCCGGTACCCAACTTCTTTTTGAGGATATCATCAATGGAATCCCGCTAGCACTCCGGTGTCAGCGGGTCTATGCTTGCGTCGATATTGGGAAATTGTTGAGGATGTCTTATGTTGTTCTACGACTGCCAGCCGGCACCGAGCCCGCGTCGAGTGCGCATATTCATCGCCGAAAAGGGCCTTGATATTCCGGTCCAGGAAATCGACCTTGGATCGGGAGAACACATGACGCCGGAGTTTCGGGCTAAAAATCCTGATTGCACCGTCCCAGCGCTCGAATTGGATGACGGCAGCGTGCTTTCTGAGACGATCGCGATATGTGCCTATCTCGAGGACACCTTTCCCGAGCCGCCGTTGATTGGAAGTGATGCTCGTAGTCGTGCCGAGGTATTGATGTGGAATGCGCGTATTGAGCAACAAGGTCTCGCTGCCGTTGCCGAGAGTTTTCGCAATCATGCGAAGGGGTTCACTGGCCGCGCGGTGACAGGTCCCGAGAACTATGACCAGATTCCCGCTTTGGTACCACGTGGACGAGCGCGTGCCGAGCAATTCATGCGGATGATGAATGCACGTCTCGAGGGGCGAGAGTTTGTCGCCGGCGCACAATTTAGTATGGCGGATATTACTGCTTTGATCACTGTCGACATGTGCGCATGGATCAAACTGCCTATTCCCGAGTCACTGGCCAATCTTCGTCGTTGGCATACAGCGGTGTCTACACGCCCCAGCGTTACCGGACGCACTGGATGAGCGCAGTGCAAACGGCCAACACCGTTTTCGCTGTTCGTCCGGTCCGTTTTCAATCCAACCCGTTAACACGAGCGAGCAACGCTTTCCAAGCGCGCGAGCCATTGGCGAATGCTGTCGAGTCCAACCGAATTGCACGTGCACAATTCGATGGCTTGGTCGATGTCCTTGATCGATGCGGTGTGCAGTGTTTGGTCTTCGACGACACAAGCGAACCTCACACGCCGGACTCTATTTTCCCGAATAACTGGATCAGCACGCATACGGATGGCCGTGTGGTTCTGTATCCGATGGAGGCACCGAATCGCAGAACGGAGCGACGCCAAGACATCATCGAATCACTTCAGCATCGCGCCGGTTTCGTCGTGTCGGAAACCGTCGACCTATCGCCACTAGAGAACGACGGCGTGTTTCTTGAAGGGACCGGTAGCCTCGTTCTCGATCGTGGCGAGCAAGTTGCCTATGCGTGCCTCTCAACGCGTACACATCAGACGGCGTTGGATGCGTTCGACGAAGCGCTCGGCTACCAGAGCATTCGATTTCGCGCCGCTGATGTGAACGGCCTGCCGGTTTATCACACCAACGTGATGATGTGTGTCGGCGCAGATTTTGCGGTGGTTTGCGATGCATCGATTATTGAGGAAGATCGCGAACAGGTGCTTGCTAACCTTGAGCGCACCGGCAAACAGCTGATTCAGATTTCGCATGCACAGATGAACGCATTTGCAGGTAACATGCTGGCGCTACGTGATTCAGACGGCGAATCCGTCATCGCGTTGTCGCAGCAGGCATTTGATAGCCTAGCCGATGGGCAACAGCGTTTACTCGAATCGTTTGGCAATCTGGCTATCGCCGATATCGCGCATATTGAGCAAGAGTCGGGCGGTAGCGTGCGTTGCATGCTGGCCGAGGTGCATTTTCCGACAGCTCGGCAATAGCGTGATTTCGATTCGCGACGCACAATGATTGAAAGGATTAGACTCCGACACGAAATATCGCTGGTCTGGATGTCGAGACAAGGAGAACAACAATGAGTGCCCGCGACAGGATCCTAATGTGTCCACCTGATTTTTTTACGGTCAATGAGGCCATCAATCCATGGATGGCGGGCAATGAGGGGCAACCGGACCGTCAACTTGCAGCAAGACAGTGGCAAAACCTGGTTGAGGCAATCAGCCGGTTTGCTGATGTGGTCACGATGGACGCGCAGCCAGATCTACCGGATATGGTGTTCACGGCGAATGCTGGTGCAGTCTACGGTAACAAGGCAATTGCAAGTCACTTTATGCCGCACGAGCGTCGACCCGAAGAAGCGTTCTTCAAAGAATGGTTTCGTGAGAACGGTTTTGAACTTCTCGATCTCGACGAGAAACTCGGTTTTGAAGGGGCGGGCGACTGCCTTATCGATCGGGGTGGGCCGTGGTTATGGACGGGGTACGGATTTCGTACTGAAATCGAAGCGCATCCTGTGATCGAGTCGTTTTTCGATCGTGAGCTCGTTTCCATCAAGCTGGTCGACCCGCGCTTCTATCATATCGACACCTGTTTTTGCCCGCTGACAGATGGCTATTTGATGTACCACCCGCCAGCGTTTGATTTCGACTCGCGTATGGCCATCGAGACGCGAATTCCTGCGCACAAGCGAGTCGTCGTCGATACCATTGATGCTGGAAACTTCGCGTGCAATGCCGTCAATGTCGGGCATGAGATCTTCGTCAATAGCGCCTCCGATGCACTGAAGGCTCAGTTAATGAATATCGGTTTCCGTGTTCATGAAATCGATTTGTCTGAATTTTTGAAATCGGGTGGTTCAGCGAAATGTCTGACCCTAAAACTTACTGAGCCTGTTAGCGAGCGATGAAAACTATCCACTACACGGTCGGTTCGTCTCAACCCGGATCACATCAATTCGATGTAGCGATCCGTATTCCGGCGCGTGACCAAGAATCGGTTGAGGTTCGATTGCCGGTTTGGATCCCGGGTAGCTACATGGTGCGCGATTATGCACGTCACGTTATCGAGGTTCGCGCAATTGACGATGACGGGCAATCGCTCATTGTGGAGCGCAGTGGCAAGTCCACATGGCGGATTGCAACGGGTCGAGGTGATACGACTGCTCTCTTCGTGATCTACGGTTGGGACTTATCGGTGCGCGGCGCGCACATCGATCAATCGCATGCCTATTTCAATGGTGCGTGCGTGTTTCCAGAGGTCATCGATTATGAAGGCGCGGTGTCGCTTGAGATTCAACGTCCCGTCGGTATTCTGGCTGATGCTATCGTTGCCACATCGATGCGCGCTGAGACGGTTGATGCCGCAGGTTTCGGGCAATACGTTGCCAGCGATTACGATGAGCTGATTGATCATCCCGTTGAGATCGCTGTGCAGCAGCATGTTCGTTTTGATGTTGAGGGCATACCACATGATTTTTTCGTACGTGGTGCGCCTAGCTTTGATACGCGACGTTTCGCGGCGGACTGCGCCAAAATTTGTTCACAACACCACACGCTGTTGGGTAAGCCTGCGGAACTCGATCGCTATGTGTTTCTGGCCTACGCGCTGGAGCAAGGTTACGGCGGGTTGGAACATCGATGGTCGAGTAGTCTTGCGATTAGTCGCGGCGCTTTACCGCAGCCGGACAACCGCACCAATGAAAAGGCATACCGCCATTTACTGGGCCTAATCAGCCACGAGTATTTTCATTTGTGGAATGTCAAGCGACTGAAGCCGGCAGCATTTATTCCGATGGATATGTCCCAGGAAGTACACACGCGTTTGTTGTGGGTCTTCGAAGGGATAACATCCTATTATGACGATCTTGCTTTGGTGCGCGCTGGTGTCGTCTCGCTTGCAGAGTACGGCGAGCTACTGGCGGGGAATCTGACACGCATCCTAAGGACGCCCGGTCGACTGAGACAGAGTCTGACCGACTCCAGTTTCGA
>JBCAZE010000135.1:0-8599 GCA_039700805.1 Pseudomonadota bacterium | reverse complement strand
TGACAGAGCAACAGTAACAAAAAAACGCCAGCGACAGTGTCTGCCGCTGGCGTCATTGAGAGGGCGTCGTCGACTAGCTCGGATCGGGCACGTCGATCACTGGTGAACGGTCATAGTCGCGATGTTTGTCGGTGATCGAGTCGGTGAGTCCAAAGTCTAGAAACACAACACTTGCCCACCATTTTTGTTTATCGACGGTGCTTTCGATCATGCCTTGCACCTCTCGGCCATCGGTTGTCGTACAACTGTATTGCAGGTCATCGTCTGAGCGGCGGACCTCCGTGCCTTCCGACGGCACATCGACGGTCCACGAACCGCGCTTGTTGCTGAAAACGCATTTTCCAGAAGCGCCGTCTGAGAAACTGACCGCGATAGGGATATGTGCGTCATTCGTCAGCGTCGCGCAGCCTGACATAAACAAGAGCCCGAGCAATGTGATCGCAAGTGTAGGTAGCCGAAATTCGAACATGGTTATCTCCCGATGAGTTGCAAGCCTGCCCCGAAGTGCGCGTATCGCCTGCTGGGTGAGGCAAGAGGTATCTACGCAACTAGACCTAAGGTCCAGCAGATTTGTTACGACAGAAGCGTGTGCTGATACGACGGGATCGCGAGGTGATAGCGATGGGAGGAAGACGCGATCTTTCCGCGCTTTTTGTGATCGTTTCGTGATGTTGTTCGTGATATTCAGTCGGTGCGGCTGTCACGGACGACGCCCGGCAAGACGTTTCGTCGCGCTCTTCAGTAGCGCAACTGCGTATAGCTTGTGAAAACCGAGAAGTGCCCGAAACAACCAGCCCATGTCCGCATCGCCATTGGGTTTGGTATGCGCTGGCAGGACAGCGGATCCAAAGTACAACCGGGCACCACCATTGACGGTGGCCTGGACGTGAAGCCATGAACGCGTACGCGATGAGACATCGCACAGTAGCATCTGATCCTCGTGCCGTGCTTCGACGGTCCATGCGGCAAAGTGGTCTTGATCACCGGCGGCTAAGGCCTGTACATCGTTGTCGTTGGAAGGCTTTTTCATCAACACGCCAAGAAGGAAGCGTTCGATGCGAAACAACGGCGTTGTGTAAAAGGTTGTTATAAAGCGCTGCAAACTGACCTCAAGATCGAGCTCGGTCGTATAGCAGTCACAATAGCCTACCCCGTCATCATAGACGTGCAGCGACGCGCCTGCGGGTAGATCCGTTCTCTCAATACGAATCATGTCGTGGGATTGTCAGTAGGTGGCGAGCCCCCAAGAATTCTGATCTCACGCTGCGGGAATGGAAACTCGTAGGCTTCTTTGTCTCGGAAGAGGTGATAAATCGACAGCATCAGGTCCGCGCCAACTCGGTTCTTACCATCGTCAATATCATCCATCCAAAACTCGACGAGCACATCGATGCCTGAGTCACCAAAACCTGCAATTTCTGCATCGGGTTGATATTCGAGTGCGTAGTCGTCGCCCGAAAGCACCATCGGGTGCTGCTCGCACAATGCACGCAAGTCACTAAACAGTGCGTCCAAGTCTGTCGCATAGGCGACCTGGAACTCGATCGAATACCGTTGTTTGGGATCCTTATGCGTCCAGTTCGTGTATTTGGAGGTAATGAACTGCTCGTTAGGAACGACGATGTCCTTGCCATCATAGGTCTCGAGGATTCCGAACCGCATGTTGAGTTCACGTAACGTGCCAGAGCGCCCGTCCTCCAGTTCGACGTGGTCTCCGATCGTCACTGACCTGTCCAACAACAGAATGATCCCGGAGATGAAATTGGATGCAATTTGTTGCAGCCCGAAGCCGAGGCCTACACCGAGTGCACCGCCGAAAACAGCAAGGGCGGTTAGGTTGATACCCATCACTTGCAGCAACAGCACAAAGATCAGAACAAAGACACCGATCTCGAACATCTTCGCGAATACTTCACGCGTACCGATGTCCAATTGATCTTGTCGCCGAATCGCCTCTTTACCCGCGGTGTTCGAGAAGCGTCCAAGCCAAAAAAGAATCATCCCCGAGATGAGTGCCTTCGCGATGCTATAGACCGACAGGTTGATACCACCGGACTCGAAGGTCATCGATTCGCTGGATAGTAATGTGCGCACATCATCGAGGTAGCCGAAAATGACAAGTAAGGCAATCGGGACACCGATCCACTGCACCATCATTCTGACAAAGCTGCTGGTCACGAATTCATGAACAATCGTATAGGCGAGATACAGCAGGACGAGGCTCTCCGCGACCTGAATCAGCCAGCCTTTGAAGCCGAGCGATGCGCTCAACATCGAAGCCACGCTTAAGAGCACGATGGCAAACAAAGGCGCCAACGCTTTTTTGAGCTTTGCTAGGGCGCGCCGGAGCTTGCTGGCGTCACTGCCTGGGGGTTGAAACCAGGCGTGACGTCCAGCCCCACGTGCTAACGCGATGGCAAGTACGCTCGCGATAACGACGGCGGCCAGTTGAAAGTAAAAGTCTGGACTCTGACTCCAAGTCAGGACGCGCTCAAATGCGCCGTTGATTGTCCCGAGGATGGACAGTGCGGTGTCGCGGATACTCATGCTGAGAGTGTACCCCAGTTTTCAAACTCAGCTTTTGCTTGGTTGCTCGGTACGCATGGACAGGAACTGCTCGCGTGACAGCATGAAGAGTGACAAGACATCTTTCTCGCCGGGGAGACGGATGGATTCACTATGACGAAAACCGATCGATGTGAGTAGCGTGATTGAGGGGAGGTTGTGAGGCAATGCAATGGCGGCGACCTGACCAAGCCGCGGGCTTTGGAAAGCGTCCGCCAAGACCGCTAGTGCTGCTTCTCGGGCATAACCTCGCTGGCGGTAGCTTGGCAGGAGTGCGAACCCGATATCGATATCGTCTAGTCCCTCTCTGTCCACGAGACCGCAAACGCCAATCACGTCGTTGTCGCTCGCGCGTGCGACCCGCAACATGCCAAGGCCTCCCACCTCGTACATCGACATCGGCCCAGTGCGGATATAGTCCTCGGCATCCTCGATGCTATGGATAGCTTTGTCACCAATGAAGCGTAGCCAGTCAGGATCATTCACCAGCTCGAGAATGAACGGTGCATCCGCTGGCGAAAGATACGACAACGTGAGTCGCTCGGTTCTTAAGATGCGCTCCCCCATAACAGATTCCTTCTGTAGCGCTGTTGATGCCACTGTAGCACCAATAATCATCGTCTGTGGGTTGGCGAACCTGGCTAGCTGCTATTGTTCGACTAAAAAGCAGGCATCAAAAGGCGACGGCAAAGCAGCGCGGCCGTCTTCGCTGTTACATCGTCTTGGTCGAGGGGCGGAGATACTTCCACAATGTCCGCGACCGGCATCGGGGTGCCATGTCGCCGGCATGCGACCAAGGTTTGGTTGACCAGGTGTTCGATAATGGTGAGTGGAACACCACGGGGTGCTGGCGCGCTGACACCGGGTGCTTGGTAGTGAGGTAGTACATCCATATCGATAGTGAGATAGACGATGTCACATCGTGAGGCGAGTCTGTCGATCAAGCCGTCGGCGATATGTGGGTCCGCGATGAGCGCGTGGTCGCTAACCGTTCCAGTTTGCCATCGTGCTGCGCGCTCAAACAACGCGACGGTGTTCGCTTCTTCCGCAACGCCAAGGCAAAGGTAATCGAATAGCGTTGGCTTGTGTTGGCGAATCTGGTGAAACGGCGTGCCAGATGATGGGCCACGTTCGCCGGGCGCACGCAGGTCGAAATGTGCATCCAGATTGATAATGCCGATGCAATGATCTGGATAAACGGTACGCAACCCAAGATAGCTGCCGTAGGCCGTCTCATGTCCGCCACCAAGTACGACGATGCGTTCCATGCCGTTGGCGAGCGCTCGTCCAATGTGATCCCCGAGTAGCTGTTGGCCCGATTCGAGCGCATCTTCTTTTACTGAGATGTCCCCGAGATCAACAAAGGGCTCCATCGCGCTGGTGGCCGCCATATTAGCCATCGCATGACGAATGCTGTTTGGCGCCAATGCGGCTCCGGGCCGTCCTTGATTGCGGCTGACGCCGGCATCACAGGCAAATCCGATCAACGCTTGATTCGCCTTGTCGACCACCAACTGATGAAGGCGACGCGCGCGTTCACCATCCTCATTGTCAGAACGGCCGGTCCATTGGTTTGCCGGTAGAAACGACGCACTCATCGGCGAATGATGCTCGGTAAGTCCAAGTCCTGCGCTTTCGCGCACTCAATCGCGATATCGTAGCCGGCGTCGGCGTGACGCATCACGCCGGTGGCAGGGTCATTCCACAAGACGTTGCCAATTCGGCGGTCGGCGGCATCACTACCATCGCAACATATGACCATTCCGGAATGCTGTGAAAAACCCATCCCCACACCGCCACCGTGATGCAGGCTGACCCAGGTTGCGCCACTAGCGGTGTTCAGAAGTGCATTGAGTAGTGGCCAGTCGGACACGGCGTCGGATCCATCGCGCATAGCCTCAGTCTCCCGATTGGGCGATGCAACGGAGCCGCTATCGAGGTGATCTCGCCCGATAACCACCGGTGCGCTGAGTTCGCCGGAACGCACCATCTCATTGAAGGCGAGTCCTAGTCGATGACGTTGACCAAGTCCAACCCAACAGATGCGCGCGGGAAGCCCTTGGAAGCTAATTCGTTCGCGCGCCATGTCCAGCCAATTGTGTAAGTGCGGATCATCTGGGATCAACGCTTTGACTTTCTGATCCGTCTTGTAGATGTCTTCAGGGTCACCCGACAGGGCACACCAGCGGAACGGCCCGATGCCGCGACAAAACAGTGGTCTGATATACGCTGGGACGAAGCCTGGAAATGCGAAGGCGTCTTCCAGGCCTTCCTCTAATGCGACTTGGCGAATGTTATTCCCGTAGTCGAGCGTGGGTACGCCTTCGTGCCAATAACGGACCATCGCCTCGACGTGTTGGCGCATGCTAGTACGCGCCGCGGCCTCAACCGCAGCAGGATTGGTGTCACGTTCTTGTTCCCACTGTGCAACCGTCCAGCCAGAGGGCAAGTATCCATTGACGGGGTCGTGCGCACTGGTCTGATCGGTTAATAGATCGGGCTTAATGCCGCGCGCGTAGAGTGCCGGGACGATATCGGCCGCGTTGCCCAGCAACGCAACGGATTTCGCTTCGCCAGCCGCGGTCCATTGTTCGATTAACGCCAACGCGTCCTCGATGCGTGTGGCTTTCTCATCGACGTAACCCGTTCTTAGACGAAAGTCGATGCGTCGCTCGTCACATTCAATCGCGAGGCAACACCCGCCCGCCATGACCATCGCCAACGGCTGTGCGCCACCCATGCCACCAAGACCCGCCGTGAGCAACCAGCGGCCTGTCAGGTCGCCTTGGTAGTGTTGGCGACCCGCCTCAACGAATGTTTCATAGGTTCCTTGGACGATGCCTTGTGTACCGATATAGATCCATGACCCCGCGGTCATTTGGCCGTACATTGCCAGGCCCTTGCGATCCAACTCGTTAAAGTGCTGCCAGTTCGCCCAATGCGGCACGAGATTGGAATTGGCAATCAGCACACGCGGCGCATCGGTATGGGTACGAAACACGCCAACCGGTTTGCCCGATTGCACCAAAAGCGTTTCGTCGTCATTCAATCGCTTGAGCGTTGCGACGATCCGATCGAACGCGTCCCAGTCTCTCGCCGCACGGCCGATGCCGCCATAAACGACCAGTGCGTCAGGGTTCTCGGCGACATCCGGATGTAGGTTGTTCATCAGCATTCGAAGCGGTGCTTCCGTCAACCAGCTCTTTGTCGTCAATGTGCTGCCAGTCGGCGGCACAACGCGGCGGTGTCCCGCGGTTCGGTCAATCATGTGGGTTCTCCGTCAGCGTCGGGAAGGCGACGCGTGTGGCGCGTAACAGGCTGCGTCCATTCGCAAGTTTGGCGGCTGTTTCCAAAGACGGGGCGAGCAGCCGATCCTGTGTCAGCGGTGGCACAGATGCTTCGACACGTTTCAATACGGTTTGCAGCGATTCGCTGGTCTGCTCCGGGGAACGAAACCGAATCCCTTCAGCGGCACACAACAGCTCGATACCGATAATGCGGTACAAGTTCTTACTCATCGGGATCAACCGGCGTGCACCGTGCGCAGCCATGCTGACGTGATCCTCTTGGTTCGCACTCGTCGGTGTCGAATCGGTAGAGCAAGGGTTCGCCAGATGTTTGTTTTCGCTCATCAATGCGGCGCTGGTCACCTCCGCGATCATCATGCCGGAATTCAGTCCCGGTTCCGCGGCCAAGAAAGCGGGCAAGTCGAAGCTCAAGGTTGGGTCGACCAACAGGGCGATTCGGCGTTGTGAAATTGCCCCGATCTCGGCCATCGCAAGTGCAATCATGTCTGCGGCAAATGCGACCGGCTCCGCATGAAAATTACCACCCGATACAATGCGTTCTTGATCGATCAACACCAGCGGGTTGTCGGTTGCGGCGTTGGCCTCTCTGGTTAACGTGGTCGCCGCCATGGTCAGCATATCGAGCGCCGCGCCGACCACTTGAGGGTGGCATCGAATGCAATAGGGGTCCTGTACGCGTGGATCATCGACAGCGTGGGACGCGCGGATTTCACTGCCGCGCAACAACTGGCGCATCGTGTCTGCAACTTGCATTTGACCCGGGTGCCCACGCAAGGCGTGTATTTCCGGCAGCAACGGTGCCGTGGATGCTTTCGCCGCGTCGATGGTCAATGCGGCAGTCAGTGACGACATGTTGGCCGCGTGAGCCGCTTCGAACAGTCCCGCGAGTGCATAGGCGGTCGAGAACTGCGTGCCGTTGATCAAAGCCAGTCCCTCTTTGGGACCAAGCACGACCGGCGATAAGTTGGCGCGCGCCAAAGCGTCCGCGCCGCGCATGCGATCGCCAGCGACGACGGCTTCGCCTTCACCGATCATGACAGCAGCCATATGCGCGAGTGGCGCGAGGTCACCGGACGCACCGACGGAACCCTGCATCGGCACAACGGGAGTAACATCCTCAGCGAGCATCGACTCGAGCAGTGATACAACCTCACGGCGTACTCCCGATGCCCCTCTACCCAATGAAATGAGTTTGAGGGTCATCATCAGACGCACAATCTCATGCGGCGATGGGTCACCGACACCACAGCAATGCGACAAGATCAGGTTGCGTTGAAGGGCTTTGGTGTCTGCTGCATCAATTCGTATCGAGGCAAGTTTGCCGAAACCGGTATTGACGCCGTAGATGGCATCATCGCCAGCGACCGCCTTGGCAATTTTAGCGGCTGAGCGATCAACGGCGGTCAACGCGTCGTCATCCAGTCGTGCTGCCGGCGAATCGCGCCAAAGCGTCTCCAACTGCGCAAGGCTCACTTGGCCAGGTTGCAATAGCACTACAGCTGCCCTCCATAGATGCGTTGAACAAGTGGTGCATCGCCGATGCGGTAAGACAGCTCACTCGGGTCAGTGACATCCCAAATGGCGAGATCGGCGCGGTGCCCTGGCGCAAGTGTGCCGATGTCATTGAGGCCGAGAGCCGTGCTTGCATGTCGCGTAACGGCTGTTAAGCACTCGGCTGGCGTCAAATCGAACAGCGTGGCGCCCATATTCATCGCGAGTAATAGCGACGTCATCGGCGAAGAGCCAGGATTGCTATCTGTTGCCAGTGCGATAGGTACTCCCGCCGCTCGCAACGCACCGACGGGTGGCTTGCGAGTTTCTTGTAGCGTGTAAAAGGCGCCTGGCAAAAGAACCGCGACGGTACCGGCCGCGGCCATTGCCGTGATGCCATCGTCATTCACGTATTCAAGATGGTCAGCAGACTTTGCGCCATAGCGGGCTGCTAACGCAGCGCCGCCTAGGTGGCTCAATTGTTCGGCATGCAGCTTGACCGGTAGGCGGAGCGATTCGGCGACGATAAACAGGCGCTCGATCTGTGCCGGCGTGAAGGCAATGTGTTCGCAGAAGCCATCGACCATATCGACAAGCCCGTCTGCTGCGGCTTCTTTTAATGTCGGCAGACAGACATCATCGAGATATTGATCAGATGTCATCCCGGATGGCGTTGCATGCGCGCCGAGAAAGCTTGTGACGATTCGGATGGGCCGGAGCGACCCGAGTTGTCGAGCGACCCGCAGTATCTTGAGTTCAGTGTCGCGATCCAGCCCATAACCGGACTTAATCTCTACGGTGGTGACGCCGTCTGCGATCAAACGATCAAGACGTGCCAAGCTACTTTCCACCAAAGCGGCCTCGGAAGCGTCGCGGGTCGCGGCGACCGTCGAGGCAATGCCGCCGCCGGATGCCGCAATATCGGCATAACGCTCCCCGTTTTTGAGACGGGCAAACTCATTGGCGCGGGACCCTGCATAGACGAGATGGGTGTGGCAATCGACCAAGCCCGGTGTGATGAGCCGCCCACCGACATCCAGTGTCGTGACCTCATCAGCATAAGGCCTGTCTTCTCTTGGTCCGGCGTAGACGATCCGATCACCCTCGATCAGCACGCAACCGGGCATTGTGGGCGCGTCAGTGGGCCCACGTTGGGTCGATAGGAGTGCATTGTCGATCAAGTAGGTCGTCATGAGAGGCACATTTAATATGTCTATACATATTTTAATCCTGCC
>JBCAZE010000134.1:0-8622 GCA_039700805.1 Pseudomonadota bacterium | reverse complement strand
ACGATACGGCTTGTTGTTTAGTGCGCCGACAGGACAGAGATCGATAATGTTGCCAGAGAGCTCGTGGTCCACATTGTTTTCGATATACGTACCGATCTGCATTTGCTCGCCGCGACCGGTGGTACCCAACTCTTGAATACCCTGTATTTCTTTTCCGAAACGAACACATCGCGTGCAATGAATACAGCGCGTCATATCCGTCGACACCAATGGGCCAATATTTTTATCTTTAACGACGCGCTTTTTCTCCGTATAGCGAGAAACGTCACGGCCGTAGCCCATCGCAAGATCTTGCAATTCGCACTCACCGCCCTGATCGCAAATCGGGCAATCCAACGGGTGGTTGATCAACAGGAATTCCATCGTCGCGCGTTGCGCAGAAATCGCATAACGTGATTTCGTCGATACCTTCATGCCTTCAGCAACTGGCGTCGCGCAGGCTGGCAACGGCTTCGGCGCCCGCTCCACTTCAACCAAACACATTCGACAGTTGGCCGCTACAGACAACTTCTCGTGGTAGCAGAAACGAGGCACATAGGCGTCAGCAGCGTCGGTTGCCTCAATGAGCATCTGACCCTTGCGCGCTTGTACCTGCTTGCCGTCAATTTCCAGATTGACCAGATCGTCTTGTCGATCACCGTCACTCATGTCGTCGTCTTCATCCTGTTATGGGTGATGTCAACACCACCGTTAACTGTTGGTCGTCGCGTCAAGCCGCTACCGCATCACCGGCATCGACAATGCTGCGTCCATTGTTGGCTACCATGTATTCAAATTCATGCCGGTAGTGTTTCAGGAAACTCTGCACCGGCCAGGCCGCGGCATCGCCGAGCGCACAGATGGTGTGGCCTTCGATTTTGTTCGCGACATCTAGTAGTCGCGACAAGTCTTCTTCGGTTCCCCGCCCCTCGAGGAAGCCGGTAAGCATGCGGTACATCCAACCGGTTCCTTCTCGACAAGGCGTACACTGTCCGCACGACTCGGCCATGTAGAACCGAGAGATGCGTCGCAACACGCTCACCATGCAGGTGGTCTCATCCATCACCATTACGGCGCCAGTACCGAACGACGATCCCGCTTCTTTCAGCGAATCGTAGTCCATCGTGCAATCCATAATGATGTCAGCAGGCAACACCGGCACAGACGAGCCGCCAGGAATGACTGCTTTTAATTTACGCCCTTTCCAAACGCCGCCACACATCTCCAACAGCTCCTTAAACGGAATGCCCATTGGCAACTCAACGTTCATTGGGTTTTCGATGTGGCCACTGACAGAAAAAATCGCCGTGCCGCCAGAATTCTCGACACCAAGATCTTTAAACCAATCCGCACCTTCGCGAATGATCGTTGGCACACTCGCCAGCGACTGTGTGTTGTTGATTGTGGTCGGCTTACCGTACAAACCGAAGTTGGCAGGGAATGGTGGCTTGAAGCGTGGTTTGCCCTGCTTGCCTTCCAATGACTCGAGCAAAGCGGTTTCCTCACCGCAAATGTAAGCGCCAGCGCCTACGAAAGTTTGCAAATCAAAGTCGATGCCCGAGCCCTGAATATTGCTTCCAAGGAGACCCGCTTCATAAGCCTCTTTGACCGCCGCCTCGAACCTCGGCACCGGCTCTTCGATGAACTCGCCGCGAATGTAGTTGTAAGCAACCGTCGCGCCCATCGCGTAAGCCGCAATCGCCATACCTTCGATCAGCGAATGGGGGTTGTAACGCAGAATTTCGCGGTCATGGCATGTACCAGGTTCACTCTCGTCGGAGTTGCACACCAAGTACTTTTGGCCAGGTGCTGATCGGGGCATGAAGCTCCACTTAAGCCCGGTGGGAAATCCGGCGCCGCCACGACCACGAAGTCCGGAAGCCTTGACGATATCGATGACTTCATCCTCAGACAGCTCACCCTTGAGAATTCGCTCCCATGACTCATAGCCACCGGTCGCTCTGTACGCATCAAGCGTCCAACCATTCTCTTTACCCAACGTTGCATAACAAACCGTGTTTTGTTGCATAGCGTTCAGTCCAGCTCGTCCAGAATTTTCTGCATAGATTCAGGTGTCAGATTTTCGTGGTAGTGATGATCTACCATCATCATTGGCGCGCCGCAGCACGCCGCTAGGCACTCTTCTTCGCGCTTCAGATAAATTCGCCCATCCGATGTGCTTTCACCCAGCTTGATACCCAGCGTTTGCTCAGCATGCGCGACGAGCGCGTCAGCACCACGCAACATGCACGACACGTTGGTACAAATGGCGACGTTGTGCCGACCAACGGGTTTCGTCTCGAACATCGAATAGAAGGTGGCGACTTCGTAGACCTTGATTGGCTCAAGATCTAGGTAATCGGCAACGGCATCCATTTGCGGTGTCGTGAGATACCCATGATTCTCGTGCTGTACCGCATGCAAGGCGCCAATAATCGCCGAGCGAGACCGCTCTTCAGGAAAGCGCTGCCGCCAAGCGTCGATCTCTTCCTTCACGTGTTGCGATAACTCGGTTGTTTCGCCAGTGTGTTGTTCGTTGTTCATAACTGCTAAAAACTCGAGAGGACCAATCTAGCGGTCGATTTCTCCGAATACGATGTCCTGGGTACCGATGACGGCGACGACGTCAGCGAGCATATGCCCAGAGACCATTTCGTTCATCGCCGATAAATGTGCAAAGCCCGGCGCGCGAACTTTGACCCGGTATGGTTTGTTTGCACCGTCGGAAATCAAATAAACGCCAAACTCTCCTTTGGGATGCTCGACGGCGGCATAAGCCTCCCCAGCAGGCACGCTGTAACCTTCGGTAAACAATTTAAAATGATGAATCAGGGACTCCATATCCCCTTTCATCTCCACCCGTTTCGGCGGCGATATCTTGTGATCGTCCAACATGACCGGACCCGGATTCGCTCGAAGCCAGTCAACACACTGCGCAATGATGCGATTGGACTGACGCATTTCTTCTACGCGGACAAGATAGCGGTCGTAGCAATCACCATTCACGCCGACCGGAATGTCGAAATCGACTTTGTCATAGACCTCGTAGGGCTGCTTCTTGCGAAGATCCCACGCGATACCAGAGCCGCGAAGCATCGGTCCTGTGAAACCAAGCTGCTGCGCCCGCTCCGGTGTCACAACGCCAATGTTGACGGTGCGTTGCTTCCAGATTCGGTTGTCGGTCAGCAGTGTCTCGTATTCATCGACACATGCCGGAAAACGCTTCGTAAAGTCTTCCACGAAATCGAGCAGTGAACCTTGCCGCGCCTCGTTGAGACTCGCCGCGTCTTTCTCACTTCGCCATTTGGAAGCTTCGTACTTCGGCATTGAATCCGGAAGGTCACGATACACACCACCGGGCCGGTAGTATGTCGCGTGCATTCGAGTTCCCGACACCGCCTCGTAGCAGTCCATCAAGTCTTCGCGCTCACGGAAACAGTACAAGAACATGGTCATCGCGCCGATGTCGAGTCCATGCGCGCCGAGCCACATCAAGTGATTCAAAATACGCGTGATCTCATCGAACATGACACGGATGTACTGAGCACGAATCGGCGCTTCGATACCCAGTAGTTTCTCGATAGCCAGCACATAGCCGTGCTCGTTGCACATCATCGAGACATAATCGAGGCGGTCCATGTAACCGATGCTTTGGTTGAACGGTTTGGACTCAGCAAGTTTCTCAGTCCCGCGGTGTAAAAGACCGACGTGCGGATCGGCCTTTTGAATCGTCTCACCATCCATTTCCAGAATGAGACGCAGAACACCATGCGCTGCAGGGTGCTGCGGACCGAAATTGAGTGTGAAGTTCTGAATCTCAGACATCGGAAGGCTCTTTCAATGCTTCTTCATAACGGTTGTCGTCACGAATCACCCGCGGGACCAGGGTGCGTGATTCAATGGATACTGGTTGGTAAGCGACCCGACCTTTCTCAGCGTCGTACCGCACCTCGACATTGCCGGACAACGGGAAGTCCTTACGGAACGGATGGCCGATAAAGCCATAGTCTGTCAGCAAGCGGCGCAGGTCCGGGTGCCCTTCATAGATAATCCCGAACAAATCGAAGGACTCCCGCTCATACCAGTCAGCAGAGCGCCACACGTTGATGAGTGAAGGCACTCTCGGTGGATTCTCTTGCGATGTGTAAACACGCAATCTGAGGCGGGTGTTGTGTGTGATCGACAGCAGATGTACGACAGAGGCAAACCGCTTTTCAGCGAACGCATCGGCGTCATCGATGATCACGTCGCGCTGCACGCCACGAGAAAAGCCGGAGTCAGTCGCTGTGTTTGTCTTCCATTCGTCTTGACCGTAGGTCAGGTAATCAACACCACATAGGTCGATCAGCGTTGTGAATCCAAAGGCATCGTCATCGCGCAATTGCTCCGCGACCGCGATGAGCTGGTCGCGATGCACCGTCATTGTCACCTCACGCGTCGCCGGATCAGCAACAATTTCTGCGTGCTCAAACGATGACTGCAACGCTTCTGCCAGACGTTGGAATTTCGGGATCTCGCTCGTCATACTGGTCACCGCGCAATCGTGCTGGTGCGACGAATTTTCTTCTGAAGCTGCAAAATACCGTACATCAGCGCTTCCGCTGTCGGCGGGCAACCCGGCACATACACATCCACAGGAACGACACGATCGCAACCGCGAACCACAGCGTAAGAGTAGTGGTAGTAGCCGCCGCCGTTAGCGCACGACCCCATTGAGATCACCCAGCGAGGCTCCGGCATCTGGTCATAGACTTTACGCAATGCGGGCGCCATCTTGTTGACCAATGTACCGGCAACAATCATGACATCAGATTGACGCGGACTCGGACGAAAGATCACACCGAAACGGTCGAGGTCATATCGGGCTGCACCAGCGTGCATCATCTCAACCGCACAACAGGCGAGACCGAAAGTCATCGGCCACATCGAACCCGTCCTGGCCCAGTTAACGACCGTATCGATACTGGTAACGACCAGACCCTTCTTCTGAATGCTGCCTGGCGGTAACTCGAAATTATTATCGGCTGATGCCTGCGCGCTCAATCCCATTCCAGCGCCCCTTTCTTCCATTCGTAGATAAACCCGACGACCAATACTGCGAGGAACAATCCCATGGCGAGTAGTCCGAACCCGCCGATGCGGTCCAACGAAACAGCCCAGGGAAACAGGAAAGCAATCTCGAGATCGAAAATGATGAATAGGATCGCCACGAGGTAGTAGCGCACGTCGAACTTCATTCGACTGTCTTCAAACGCCTCGAAACCGCACTCATAGGGGGAAAGCTTCTCATCGTCTTTTGAGCCGCGGCCGAAAAGAAAGCCGAGAGTCATGAGTACAATCCCCAGACCGGCTGCGATGCCAAGAAATATGAGCACCGGCAAGTAATTTTGAAGCATCTGACTGTCCCGTACCCACCACTCAGCCGCTGGCGTCCCCGAAACGGCAGAAGCGGTGTTGCTGTTGTGTTCGGCACGACTAGAAACGCGCCTCGGTTCGCCCGATATTGTAGCAGCTTACTGAAACGTCTGGGAATAGCTGTAAGCATGGACAAGACCATGACGAGGCCCTGACTCGGGGATATGAATGTGTGGTGCCGATGGCCGGACTCGAACCGGCACAGCTCGCGCTACTGCCCCCTCAAGACAGCGTGTCTACCAATTCCACCACATCGGCAAAAACATTCACTTCTAAGGACTACTCGCCGCTATCGTCAGCGGTAGCATCCTCTGCGGGCTGCACATCATCCGCGAAATCGGGCACCTCTTCAAGCACCGTATCCACAGCATCTGTCGCGGCGTCCCCCGCCTCTTCCAATGCACCATCGACGCTATCTTCAAGCGCCGGCACATCGTCTATCAACGCGTCAACGTCATCTCCGCTCGCGACGTCTTCTGTGACTTCCACTTGGTCCACCAAACTGGAAGCCCCACTACCCTGAGTCGCAAGGTAGGCCAACGCAAGGCTGTTGATGAAAAAAGCCGCCGCAAGCACGGCCGTGGCTCGTGAGAGAAAGTTAGCCGAGCCGCGTGCACCGAACACGGTACCGGATGCGCCCGCACCAAATGATGCGCCGGCGTCGGCGCCTTTACCTCGTTGCATTAGAACGAGCGCAATAATACCCACGCAGATAAAGAAATGCGCAATGGTCAACGCGATTGTCATCGTACTCATAATGTTTGAAATACTTCTTGATTAACTAGCGGCTTCGGCAGCAGTGCCGATCGCCATAAATTCTTCAGCGACGAGCGAAGCGCCACCAATAAGTCCACCGTCAATATCCGGCATCGATAGCAATCCAGCTGCATTCGTCGCTTTCATGCTACCGCCGTAAACGATACGCGTGCTTTCTGCGAGCCCCTCATCGAGCGCTGCAATGCAACTTCTCAAAAACGCATGTACGGCCTGCGCTTGTTCTGGCGTAGCCGTTTGCCCAGTACCAATCGCCCAAACGGGCTCATAGGCAACCACTGCCTTCGCGAACCCAGCCGCGCCCACAAGCTCTGTCACAGCGAGGAGCTGACGCTCAACAACCGCCTCCGTCTCTTCCGCCTGCCGTTGTGCGAGCGTTTCACCAACACAAAGGACAGGCCGCAGCCCGGCCTCCACCGCAGCAGCAAATTTCGCCGCAACCTGTTCGTTCAACTCACCAAACAGCGACCTGCGCTCAGAATGCCCGACCAATACGTAACGGCACCCTAGTTCCGTCAGCATCTCAGCAGACACCTCACCGGTGTAAGCGCCAGACTCGTACTCTGACACATCCTGCGCACCGAGCATTAGATCAGCGGTACCAATCTGGCTGTTAACGCTGTCCAGGTATGCGGCAGGCGGGCAAACGAGATATTCCACCGACGAATCAGCCTTGAGTCCGGAAAGAATACCGGACACCAGCGCCGTGTTGGACGCCATGGTACCGTTCATTTTCCAGTTTCCCGCGATCAGATACTGACGTTTGCTCGCGTCACTCATAGTATTTCCCGTTGACAGGTATCGAGCCGTGAAAAGCCGGCGAGAATACCCGCGATTGATGATTTTGGCAATGGCATTGCGTCACGGTGCGGTGATGCTAGGCCGCCACTTCCTTAACGGCGTTGGCCAGCTCTTCAGCTGCGGCCTGCACTTCTGGCTGATCCAGACCCTCGACCATGACCCGAATCAAAGGCTCCGTCCCCGAAGCTCGCAACACAATACGACCTCGATCGCCGAGGCGCTGCTCTATAGCCGCGCGCGCTTCACTGATTGCCGTGTTGCTATCAACATCGAATCGCTCAGCGACTTTGACGTTGATCAGCACTTGTGGATAGAGCGGCATTTCGGCGGCCAGTTCTGACAACGATTTGCCGCTGCCCCGAATAATCTCGAGCAATTGCAACGCTGACACCATGCCGTCACCGGTTGTCGCACGATCCAAACAAATAATATGCCCAGAGGTCTCGCCACCGATGACGCCCTCATGCTTCTTTAGCTCCGCCATGACGTAACGATCGCCGACTTTCGCACGTACGAAATCGATGCCCTGCTCGCCAAGCTTTCGCTCCAGCCCTAGGTTGCTCATGACGGTTCCGACCACGGGTCCTTTCAATTCACCGACCCGATAACGACCCATCGCAACGATATAGATCAGCTGGTCACCGTCGACGATGTTACCGTCGGCATCCACCATCAACACACGATCGCCGTCGCCATCGAGCGCGATACCGAGATCTGCGTTGACACCTCTAACCGTCTGACACAACAACTCGGGCTGCGTCGAACCGCAACCCTCATTGATGTTTCGTCCATTCGGAGAACAACCAATCGGGATCACATTCGCACCGAGTGCACTCAAGACTCGAGGCGCAATCTTAAAAGCAGCGCCATTTGAGCAGTCGAGGACGATCTTCATGCCATCAAGCGTCATCGAAGGATCAACACTGTTCAGACAATACTCAATGTAGAGCTGACGCGCCGAATCAATGCGCTTCGCAAACCCGAGTTCTGACGATTCGCGAGTTAGTGACGGCGCTTGTAGGAGCGCCTCGATTTTGAGTTCAACCTCATCCGATAACTTGCTGCCATTGCCATCGAAAAATTTGATGCCATTGTCGTAGAACGGATTATGGGACGCACTGATCATGACGCCGAGATCCGCGTCAAACTTTCTGGTGATATGCGCAACGCCCGGTGTCGGCAAAGGACCGAGCATCAATACGTCCACGCCTGCTGCAGTAAATCCTGCTTCTAGCGCGGCCTCAAACATGTATCCAGAAACGCGAGTGTCCTTACCAATCACGACACTGCCACCGTCGGGCACTAACACCCTTGCTGCCGCCCCTGCTAGTCGGAGCGCGAAATCCGCCGTCATCGGCGTTTGGCCAACACGGCCGCGTACCCCATCCGTCCCGAAGAATTTTCTACCCATGCTCGTTGCCCTTAGCTTTTATTCTCATTAGTTGGTGGCCATCCGTGCGTTAGTATCGCCAACGCCTCCTGGGTCTCTGCGACGTCGTGAACGCGCACGATGCGCGCGCCGTATTGTACCGCCAAAGTGGCCAGCGTTACGCTACCGATCAATCGTTGATCGACCGCTTTACCCGTTATCTCTCCGATCATCGATTTACGCGACATCCCAGCTAACACCGGGTATCCAAGATCGACCAGAGT
>JBCAZE010000274.1:0-2100 GCA_039700805.1 Pseudomonadota bacterium | reverse complement strand
CGCGCTAAGTCTACTGTCACGCCACCGGGTCTTAAGATCCGGTGGCGTTGACTGTCGTCTGAAACGGTTACCGGTATACTCCGTTGCGTTCCAGAACCGATCGAGGGCGAACCTATGGCTAATACGCAATTTCTGACGCCGGTACTTGTGCTGATTTCATGGACCGTTGTGATGTGGTTTGCGCTCTACATGACGCGTATTCCGGCAATGAAAGCCGCCCGCATCCATCCCAACAAAGCGCGTAATCATGATAGCGACTGGAAGCAGAAGCTCCCCGCTCGCGTGCGTTCGGTCGCGGAGAACTACAACCACTTACACGAACAGCCAACGCTGTTTTACGCTTTGATGTTGTTCATCGCGCTAACGGTCGGCGGCAGCAGTGCGGCTTGGTTGCTTGCCTGGGGCTATGTCATCTGCCGCGTCATCCACTCACTGATTCAAGTATCCAGTGCCCCAGTGGTCGCGCGCTTTTTCTCATTTTTGGTCGCAAGCGTTTTGCTGATCGCGTTGCTGACACATACCTGGTGGCGCTTATTCACGACCAGTTGATGGGGTTAGGCCGTCAGCATTTTCTGTTCTTCGGTGATGCGATGAATCGTGTCCAATAACTCGGCGCCGCTCGCCGGCTTAAAAAGATAAGCATTGGCGCCCGCTTTCATACACGCGTGTCGCTCGTCGAGTGCGCCGCTCAGCATGCAGATTGGGACGAAGCAGTGGGGTGCGTCGCGTTCACGAATTTCTCGCAACGCATCAAGACCGGATCCTGTTTTAAAGTGCAAGTCGAGGATGATCACGTCGACGGGATGAGTCGCCGTAAACCGCAACATCTCTTCGGTTGACGCGAAGCAGGTCGTTTTATGTCCCGCGAGCTTTAGACGTGCTGCGAGTACGTCTAGGATCCGTGCATCGTCATCGCAGATCACGCAGTGCATATGGCTGTCTAACGCGGTTGCTTCCGGCGGATCTAGTACGTCCACTATCTGCTCGTCTTCACCCATGCGAGACAGTTGGCGCACGAATTCACTCACTGAGCCGGTTTGGCTGCCATGCGCGTCAACGACGAAACAGGCGTCTGCTTGATTCGCTTCGGCAATTCCCCACGCCTGCAGCCATGCACGCGCCCACAGCAAGCCTTGCACCGATTCACCGTCGATCCCAAGCGCTTTCGGCCAACCCCGTCGCGCCGGAAATTGTTGCACCAGCGTCTGGCCATCGATGTTTCCGTCTTTGAGTGTGAAGCCAAATAATGCGCCAGCGCCAGGTGCTGACTCGAGTGTGAGTTCGCTATTCATCGTGCGAAGATAGCCGCCCGAGATCGCCAGCCCTAAGCCCGAGCCATTCTCGTTATCCTCACCCGCCGGACCACGCACAAACGGCTGAAAAATCTCACGATGCACCTCTTCAGGTATCCCACACCCATCATCGCCGACGGAAAAACAGAGATCGTTACCGTTGGGTTCGACGATGAGCCACACGTGCCGAGCATGTGCATGTTGTAACGCATTGTTCAGAAGGTTGATGAGAACTTGCCTCAACCGATCTTCCTCCCCGACCCAGCGTGAGGGCGTGCCAGGCATCGCACCGATAAACAGATTGACGCGCTTCGCGGTCGCCAATGGGAATGTGATCGCGCGGACGCTCTCGAGGATCGACGCAATGCGAAACGGTGTTCTGGTACGTGCACCTTGTCCGACATCACTTCGTGCAAGGCTCAAGATGTCGTTCAGCAAAAGGAGTAACGATCGGGTGCTGGCTTGAATATTGGCAGGCCAATGCGCGTCGTCCGTGTGCTTGAGTTTCTCCTCGAGTACCTCAGCCGACAAAGCGATGCTGGTCAGCGGCGTTCTCAGTTCATGACTCATCGAACCGAGGAAGCGGGTGGTCGCTTCTCTCGCGATGCGGGCATCGTGTTCCGCTTGTTGCGCCAACTCCAGTGTTCGCGTGAGCTCGAGCTCTTTGCGTTGGCGTTGCTTGACGTAGTTGTACGCTGCGAATGAGACCACCAACATCGTGCCGAGCATGTTGGGTAAGGTCATCGGGTGAGAAAACACCGGTAGGTCTCTGTACAGATACCAGATGTAGGACACTGCCAGTAGCGTG